>DHFN01000211.1 GCA_002402275.1 Anaerolineales bacterium UBA4823
AAAGAGTGAATAAACCCCTTTGGCAAGCGCATGTCACAATGATAGGTAAGGAAGATAGGCTTACCGAATAATCGCCCAATCAATCCGATTAATGCTGCATCCAACTGCGGAACATGCACATTGATAACATCTGCTTTTCGGGCGAGCCGCCACGCCCAAATCAGCATCGAAGGCATAATCACCCCCTTGCTAATCCGTAAGACAACTGGCAGACGGCGAACCTCAACCCCATCCAGCTTTTCGAGGGTTGGCAGTTCTTTTGAGTAACGGGAAGTCAGCACGGTCACCTGATGCCCCTGATCCGCTAATGCGCGGGCTAACCTCTCGACGTAGATCGTCAAACCCGAATAATGGGGGCGGTAATAAGTGAGTGCAATTAAAATGTACATTAAAGCTATTTTACCCTTAGCTCTTTTGATGTTGCAAAGACTGGGCTTGTTTATAGAGGGTGAATAAATTTTCCCCGTCTTTGGCTAAGCCATAACTCCCTAAAACTCCAGTGATCACAACTTGCGAGAGGTGGATAGTAATAGCAACGGCAAGCGCAATAGCCGAGTCCAAGTGGAAGGTACTCAATGCGGCTACCGCGGATAACTCCAGAACGCCTATCGCTGCAGGAGAAGAGGGAGCCGCGATGCCGAGTGAGACAACCCCCAAAGTGAATACAGACCAAAGCCACTGCGCAGTTGGAAAAAAAGCACTGATAAAGAGATGATATTGAAGGATTCCGACTGTCCAATTCAGGATTACCCAAAGCACAACGGAAAGAAAGCGGCGCGGTTCCGTAAGGATGGCTAGCCCATTGAAAAATGGATCAAGACTTTGCCCGCCAAGTTTTTCCAACCATGGAAAACGAGTTTGCGCCTTTTTAAAAAATCCCAAAAATCGTTCGCGTTGTTGGGCAAATAAAAAAAGCAAGCCAAATATCACCAGAATCAATCCGCCGGTGCTGATGGCTGCTTGCTTTGCCCAGCCCACACCAGCGACGAAAGGGATTGTGGATAACAGTAAACAAACTGCCAGAATTAAATCCATGGTTCGTTCTAGGAGGATGGTGGAGAGTACAAAGAAAAATGGTAAATTGGCTTTGCGATTGAGGAGAAAGGTTCGTCCGATTTCGCCTAGCCTGAAAGGGAGCAGGTTATTCAGTAAATAACCCTCATTTACCGTAAAAAAAACGGTTTTGAAATTGGCTTTATCTTGTAACAAGCTTCTCCAATAAAAGGTACGAACAGACAGCCAGACCAGGGTTAAACTTAACGCTAAAGCCACCCGAGGATAATTTGCCAGCTTTAACGCTTGCCAGAATTGGCTCCAATCCACAATGAAGAACAAAACTAATACACAAACCAGGCTGATCAACAAACCCGGTAGCATGTTTCTTTTGGAATGGTTTTGGGGTTGATCGGCTGACCCTGGGGCGTTAATCTCCATCCTCCCCGTAACGCAAAACTGCTAAAAAAGCTTCCTGGGGAATTTCAACATCTCCCACCATCTTAAGTCGTTTTTTGCCGCGTTTCTGCTTCTCGAGCAGCTTTTTCTTGCGGGTTATGTCGCCACCATAACACTTCGCCAGCACGTCTTTACGTAAAGCTTTGACATTAGCTCGCGAAATCACCCGACCGGCAGCATAAGCTTGAATGGGAACCACGAATAACTGGCGCGGAATGATGTCTTTGAGTTTGGAAATAATCGCCTGGCCCTTATGATAAGCATCATCGCGATGGACAATGGTTGCAAAAGCGTCTACGGGTTCATCATTGACCAGAATCTCGAGTTTAACCAGATCGTCTGTCCGGTATTCTTTGAAATGGTAATCCATCGAAGCATATCCGCGTGTCCGGGATTTGAGCTGGTCAAAGAAATCCACGATTATTTGAGAGAGTGGGATTTCAAAGGTGAGCTGAACCCGATTCTGGGCGGGGTAGTCCTGAGTAGTGAAGACCCCATGCCGTTTGGTTGCTAGATCCATAACGGTGCCATAATACTCTACCGGAGTGATAATCTCGAGAGTCATCCAAGGCTCGCGAATTTCTTGGATTTGTGCTTCATCGGGTAATTCAGCTGGGGAATGGATGTGCAGAACTTCACCGTTGCGCATGACGACCTCGTATTCAACCGAGGGAGCAGTAACGATGATATCCAGGTTATACTCGCGTTCAAGGCGTTCCTGGATGATCTCCATATGAAACATGCCTAAGAAGCCGCAGCGAAAGCCAAAATTGAGAGCTTGGGAGGTTTCGGGGTCAAATGTCAGTGAAGCATCGTTGAGTTGAAGCTTTTCCAGGGCTTCTTTCAGATCCTCATAATCCTCATTTTCAACGGGATAAATGCCAGCGAAAACCATCGGCTTGGGATGATGATAACCAGGTAAAGGTTCCTGGGCTGGTTGAAGAGCATTAGTGATGGTATCACCCACCCGGCATTCATGCACGGTTTTCAATCCGGTGGCAATATAACCAACTTCGCCAGCTCGCAGTTCAGTAACTGGGCGTAAGTCAGGCGCAAAAATGCCAATCTCGACCGGTTTCACTTCTGCTCCACTCGCCATCAATCTGATAGTGTCATTCAGGGTGACTTTGCCATCCATGATGCGAACATAAGC
>DHFN01000062.1 GCA_002402275.1 Anaerolineales bacterium UBA4823
TGAAAAAAACTCTTCTTAGCGTATTACCGTTGTGCTTGCCAATCAGTCCAACGGATAAGCCGATTATCGCCCAAATGATAATCAGCGGTGCTATAAATCCCCCAAACTCATAGGACGATATTGTTTGAGAGTACACCATTGTTGCCACCCATAAAACGCCTGTGGACAGGGCTGTGCTTACTCCCAAAAGAACATGCTTTGAATTCAAAAGGTTTTTCATTACTGACTCCTTGCCGATTATAGAGGCGATCTCGCTGAAAGATTTAGCCCAACTCATCCGTAAATTGAGCCTGTCTCTATTTTCGGCAATTTTCCTCTTGTCAACAACTGTGGAACGCCCTAGTTTTTCAATTTCCGCTGTACCTGTGGCGTTTACTAGTTTCAAAATCAACTCTATTCTGGAGTTGACTTCAAACTTGGCATAAATGTTTTTCAAATGGAATTCAACGGTGCGCACAGAGATGTTGAGCGAGGAAGCAATGAGTTTATTACTCTTGCCCTGTAGCAGAAGTTTCAGGACTTCCCATTCACGGTTGCTCAATTGATTAAATTGTGCTATAGTAAATCTTCCCTTTTTACTAACTGCGCCAAGTGCCAGCCAACGGTAAGGTTCACCTGTCGAGCGGGGCGGGCATGACTCCTTCACAAACCAAAACAACTGCTGGCAAAACCGCCCCGTACCCCCCGAGCGCAGCGAGGTCAGGTGCAGCCAGTGTTAGCCCGCCTTCCACTTGAACACGGTGTTCCTACTTTCGCGCAAATCGAACCCGTGACTCTGTGACGACTACAAACTGGCTGGGTAATCTGGTAGCATACGATTCGAGTAATCGTCGCAATGTCTCAATCTTGCTGGCAGCTCGCTCGTCTTCAAGACGTAAAATAACAATGCCTTGATGATGGCGTCGTTCCCGATAGACTTTCTCACCAAAGTCTTTTTCACTCGTGATCAGAATCCAGTTTTCATCAGCAGCTTTCTTAATAATGTCATCATCGTCCATGCCGCGCGCTTCATCATAGACTGAAAAGACTTCGTGCTGTTGCTCCCGAAGCCAGCGCGCTACCCATGGGCCAGTGCATTCATCTACCAGAAAACGCATCTATGCTGTTTCCACTGTCAATGGCATGAATGCCATGTTTTCCAACGATTTGGTAGCAAACAGAATGCATGCTCTAATGTCTTCTTGAGTGAGACCAGAATATTCTTCGAGTATTTCTGCTACGGTTGCGCCATGGGCTAGCAAATTAAGAATGTACTCAACAGTCAAGCGTGTGCCCTTGATGACAGGTTTACCAACCATGACCTTGGGTTTAATAGTTATTCGTTCAAGTAGTTGTTGATCACTCATCCCCAATACTCCCGGCATAATGATACACCAAACAACCAGATCATGGCAGTGTTACCTTGTGCATATTTCCATTGTATCGATCTCGGCAGCCCAACGAGTTGCGGCTGAGACTCGCCGCGAAGCCCAGCGGAGCGGCGTCAGGTACAAGCGCGTGTTAGGTGGCGTTTGTGGATTGACATTCCTCAATATACCAATCAAATATCTCCAGAAAGTTTTGGGTCTTTTGCTGGTTTAAAGTAGCCAATTTGATGCTGGGATATTTTTTAAGGCTTTCATCGGACAACCTTATGCCTGTGGCTGTTTGGATCTTATTTGCTAGTTCTCGCCTTCTCTCGACCGAGTCAAATGGCTTCACCAATTGTGCGAATTGAAGTTGAATGTATGCACTCTTCCAGCCCGTTCTCACAGCAAAAGTATAATGAGTAGTACCATCTAAATCTAGCATAGCGAAAAATGCACCATCACTTGAACCACTTCCCCATGCAATTCTAAGATTCTTACTCTCTGCCCAATCAAGAATATTTTTACCAACTTCAAATTCCCCAGTGCTCGGCCTTTCTCTCAAAACTTCCAAGAACGAATCTTTATCCCATTGTCTGCTCTCAGATTTTCTAATCTCCGCTTCCGCCGTTATCCCTACAATACGAGGCACGAGTGATTTGATACCTCGTCCTGTATATTGCTTAACTTCGACAGCATAGACTTCAGCAGGACTCATCTGCTGATTTAGAAACTCTACAATTCGCTGTAATTCTCTTGGAATCTCGTCTGCTACAAAGATAAGTCGTAGTCTTCCGCTCAACAAATTGGTTTTGACCTTCTGCCAAAAATCACGAGTATCATGGTCTTTGCCAAGAAACTCCTGAATAAACATATCCAAATCTGTACCTTGACGAGATGCAATGGATTCCATTTCCGTCTGTATTTTCTCTACGGACCAGTATAAGATGGCGTTTGCCGCATAATCTAGCATTTGCCCGACAACTTCTCGTCTAATCCTTGTGTCTGCTGAGCGCTTGACTTCTACAAGTGTTGGTATTCCATCTCGGTCAAGAAAAAGATGATCTAGCGACCAACGATTGGCAGCACTTTCTCCATCTGGGATTCCTATTTCGCGCCTTATCAGTAACCATCGGCTTGGATGCTCCAAGTTGGATTGATTTCCTGATAGCAGGTTGGGGTACTTCGCCAGAAGTTCTTGAAGGAGCGACTCTGAATCGTAAGGCTCTTCTGCTAACTCTACCAAAGACCCATCAGATTGAATTAAGAATATCCCTTGCGTCATCTTTATCTCTCTTCAAAGAAAGCCGCCCAACTATTAATTATTCGGACTTCTGATATACTGCCTTTTTACCATATAGCTAATCTGAAAAAAGTATGTTATCTCATGTTTGGTTTTATGAAAACTTTCGAAGCGATTAAATCTTAAATTGATTATACATCCCAAC
>DHFN01000247.1 GCA_002402275.1 Anaerolineales bacterium UBA4823
TCTTGTCAGGGCGGGTTTGGCTTATAGAACAGACGAGATTGAAAGCGATCTTCCGTTGTGTCTTGGGATGTTCATAGCTCCGGGAAAACCCGCCCATACCTGGGCGTCGGGAGTGCCAACTTTTCCCAGGACCCTGAGACATTGGTGGTGGAGATGATGGGTACCAGGGTGGGAGTTTTCTTTCCGTTTATAGAGAATGGTTTCTATCTGGAGCCATCCATTGAGCTTAATTGTGCTTCAACGGCGGGATGGTAGCGTTCGTAGCGATACGCTTCTCCATATTTATAGCCAGCATTAGCTCCAATTTCAGCAGCCTGTATTCTCATAAAGTTTTGAAATACTATCAGGGGATCTGCTGCTGCATGAACGAGGATGTCGGTTAGATTCAGGCCGGTTTCTTGTGCTTGATGGAAAATCCCTTCGACTAGAAATTTGATCTGGCTTTTGTGCTCGGCTAAGGCTGCTAGTTTTATTTCCAGGGTGTCACTGATATCCACAATCTTGTGGTAGGGTTCATAAGTTGGAACATAATAGTATTTTTCAGCTACAAAGTGAGGATGCAGACCAGCTTGGGTTTGCTCTGGGTGGATTAGCGGTAATTCAGCAAAATTAACTGCTTCGTAAGCTGCCCAAGCGACAGCTCGATGATCGGGATGTGGTTCATAAAGACTATAAGGGTCTTCGGTAACCAGGATGTCCGGTTTGAGAGTGCGAATCCAGTAAATGAATTTCTGACGCAATTCACCAGCTGGAAGATGATCGAGTTCAAAATCAGGATAACCAAGCAAAATAGGTGTCTGGGCACCTAGCACTCGAGCAGCGTTGCGAGATTCTTGAGCACGAACCGTTTTTAGAGTTTCAATGTCTAATTCGTACGATCCTCGACAGCCATCCGCGGCGATGACTTCGTAAGCCAAAGCGCCTCGTTCTGCTAGTTTGGCAAGCAATCCACCAGCGAAAAACTCAGCATCATCAGGGTGGGGTACCAGGGCTAAGACTATTTTTGGCATGGCATATTCTTATCTAAAAAGTATCAAAGTCTAAAAAGTCAAGTTAATAGATATGGATTATATAATCATCTTCTTCGAGTGATATTAATAGGGACTATTTTATCTATAAGATTTTTTGTTTATTTTCATATAATACTAGCAGATCATTTTCATGCATCCGAAACCCTGTTCCTCTATTTCTAACAGTACCATTTTCATTCAAGTGCATACGTAGATCAATCCCCACCTGGGAATCCATAAATGCCTTGAGAAAATTTCTTGGATTTGGTTTAGTAAGCAGGTAAGCTTCATTAAAATGAAATTCTTCCATCCCTTGATTTATCCGTCTATCAGCCAGGATAAACAATAGCCGGCTTAATTTTGCTGAAAAAACACCAACAATTACATAGACATCCCATTCAGCTAGTACTCTGTGAAAAGGGGAAAGGAGTCTGATTACATTTTTCTCCTCATCAACTTCAATTGACAACTTCAAAGAATTAAGTCTGTTGAAAAATAAGGTTGTTTTTAAAGCTATTCTTCCTTTTTCATCTAAATAACCAAATTGCTCAATGATTTCCTTTTGCTTTTGTAGCCAAACCCCACGGTTGAATGTAAATAAGGTTATCAAGGAAGTACTCTCTTTACGAGTTGTCTTTATTTCTACTCTTCCCCCTATATCAGGGATGGGTAGATTTGTTTCCCCTAAGCCAAATAATGTCTCAAATGTATAACCAACACCCGTAGTTCCACCTCTTAATGCTGGTACATATCCGAGGTTACTGATATCGTTCAATTTTTTATTTAATTCATTTAAATTCATCTAACGGTTCTCTCTCAATTAATCAACCTTCTCCATTACTACGATGTATTCAACATTCATTGTAGTGTCTTTTTCCCCTTTTATATTGGTTGGACTGTTCTTTGAAGGCATGCGCTTATTTGGAATCTTGCGGATAATTGTCTCAACATGTTGAAATCCATTTATTTTGAACATCTCGGAGGTTATTTCATCAGTTGGTAAAGTGAGCGATTTAACTTTTCGATTGCCAACGACAAAACAAGCAGATCCATGTTTTTTGATGACTTTCGAAATATTCCTTATCGAAGAAAGATAATCTTTATAAAATGAATATACATCTTTCCCTCGGTTTTCATCTAGAATGCCTACCTGCTCAATCACATCATCTAGGATATGAATGCCAAATTTTTCAATGTGGATAGACCTTTTTCCACCCATTAATTCTTTGTCCAAATGGGATGCTTCTTGGAAACCTAACCATTGGTTAGCCAATCTAGAAAACTGTCCATACGCTACAGTTGTCCGCGAATCTCCATAAGGAGGAGAAGTAACAACGATATCCACAACGTTATCTGATAGTATGTCTGGGGGAATAATATGGACCGTGTTGAAATCATAGATTTGTGAAGTGGCATGATTATTTTTATGGTTAATAAATTCTGTTAAACCATTTCTATTGCGGAAAAGTTTATTCTCCATGATTCCAAATACATCAGGATTAAAGTTTTTGAGATTTTTTTCGGGTATTCGGTAAAGCTTAAATTCACCGCTTCTGGTTAAAGAACTTTCTCTAACAGTCTCACTAAAGGCAACTAGGAAAAAATCTCGAATTGATTCATGATCAATATAATGATCAATATAGTATTTTAAAACAGCCAATTTTTTTTGTACTTCGGTTGAAAACCAATAATCAATATTACCAACGTTGGGAATTGCATATGGAGAATCATTCAATACTCCGTAACGGGATGAAAAAACCCAATTACTAAAATCTTGCAGATATTTATCTAGTATGTGAATATTAATTGGGGTAGTTTTGGCTGTCGCGATCAAACGTGCCAGAGGATTTAAATCGGTTCCGATGGCATTGATATTCCTGACATTGGCTTCGACTAAAGAGGTTCCTGTTCCACAATATGGATCAAATAACAGATTGGCAGATCTCCCGTATTTATCCAGCAACCTGGCAGCTACTTGCGGGATCATCATGGCAGGGTAACTGTGGAAACAATGGGTTAATGTCTTCGTATTGGCATCTTCGAAGTTCCAACTAGAATCGGTATACTTTTTCTCCAATATGGTTTCCATCCAATGACCTCTTATGCCTTTGAGGTTATTATAATCTATGGTACCAATGTAAGGGCGGGTTTCCCAGGGGAT
>DHFN01000177.1 GCA_002402275.1 Anaerolineales bacterium UBA4823
GTCTAAAACTATTGACACATTCCGTTTTACATTTTTCAAAAAAAGTTTATAATAAGTATACAATCATCACAGATTTCACTTATCCCCATTAAGCTGCGTCATCCAATTATCAATAGCATCGCCATTAAAATTATAAGGAGGTGCAAATTCACATTTCTCATTATTCAAATCATCTCATTTTCGATTTAATAATTAGTTTTGCTAATGGAGGGAAAAATGTTTCTCTTACGAGTCAATATGATTGACCGAACATATAAAGTCGAAGAGCTTCCTGAAACTTATAAATATCTAGCAGGACGGGCGATGACTTCGACCCTGGTTGCGGATGAAGTTCCGCCTTTATGTCACCCATTGGGACCTCACAACAAAATCATTTTTTCACCGGGTATTGTCACCGGAACCGCTGCTCCCACATCAGCCCGCGTATCCGTTGGAGCCAAATCTCCACTAACTGGCGGTATTAAAGAAAGTAATGCCGGCACTTCCTGGGGGTCTGATTTAGCTCATCTTCAAATCCGAGCGTTGGTAATTGAAGAACAGCCAAAAGATAAAGGGAAATATTGGGGTTTGTATCTCAGTTGGGATAATTCCACCCAAAAACCGAAGCTTGATTTCTTCCCCGCCGATGAATATACCCAGAAACCCTTAGCCGAGGTATTTTCCCAACTTTACCAGCGTTTTGGTAATCGAATTTCAATTAGTGGTTGTGGAATCTCTGGCGAAAAAGCGTACAGTAACGCGGGAGTCGTCTTTAACGATGAAGATAAACGATCCACTCGTTATGCCGGACGGGGTGGGTTGGGATCAGTCCTGGCTTCCAAAGGGGTTAAATTAATCCTCACCGATCGTACTGGTGCTCCCGATGTGGCAATTGTGGATAAAGCATTGTTCAATGAAGGGCAGAAAAAGCTTAGTCAAGCTCTCCAAACTCATGCTATAACCAAACCAAAAGGTGCATTGAATAGCTATGGAACAGCTGTGTTAATTAATATCCTGAATGAAGCTGGCGGACTGCCCACACACAATTTCTCCAGAGGTCAATTTGAAGGAGCACCCAAAATAGCAGGTGAAGCTATTTTTGAAGGGATTAAACAGCGAAAAGGAAAAGAAATATTCAACCATGCCTGCAGTCCGGGATGCATCATTCAATGTTCCAACACCTGGTATAAAGAAGATGGCAGCGAACATGTCTCGTGCATTGAATACGAATCGGATTGGGCTTTAGGAGCAGATTGCGGGATTGACAATTTAGATGATATTGGTGAGTTAGTCCGATTGTGCAATGAATATGGCTTGGATACGATTGAAACGGGGAATACCATCGCAATAGCCATGGAAGCGGGTGTGATTCCCTTTGGGGATGGAAAAGGCGCGATAACCTTGGTTCATGAAATAGGTAAAGGGACTCCCACCGGACGGATCTTGGGGAGTGGCACCGAAACAACCGGGAGGGTCTATGGGGTTACCCGTGTTCCAACCGTTAAAGGTCAGGCAATGCCAGCATACGAACCACGTGCAGTTAAAGGGATCGGTATCACCTATGCGACCACTCCTATGGGTGCAGACCATACCGCTGGTTATACCATTTGTCCCGAAATATTAGGTGTCAGTGGAAAAGTGGATCCATTGTCGAATGAAGGAAAAACTGCTCTGAGTCGCAATTTCCAGGTGAGTACCGGCTTTATCGATTCTTCAGGACATTGCCTTTTTATTGCCTTCGCAATCCTGGATATCGCCAGCGGATTCCAAGGTGTAATTGATGAATGCAATGCAGTGTTTGGCACAAACTGGACTGCCGATGATATTATGACCTATGGCGCCAATGTCCTTAAAAAAGAGCATGCATTCAATGAGGCTGCCGGGATTGGAAAAGCCGCTGACCGATTGCCGGATTTTATGAAATATGAACCGCTACCACCTCATAATCAAATCTTCGACATACCCGATGATGCACTCGATTCAGTGATTGGTGGATTGTGAAAAATTCCGGTGGAACAAAGACCCTAGAAGTAAAATTTCCGAAGATCATTCAAATCAGGACAGTCACCTATGGATAATGATCAACGGATTAACAATCATAAAAAAACCTTTAGGGTCTTTGTAGGTTACTTTCTTCTTTAACCTTATGCCTACCGTGATCACTAATCCGGACGGTTTTATAAAATTACCCGTTGATTTCTTACAGCGTCGGCATCTACCTGACCAAATGGATTTCTGGTTGGACGAACGGGATGGCGATATTCTTCTACATCCAAAATTAACCGATATTCGCAAACTTTATATCGAGCCTACTACTGTCTGTAACTTAATCTGCCGCACCTGCATTCGGAACGTCTGGCTTGATCCGATCGAGTCTATGGAGATGACCACCTTCCAAAAAATTGTGGATAGTTTACCCGAATTGACCCAATTGGAACGGGTTGTTTTCACTAGCTTTGGCGAGCCATTATCCCATCCTCACATCCTGGATATGATCGCAGCTATTCGGAAACACAATGTAGCCGTCACCATCGGAACGAATGGATTATTGCTTAATGATCAAGTGATACGCGCAATGATCACACTGGGGGTTGATCAGGTAATGTTTTCTATTGACGGCGGTAAGCCAGAAACCTACGCAGATATCCGTGGTGCAGTTTTGACAAAGGTTCTATCCCATATTCAACAACTCAATCGAGCAAAAATCGAACTGGGTAGCCTTTATCCTGCGGTTGGGATAGAATTTGTTGCCCTAAAAAGCAATATCCATGAGCTACAAGACGTCAAACAAATTGCTGCAAAATTGAATGTTTCTCATTTATTGGTCAGCCACGTTCTGCCTTACACGGAAGAAATGCGTCAGGAAGTGCTCTATAGTTATCAACCCGCTGAACCGTATAAAACTACAGGTTGGGCGATGCAAGCCGGAGCCTGGGTAATTTGGGGGATCGAAGAACTGCCCCGGATGTATTGGGGCGCAGAAAGACGCTGTCATTTTGTCAATGAACATTCCACTGTGATAGGCTGGGATGGCAGTGTCTCCCCCTGTTATGCACTTTCTCATAGTTATAGTTATTATGCCATTGATGGGCGCAAAAAATATGTCAATCGTTATATTCTTGGGAATGTCAACCAACAATCCCTGGCAGATATCTGGTGCTCGGAGGAGTATGTACGTTTCCGTAGCGAAGTGAAGGGATTTCGCTTTCCATCATGCCCCAATTGCGACTTACGGGATTCTTGTGACTTGCGTGCCCGGAATGAAGCTTGTTGGGGATGGAACCCATCTTGTGCCGATTGCCTTTGGGCACAAGACATTGTTCGCTGTCCCTGAGGTTAATCATGATTGTACAAACCAAACTATTCGCCATGCTAACCCAGTATCACCCCGATCATCCAGCAGGAACTCCATTTCCTGTGGAACTTCCCGAGAATTCGACGATTCAGGACCTTATCGAGCAGCTTAAGATTCCCGTTGACGAAACCAAATTAACATTCGTCAACAATTTAATCCGACCATTAGATTACCCGCTCAAAGATGGGGATCGTGTGGGTATATTTCCACCCGTAGCAGGAGGAGAAAAACCATGATTACCCTAGATGTCTGGCTCTATGGTGAACTGGCAAACTATGCCAAAGATCACAAAGAGCCTGGGTACGCTAATGTCAAGATATCCCTGCCGGAAAATAGCACTATCCAAACTTTACTTGGGCAACTCAAAATTCCCTCAAAAGAACGCGGAATTACCTTTATCAATGGCAATCTGAGTGCCATGCCAGGGGTCCAGCCAGATCTGGATCATATTTTACATGACGGTGACCGGGTTGCATTCTTCCATCTGCGCAGTATGTGGCCCTTTCAATATCGCTCCGGCATCGCCATGACGAATGAGATGTCATCCTCTTTGTCTGAACGCGAAGATAGCGGCTTGCAGCATACTTATAAGACAGATGAGAAAGAAGAATAAATTGGAAAACTTCATCATATAAAATCACTATATTTTTCTGCAAATGCCACTCAATATCTATTTGCTATTATTATTTAACTACCAATCTAGTTTTGTTCTTGCCCTAACTTTCATTTGTTCATGAATGCGTTTCGGGGATAGTTTAGGAAATTTAAAATTTTTCAGGCCGTTTTTGCAGTAGCATCATATATATTCTAGCGCATCTACACCGATAAGGATATAATTATAGGGGAATTTTTTGCATCTCATTCTAATTCTTGATGTGAGAAATTTAAACTAACGAGTACCATTTAATTCTGGTATTTTGTTTTTAAAATACAAATAATAGGATTATTTATACTTAAATATTTATAAGAATAGGTACAATGTCAGAATATAATTTAACTCTTCTAGAAATTTATCAATTAATAAATTCAAAACTGTGGGTGGATCTCACCCATGATTTTGCCCCGGGCATCCCGCATTGGCCAGGTTTTCCTAATGAACAACGTGAGTTACTCCATCTTTTTGATGAGACAGCGGATTCGCTTGAATCTTACGTTTATGTTCACCTCTATTCCCATGTAGGGCAATGGGGTACCCATGCAGATCCGCCCGCTCATCTAATAAAAGGTACTCGAACCCTGGATCAGATTGATGTAAAAGAGATGATCCTTCCCCTGGTGGTGTTGGATATCCACGCGAAAGTTGAGGAGAACCCCGATTATTCCATTACCATGGAAGACGTAAAAGAATGGGAAAAGAAATATGGATTAATCCCATCAGGCAGTTTTGTCGCTTTGCGTACCGATTGGTCTAAGCGTTGGCCCGATGATAAAGCCATGCAGAATGAAGATGAAAAGGGAATTAAGCACTTCCCCGGCTGGAGTCATGAAGTCCTAAAATATCTCTTTGAAGGACGAAAAATAACTGCCTCTGGGCACGAAACCACGGATACCAATCCCGGTTTAGACTGCACCAAAGGAGATTACTCGATGGAATCCTACATTCTGGGAACAAACCACTATCAAATCGAATTACTCACCAACTTGGATAAAGTTCCAGAATTCGGTGCTCTGGTTGTGGCGACGTTTCCGAAACCAAAAAACGGTTCGGGGTTCCCGGCCCGGGTTTTTGCTATCCTACCCTAGTAATATTTTGAGGAGAACAGAATTATGACATTCGCACAAAGAACTGATCACCTCCGTCCTGAAGGGGCATATCAAGTATTAGCTCGTTCTCAAGAATTAGAAGCCCAGGGAAAACACATCATTCACCTCGAAATCGGGGAACCGGATTTTGATACTCCGGCGCATGTCAGCTTAGCTGGCATCAAAGCCATTGCCAATGGACAAACTCGTTACAATCCCCCAGCTGGATTGACTCAATTACGGGAAACTATTGCTGATTATGCGGGTCGTTTAAGAGGAATAAAGATCAAGCCTTCTCAAGTTATCGTAGGTCCTGGTGCAAAACCGAATTTATTTTTCCCGACCCTGGCGCTCGTGAATCCTGGGGACGAAGTCATTTATCCAGATCCTGGTTTTCCCACTTATGAAGCGATGATCGGTGTGGCTGGAGGGATACCAGTTGCAGTTCCTTTGCTCGAAGGAAATGGCTTCTCATTTGACCTGGAGGCTTTTGATCGCCTTATTAATCCAAAGACTAAATTAATTATCCTCAATTCACCATCCAATCCTACTGGCGGTGTAATTCCCAAAAAAGACCTAAAACATATTGCTAAGGCTGCTCAAAAGAACGATTGTTGGGTTCTTTCAGATGAAATTTACAATAAATTGGTCTTCGATGGCATCCAGGCACCCAGTATTGCCTCTTTGCCTGGCATGACTGAACGAACAATCATAATGGATGGATTTTCCAAAACCTATGCCATGACGGGCTGGCGATTGGGGTATGGCATCATGCCCGAAGCCTTAGCCAATCGTGTCAGTCTACTGCTCACCCATTCGGTGGGTTGCACGGCTCATTTTACTCAAATTGCCGGAATCGAAGCCCTTACTGGTCCCCAAGATTATGTTGCCATGATGGTGAAGGAATATCAACGGCGGCGAGATTTATTGGTCAATGCACTCAACTCAATCCCCGGAATTTCTTGCTTAAAACCTCAGGCAACATTTTATGCGTTTCCAAATATCACCAAAACGGGTAAAACCGCTGATNNGGTTCAGCTTTCGGAAAATATGGCGAAGGGTATCTCCGCCTCGTTTTTGCAAATTCGTATGAAAATATTGAAATTGCGATTGAACGAATTGGAAAAGTAATTCGCAATTTATAAAATAGATCAATTTCCTTCCCTCAGAGATTGTCCCATAAGTCATTATTG
>DHFN01000123.1 GCA_002402275.1 Anaerolineales bacterium UBA4823
CCGTGGCTGTAAGATCCAGAGCACTGACGTGATAATTTCCCAAATTACAGGATGTAAGTGAGATCATCAGAATAACCCAGATCAGAATTAATAATTTGTTTTTAATGCTGAACCAGGCTTTCAGGGCTATAAAACTGCCAGGCTTCAATTAAAACTCCATTTCCTACTAAATATCCATTATATGCAATACCATCACTCTGAGGTTGGAAACCACTCATCACAAATGGAATTTCTCCAACCGAATCAANNTTGTATTTTCTGGCAATATGTAAATGTGTACCGGATGAGACACCACCTTCACAGGAGGGATGTCCAATCATTTCACCAGCATTCAAGAATATACCTTCTGCAACTCTTTCCCAATAAGCGATGTGCATATACAAAATCGTCCAACCAGTTTGTTCACTTCCGTCTCCATCAAGATCCTGTACCACTGCGCCATACTCGGATCGAACGATTAATCCATCGGCCACAGCTGTAACCCAATCACCACTAACAGCACAACCCATTGGACTGCCAGGAGGTGCAAAATCTAAGGCAGCCCAGGCAGAACCATCATCCCAACCAGGATGNNTAATCAAAAGGAAATCCAAAGAAATAAAAATAGGTTTTGTAAATTCCATTTTCAGAAATTGCATTCAGCCAATTTCCTTTTCCATAAATCGTTCCTGCCCAATATTGTATAGCAGCTGTACCAGCGTTAATGGTTTCATCCGCTGGGAAATAACTTCCATCACTCAACACATAGTAACTCAGGTCATTGGCCTTCCAGGCGTAATATCCCCAGTTCAGCGAATTAGCCGTTCTCGATAGGATGGTGACCAATCCAGTTTTCCAGGCATCTTTTTCGGGTTCCTGTCCATTGTTTGGTTTTTCCAATTCGAGATTAGGCCCTGTCACCCAGCCGGTTGAATATTCCAGTATTGCTAATAATATTCGGGGGTTAACCGAATAATCTTTGGCGATCTGCAGGACTACTTCATCCGAATGTTCAAGCGATGAGAGGTAACTATCAAATGAATAGATTAAATCGTGAGGATCAAATCCAACGCCCGATGGACCGTATACAAGTTCTGAATCGGGAATAATTTTAAATGATGGAGCTTTCGAATCTGGATCAGGGGGTGGAATCACCAGGGACTGTCCAATTTCGAGATAATTCGGGTTCGCCAACTGATTAGCAGAAACGATAGCGTTCATATCAACCCCATATTGTCTCGCAATCAGGTTTAAAGAATCGTTCATTTGCACCAGATAGGTCTCTTCCTCAGATCGCATGGTTGGCATTACTTTTGGCTGATCTGGGGTAGGAGAATATAAAGGCTTCCCGGGTTCGCGAGTGGAGGGTAGAAAAGGAGTACGTTGTGGTAAAGGTGTGCTAGTAATGGCTTGCGAAATTACAATGGGAGTTACATCCAATTTCCATGCTTCCTTTTCAGGAAAAGGTTGCACACAACTGGTTAACATAATTATTAAAATAAAAATCAAGCCAGTAAGGTGTTTATAGAATTTCATTCCCGGTCAACCCCCTCGTTATCTTCCGCTAAAGGGGGATATTCAAGGCAATAATTTTGGTACCAAAAATACTCATTCTCTTTATTCTTATTAGCAAATTTTTTCGCCTCTGCAGAAATTTCAGCAGCTCTCTGTAAATACAAAGTTGCTGTGTTACTCCAAAATCTGGGCAAAACCATCAAAGGATCATTAACAATTGATTCTGTGTCCCCTAAAGGTATCCAATTGTACATGAGTGGTCCGCGTGAATACACAGTAAAGCCAACTTCATAACCTGCTTCACGCGCCATTTGTACTGAATCCATTGTGAAATTTCCACCTGGCCAGATGAAGGCTTGTGGCCTTCTACCAGTTTGCTCCTCAATCACTGGAATTGGGTTATATAATTCCTGTTCGATCACTTCTATGGAAGTGTATTCGGTGATATAAGTTTCACCATTATGCAGGAACCCGTGTGCCTGCAAATCCAATTGATTGTTAACGTTTAATCTGGCAAATTCATTCCATTCATTTTCGGAAGCAATTCCGGTTATGTATGCAAGTGTTAAAGTCCAATCATTCTCATCCAGATACTTCATAAAATGATCCTTAACGACACCAAGCCGGCGATCATCGATGATGAGAATCATGGATAAAGGTGGGATTGGATCATTATTATATAAAAAATCTACCAGCTCCCGAGTTGTAATTGTTTCAAAACCCATTTTCTTCGCATATCCCATTGTGTATTCGAAATATTCCTGACTTACCTGCATATTGTCTTGAAGTTCTCTTCCACTCTGTCGGATCGAGTGATACATAATAGGTACAATTATTGTGCCAGGTTCGCTTTTACCAATACCCCATCGATTTGAGAGATATTCACAGGTATCCTGATAGGTGTGCGGAGATATTTCAGTAGATTTGAAATTATATTCAAAAGAACTCAAAACAATCTTTGTCGGGGTTAGCGAAGGTGTGGGGCTGGGAAGAATTGTTGGTGTTTCGGTTGGTGTTGGGGGTATAAATGCGGTTTTGGAAATGACAGGTGTTGCTGAGTACAAAGGGGTGTTTGTAATCGGAACAACATCCTGAACGATCGGTATATTTTTACCGGGTAGAATATTACAAGCAGATAATCCAACGATTATTAATAGTAAGATGGAAAAAATTATTTTGTGAAATACTACCCGGCTTTTCATACCTAGATGATAATTATGCCACAGTTTTACTCAGTTTCTTCCCCGCGTATAAATGCCTCAGTCATATCTCTAGCAATATTATCCTGGAATTGTTTTGGAGGAGTTTTCATAAAATATGATGACGGAGCGTATAAAGGACCTGACATTTTACGATCCAATGCTAATTTAGCGCATCTTACCGCATCAATGATCACACCTGCAGAGTTGGGTGAATCCCAAACTTCCAATTTTGCTTCCAAATTTAATGGAACATTTCCGAAAGTTGTACCTTCCATGCGAATATAACACCATTTTCGATCGGTTAGCCAGGGAACATGATCACTGGGACCGACATGAACATCACCTTCAGGTAATGTATAAGGTAACATGCTGGTGACTGCACCCGTCTTTGAAATCTTTTTTGATTCCAGGCGTT
>DHFN01000022.1 GCA_002402275.1 Anaerolineales bacterium UBA4823
CTGCCATATGTCTGCATAAATTCAACAGTTCATTGCCATGAAATTTGGTCGATGAGAAACATGTATTGTAAATAATTAGTGCCTTTTCATTTTCGTTAATCTGCTCATACATTTGTCCAATTGCAAATAGATCTGAAGGATCGATAGATTGTCTATCAAGTAGGTCATTTAACATAATGTTTATCTTTATATACAATGCTGCCATGGAAACTACATCTATCGCGTTGTGATAGGATACGTTTTTTAGTAGATTGCCGTTACCACTTTTGAGATAATCAAAATAGATTTGAGGGATCATCCATCCAGGGACCTCCTCGCTGCTCCTTGTATAATGCAGAATGTGTTTCTCTAATTCCTTCAAGCTGCGGTCCGCTAACCTGGATTTCCAAATTTTGCGTGAAAGATGAAGAAGATCAATGTGGGAGAAACGGTCTAACGGATCCTGAATTTTATTGAGTGCAAACCTTGTATGAATGAGTGGTAAATCAAACGTCTTGCCATTAAACGTAATCGTATTCTCAAAATTATGTAAAACCTTTGAAAATTCTACCAGTTGGGCAGGTTCATTACTGGGGTTCTCAAGGATTAACTGGCCGAGTTTAAACCCTGTTTGATCAAAATATCCAAACCCTATTAAGAATGGGATTGTACCGGTTCCACCGCTTAATCCTGTTGTTTCAGTATCGATAAATAGATGATTCTTTATTCCATTTTCAACAGTACTGATTTTGGCAAGTTTATGTAACTCTTTATAATTATCTCCCACAGAAATGATTACGTCTCCATGGCAAGAGCCGTAAGGAAATATATCTTCAAATAACAATACCTCACCGAACCGGGTAGAAATCTCTTGTGCTCCCAGTATTTCGGCCAGCGGCTTATTAGCTCGTGGTTTGATTGCAGGCAGGGAAGCAGCCTTTTTTAACCCAAGTTTTTGTAGTCTTTCGGATAAATCTGACATTAATATTCCTGAAGTAGTGAAAGAAGGAAAATAGTTTCCTGCTTTCCGCCAAACCCATTCTCTGAATCTGGACCGACGCAGGAAGGACATCCGGATTCACACGTGCAGGAACTGACAAGAGCATGACATTTCTCTATCAATAATTCAAACCGTCGAAATAGTGATTCGGATAAACCAATTCCTGCTGGAGTTGTATCATGAACAAGGACAACTGGTTGAGAGTCTTCAAATTTCGCCAGTGGATCGGAGTATGAATCTATATCATTCGCATCACATAAAACCAATAATGGGGCGAGATTTGAAATCAAGTAGCGTAAGCCTGATAGGCTATTCCGAATTTTTACATTTAATTCGGTTAAGTGATGACAATTCTGACACAATGTAACCAGGTTGCCTGGCTCATTGGCGAGAATAGTGGTGTTGAATGCTTTAAAAGGAATTTTGTGATGAACGTGTAACGGTTCGATCTCTGGTTGTGCCCCGCATGCCTGACATGTATACCTATCTCTCTCAAGTATAGCCTTCCGAATTGCCTGCCAGTTCTGTCCATAATTATTTGGGTCTGCCGACCACATCCTGGCCTCCCGCAGTTTCTGCAAACAGGTTTTGTTTATTACGACCCAAAAACCACTTGTGAGGAGCGAAGTCACAGGCAAGTCCAAAGTCTCAGCCGAAAGGACTTCCCTGGTTACCCCGTCAATCTTCTTGAAGCCAGTCACCTGTGATTTAACCTCAACCTCACCATAAATATTATTAAAATATTTGAACTCTTTCTCATTCTTTCTGGATACAATCGATATCTCCATCGTTTTTATTGGTTCAGTGTTGTAACTGTAATCACCTCCCGATAATATCGCAGTCTGCGATTCAAGGTCCAGTGAATCGACATGGTATTGTTCACCATCATGAAGATAAATTGCTCCCTCGTGGCACATCCAAAGTCCGGAGTTAAAATCAACCGTACCAATCGTTTTTCTCAATCCATCATCATCAGTTTGAAGAATTATGCTTGATGTAGCGGCACTGCGAATTGAGAGGGTAGATGAAGGATAATAGTCTGCCAACCAGTAATACTTCCCGGTTTTGTCCTGGATGCTTCCTTCCTCCACCAAATAATCCCAATATTGCTTTAGATTCTCTCTACTTAATTCACCAAAGTTTTCTCTGGACGAAAAAGGAATCTCAAATGCCGAGGACCGTAAGTGAGGGATTAATATCAATGGATTATTTGCATCGATAAGAGCATGCTCAATGGGTTTTGAAAAAAGGCTTTCTGGATAACGAGCAAAGTACTGGTCAAGCGGATTCATTGAAGCGATGATCATAGCTATTGAAGTGTTTTGGTGACGTCCAGCCCTGCCAGACATTTGTTTTATTGATGCCATCGATCCAGGATACCCAGCGATGATTACTGAATCCACACCGCCAATATCAACACCAAGTTCCAGCGCATTGGTAGCAGCAACCAATAAAATTGAGCCGGACTTTAATCCTGATTCAATATCCCGCCGTTCGTGGCGCAAATAGCCACTACGATATCCGCGGATGTTTTCAGCGGCTTCTGGATATTTTTGTTTTAATTCTTTGGTCACAATTTCAACAAACCTTCTGGATCTACAAAAAACAATTGTTTGAATTCCATGATCGATAAAGAAAGAAGACAATTTAATAGTTGAACTTAGTAATCCTTCACGGATACCAAATTCAGGGGAAATAAGTGGGGGATTATAGAGAACAATATGACGTTCTCCCTTGGGAGACTCGTCCTTTTCTATCAGTTTCACAGGGGCTTCAATGATTTTTTCAGCGAGTTCTCTCGGATTTCCGATCGTGGCAGAGGTTAAAATGAATTGTGGGGTTGCTCCATAAAACTCCAACACGCGTTTAAGACGGCGAACAATATTTGCAAAGTGAGAGCCAAAAACCCCTTTGTATTGATGCAGTTCGTCAATTACGATAAAACTCAAATTTTGAAAAAAGCTAGCCCAGCTCGTATGATGGGGAAGAAGCGCAACATTAAGCATATCCGGGTTTGTTAATAAAATGTTGACATTTTTCCGGATGGATTGCCTGAGATGTGAAGGTGAGTCACCATCATAGATAGCAGTAAAAGGTTTGTTGTTTTGATTTTGGTCAAGCATAGTGGAAAGTGCATTAAATGAGTTTGATTGGTCGTTTGTGAGTGCCTTCGTTGGATATAACAAAAGAGCAGATGATAAACCATTGTTAGTAAATTTTTCCAGGATTGGGATTTGATAGCAAAGTGTTTTACCACTTGCAGTACCGGTGGAAAGTACAACATTTTCGCCAACACTAATAGAATGTAGAGCTTTTACTTGGTGTGCGTATAGCTTATATATTCCAAGTTTCTTCAATGTATCCTGCATATTTGATCCGGCAAGATTTTTAATATCGTCAAATGATCCTGCTTGTGGATTTTGATAATTCCAAACAGTAAAATTAGGTGATAGTAGAGGATGCGTTTTTAGCTTGGTGATAATCTCGGAATTCAGTAACATTTCAATCCTGTTAGTTGTAAGGAAATTTAAGAGGCATTATACTAAATATGATAACTCAAAAATACTAAATAGAACATAATTTTTATAACTTAGGAGCAAAATGAGTTTATTGACCTTGATTATTATTGGGGCATTATGCGACATATTGATAAACTATTTGGCTGATGTTCTCCCAATCTATCGAAGACCTGGCAAACCGCTTTGTTCCAATTGTGCTAAACCTTTAACCCTCTTTAACTATGTGATTTCTTTCCGGTGTAAAAACTGTGGGGAAGGAGTGTCCGCCAGGACATTAGTTGTTCTGATTCTCTCAATTACAGCATCGGTATTACTCTGGAGTTTTCCATTTCAGAATTTAAGTTATTGGTGGACGCTTCCCGCGCTGGTATTTTTAGGTGTAATTCTCGTGATCGATATTGAATACCGGGTCGTCCTCATCCAGACCAGCATTTTCGGTTTGGGATTAATGCTTCTTTTGGGATTAGTCAATCAAGGTTTTTCACTCAACGGCATACTTACAACAGTAGCTGGTGGGCTGGCAGGGTTCGCCATCATGATAGGGTTATATTACTTTGGCATTCTTTTTTCGAAAATCATGTCAAAGTTACGCAGACAAGAGATTGAAGAAATCGCCCTTGGATTTGGTGATGTATACGTTAGTACTTTTCTTGGATTGTTGATAGGTTGGCCTGCAATAATAAGCGCAATTATTCTGGCAGTATTGCTCAGCGGTGGATTTTCGATCCTCTACCTTGCAATATTATCCATTGTTAAGAAATACAAATCTTTTTCAGCAATTCCGTATACACCATTCCTTATTATTGGAGCAATCCTGATTACTTATTTGCTTATTTAGCTAAAATTTATCTGTCACAATTTGTAATTNNATCCTTATCGCTCCAGTGTGACTTTGGGTCCAACACTACGGTCGGAACTCCTGTTATGTTTTTCGGTATGTGCAGGCCAAAAACAGGGTCTACATTCATTTCCAATTCATTAACCTCGCCTTTGAGAGCTGCCGAGATCATCGCCCGCGTATAAGGTAAGTGAATCCTTTCTCCAATTCCATAAGAACCACCAACCCAACCTGTGTTGACCAACCAGACCTTGGATTGATAATTGACAATCCTTTCCTTCAACATCTTTGCATACACGAGGGGAGAAAGTGGGAGAAACGGTGCACCAAAACAGGAGGAAAAAGTGGCTTGAGGTTCTGTTCCCAATCCCCGTTCTGTACCTGCCAATTTAGCGGTGTATCCAGCCAAAAAGTAATACATCGCTTGCTTTTCATCCAGTAATGAGATTGGTGGAAGAACCCCAAATGCATCAGCACTTAAAAAGAAAATGTTTTTAGGGTGGTTGCCTATGCCGTCAGGGATTCGCTTATCAATACAGTTGAGGTCATATGCGCCTCGAGTGTTCTCAGTTAATTTTGCGTCGTTAAAATTCAAATTCCGGTTTGTTGAATGATAAGCAACGTTCTCAAGAACGGATCCAAATTGATGTACTGCATCCCAGATCAAAGGCTCTAAATCTTTTTTTAGGTTTATTACTTTTGCGTAACAACCACCCTCGAAGTTGAAAATGCCTTTCTGGCTCCATCCATGTTCGTCATCCCCAATTAAAAACCTATCAGGGTCTGATGATAATGTTGTTTTACCAGTACCAGATAATCCAAAAAACAATGCGCAATCGCCATTTAGACCGACGTTTGCTGAACAATGCATTGGGAAAACATCCTCAGAAGGGAGTATTCTGTTCATTACAGTGAATACTGATTTTTTTATCTCCCCGGCATAGCTGGTATTACCTATTAAGACGATTTTCTCCTCGAAATCAATAATCACAAAAGTGGGTGTAACAACACCGTCTTCTTTCGGATCAGCCTTGAAACCTGGAACCTGGATCACAGTAAAATCCGGGTCAAAAATTTCACCATCAAATATGTCAATAAACAAGTTTTTTGCGAACAAAGCGGACCAGGCATACTCTGTGAGGATCCTGATCTTCCTTTGATGGGTTAAATCAGCCCCAACAACCACATCCTGAACGTACAGCTTCTTATCCTTGCAAAAATTGATAATTTTTTCCAAAAGACCTGAAAAATGTTCAGCAGATAGGCGTTGATTTACTTTACCCCACTCAATTTCGCTATCATAGCTTTTTCCGTGATCAACAATATATTTATCTCCGGGTGAGCGGCCTGTAAATTCTCCTGTTTCAACCAAAACCGATCCGCTTGAAGATAGTGCGCCTTCTG
>DHFN01000093.1:0-1686 GCA_002402275.1 Anaerolineales bacterium UBA4823
TCCATCGGAAGCGATTAGAAGTATGTTTCCATTTTTGGGCAGGACCAAAGCTCCTGCCACTTCATCTCCTTCCGCCAACTTGATCCCCAAGACACCTAGTGAGAGAAGCCCCATTGGGCGGACGCTTTCCTCGCTAAATCGAATTGCATTGCCTGTCTTCGTCACGATCAATAACTCCTGATCGCCTTTGCAGAAAAGGATATCCAAGAGCTGATCGTCTGGATTTAATTTTGTCAATGAAAACAAATGCGCGCTAGCTCCACCTAGTTCCTCCAATTTCGATTTTTTCAAATAACCTTTTCGTGTCACACTAACGAAAAACCATTCAACAGGTCGCTCGCTTTTGGGGGGTAAAGCAAAAATGGTGGTAATTTTTTCGGGTTGAGTGATTGGGGCAATCGCGTCAAGAGGCACGCCATCAGATAGGCGGGCTGTTTCCGGGAGAGTTTGGATCGGAATTGCAGCGCATTCACCATTATTCAAGGCAATATATAGCACATCTTTCGCCTGAGCTTTGGTGATCCAAACTGGTGCATCATTACCACTTAAACGCGGTTTTTTATCGCTAGGAGAACGGCAAATCTTTCCCTGCAGAGATATTGAAACCCAGACATCCCCTTCAGGAGCTAAATCGGAAGCAGTTAATAGCAAATGCTGTCCCTTTTTATGGGATAACGACACGATTTGAGTCCGTCGGCGATCCCCAAAAGCTTCTTTAACTGCCTTTAATTCATCCCCAGTCACCTGGCGCATTTTTTTGGGTGATTTTAACAAGCTCTCCAACTCTTTAATCCTTGCCAGAATCGCTTTATATTCTTCCTCAATTTTTTTCCGTTCCAGAGCTGCTAAACGTTTTAAAGGTAAATCTAGAATTGCGTTGGCTTGTATTTCGCTTAATTTGAACCGTTTCATCAGCTTTTGGCGGGCTGTATCGGTATCAGCTGATTTCCGGATTAATTCAATGACCTCATCGAGATTCTTTAATGCCACCCGCAGTCCTTCTAAAATATGAGCGCGTTCGCGAGCTTTGCGCAATTCATATTCACTACGCCGGCGAATGATGGTCAATCGGTGATCTAAATATACCCTTAATGCCTGTTTCAAGCTGAGCAACCGGGGCTCGCCATCCACTAAAGCTAACATAATGATACTAAAAGTGCTTTGCATAGGAGTGTGTTTATATAATTCGCCTAAAACCACCTCTGCATCGGCGTTCTTCCCAATTTCAATAACTATTCGCATGCCGCGTTGATCTGATTCNNTCTCGCAAGTCAGCAATCCCGTTTATTTTCTCTTCCCGCACCAGTTCGGCAATCCGTTCGATTAATGCAGATTTATTGGTCATGAAAGGGATTTCGGTGACAATGATGCGACTGCGCCCACGTTCCATCTCTTCTAAATGAGCACGGCTTTGAATCGTAATTTGACCCCGCCCGCTGCCATAAGCGCTGGCAAGCGATTCACTTCCTTCGGTTTCTAAAATGATTCCACCGGTGGGGAAATCTGGACCATGTATAAATTTCATCAAATCTTCGATCGGGATATCATCCATCTTTTCCCAATTATCCAGCAAATAACACAACGCATCCGCCACCTCACCAAGATTGTGAGGTGGAATACTCGTGGACATTCCCACCGCAATACCAATTGCTCCATTCACCAGTAAATTTGGAAATGCAGCCGGCA
>DHFN01000093.1:1750-3133 GCA_002402275.1 Anaerolineales bacterium UBA4823
GGGCTTCGGTGTAGCGCATGGCAGCTGGCGGGTCACCATCCACACTGCCAAAATTTCCCTGTCCATCTACCAAGAGATAACGCATTGAAAAATCCTGTGCCATCCGTGCCATTGACTCATAGACTGCCATATCTCCATGGGGATGATATTTCCCTAAAACCTCCCCGACAATCCGGGCGGATTTCTTATAAGCCGTGTCAGGTCGCAAGCCAATTTCATACATTGCGTACAAAATTCGGCGATGAACCGGCTTGAGTCCATCGCGTGCATCCGGTAAAGCGCGCGAAACTATCACGCTCATTGCATAATCCAGATACGCCTGTTGCATTTCTCGATCGATATCAATTGAACGTACCAAGCCAATTTCCATAGCTCTGCTTATCCTTCGGTTACTTCGTCCATGTCATGATGCTGGTTCATAATATGGCTAATACAAGAATGTGCTGCCTTCTCTTATCAACCAAGTTTTTTATTTACTTTATACACTTTCAGTATAAGGGATAAATGAGAATTATGGGAGATAAGATTATAATTTGCTTGATTCCAGATTTACTCTCAAAAAATATTAGAGTGCCCTATCAACCGAAACATTAAAAACATTTTGTTAAATATGGTAATAGAAATATCCCCTATCACATTATACGGTCAGAATATCCGTCTTGAACCCCTTTCGCTCAATCATCTCTCTGATTTGTGTATGGTGGGGTTAGATGATGATATCTGGCGTTACATGGTCTATGGTTGGATGCGCAATAAACAAGATTTGCGCAATTGGATCGAAGATATGTTAAGACGTCAAGAAAGTGGGAATGATCTTCCTTTCGCGGTAATAGACCTCAAAAGCGGTAGAGCTGTTGGAGCCACCCGTTATATGGAGATTCGGAGTAAAGATCGTGGCTTGGAGATCGGCGGAACCTGGTATGGAAAAACCTTTCAACGGACTGTTGTTAATACTGAGTGTAAATTACTCCTTTTACAACACGCATTTGAAAGCTTAGGTTGTATCCGCGTCCAATTTAAGACCGACCTCAAGAATCTTCCTTCTCAAAGAGCACTTGAACGAATCGGAGCAGTAAGAGAAGGTATATTTCGCAATCATATCATCTTACCCGATGGGACAATCCGGCATTCAGTTTATTACAGTATTATCGAGGAGGAATGGCATTCTGTAAAAGAGCATCTGCTTAAACTACTGAACGAAACTCATCGTTATACGCCAAGGTAGTTGGATTTTAGAGCAGTAAGCCATCTCTTCTTCCATAGCCTCCCCAATCCTTTTGATCTATCCGTAAGGGCGACCCATGAGTGCCAGAAATCCTGTCATTAGGGAATGGGTTTATTGCCGATCTATTTGATCCCCCGTAAGGGCGACCCATTTGTGCC
>DHFN01000234.1 GCA_002402275.1 Anaerolineales bacterium UBA4823
ACGTATGTAGTCTAAAATAGATCTTGCTATATGCTCCAATTGATTAGTGTCAATCTGCAGTCGTTTTGAAAGCCCAAGACCATGTTCTGTAATATATTCATGAAGATCTTCGTAATCTATAGCAATCAAGCCAAGATTAAGCAAAGTAGATCTATACTTGGCGGACAAAGCAATCTCATCAAGAAACGGTACTTCCTCCCATGCGCGAATCCTTTCTAACACCTCTTGCCCGATGCGGGCGCTTGAACCCAAAGGGGCATATGGATTGTCATGATTCTGGATGCCTTTATTCCCTAACTGTTCAACCAACCTTTGGTAGGGTAAAGAGCTTTGTTGTTTAAGAATTTCATATACAAAACGCCGCATGCGGTCGTATCGTCCTACAAAACGAATAAAGCGAGCCTGATGAGCAGCGTCCTGACGGCTATCGCTAAATATCAATAATCTTTCTTTGCCATCATGCCCTTCTCTGGTAGCATTGGCAACCGCCAAGGCTTCAACTAATCCTTCACTAACTACCTTAATGGCAGCTGAAGTTCCAAGAGATATCGGGGTCAGAATGTCCCTGCTGCCTGCTCTGCCCCCGCAACACAGACAACGACTCCGGCTTGGTGTAAATTTTATCTGCCAAACATATTCATTCGGATCATAACTGAAATTTAATCCCTGAATATCAAAACTGCCATGTGCCACAAGGCGTTTTTTAACCATAGTTATTTCTGTTTGCCTCAATTTTCGCTTCTTTGGTACGATATCTTCATTTTCTTCGCTATCGTCTTCCTCATCCTCATCACTTAACAATTCAAATCTGTTCGGATCATACAATAACCATTCAGGAGTATCCGCTTTATTACTGCTGGGCCGCAATTGACCGCTAGCGTCGTCAGGATCTTCCCCTATAAATCGCATATAATCCGCACCACAAGTACGACAAATATAGAGCGGAGCCGTACTGCAGCCACAAACCAAACATTTTTCTTCCCCCATCGGGTAAACACAACCACATTCTGGATTAATACAGCGATGGAAAGCCCACCCACCACGCAAGAAGCGGTGTATACGTAATCGCAAGTTTCCAGGAATATCATCGGGTAGAGCAGCACCAACTAACAAAGCTGCTTCAACCTCAATCTTAATTCCTTCGATATCAGCAGCACGTCTTTCCGGCACTGTTTCTTGAATTTTTTCTGCCAACTGGGTAACTGACATGGGCTTTTTGATAAGCCAGTTTCCTAAATCCCAGATTATTTTTGCCGTTGAAGCTGCCTCGGCAAGAGAACAATCCGGGGTTATGCCTGCTAACTTACATAAGCTACCGCGAATAGCATCTGGATTATCAATATCAACATCGCCCAATACAGGGACTTCAGGTGCATATTTTACTTGTGGTGGTATTTCAATTTCTGCTAATTCTTCGCTTAAAACCATTATCGCTTTTTCACCCACACCGGTTAGCTTTGAGAAAAACTCCTGTACTGCCCGGCTGCGCGCTTCTAATACCTCTTGAGGATCGAGATCAGACTCATCTACACTTTTTATTGTGGCAGAAGTTCCAACCGGCACTAGTTCGGGGAAGCGCTTAATTTGCTCTGACTCGGGAATACTAATATTCCAATCTTGAACAGCCCGTCCCAAATGAGACTTCAGCCTTCGCACTAAAAGAGCAATGTTCGTTCCCAGCGTGCCCCGGTAAGTATGGACTTCGTCAAATACAAGAAAACGGCAACGATGATTAGCAAATATAGCTTCTCGATCAGCAGGACGAGTCAATAAATACTCCAACATCATATAGTTTGTCAGCAGTATATGAGGCGGATTTTTACGCAAGGATTCACGCTGGGCCTGATTAGTGCTTCTATCATACTTGGCCACAGATATTACTCCATCAAAACCTGAGGAAGCCAAATAATCATTTATACGCAAAAATTGATCGTTAGCCAGCGCATTCATTGGGTATATCAGAATAGCGGTCAGCCCATTCTTTTTGAAAAGGACCGCATCATCAATAGCATTTTGTATAACCGGCAACAGAAAGCACTCTGTTTTCCCTGATCCTGTTCCAGTGGTTACCGTTAAAGGAGACGGATTAACCCCCAATAGGTTAGCTATGGATTCAGACTGGTGTATGTATGAGTACTGGCTACCGGAGCGTTCTACCATCACCTTGGCCAATTTATCATTAAGGGGCAAATCTTTCCATAACGCTCCTTTCTTAAAAGGACGGTGAGCTTGAAAAAACGGCTCCTGGGCAAGAAACAGAGGCCTATCTATCTCTCTTTCCAGAGCTTCCCGCAATTGCGGATCCTTGGCTCTGAATTCAGTCAACAGGTATTCCCGGTACTCTTCCAGCATATAGTCTAAAGCTTTAATTGGGTGCAGGCTCATCTATATCACTCCTGTTCTCTGTTTTGCTGCAATAAATCATTTTAACCAACTGCTTCTTTATTTACCCTTATCCGACCGTATATGCATTTAATCCACCTCATTCTCTCCTTCAAATAGCGAGATCTGGTAAGTCCCTGGCCCTTCAGCTACCTTCGTACTAGTCTTTGCATAAACATCAGGCAGTGATATTACCGGTTGAGGAAGATTTTCATTTAAAGGAACATCCCAGTAAGGATCATATTTGCGGGTAAAAGACTCCAAGCCAATTTGTTTTAATTCTTTGAACATTGTTAAACAAATTGTTGGGGAGTCTGGATAACTTTTATGACTGAAACTTGATAGAACATGAGCATATTGTTCACTGTTCAAGCCATAAGCATTAGCAATAACTGCATCAATAGCAGCTCGTGCTGTCCAGTGTTCATCATCCGATTTCAAGATTGGCCAGGTATAAGGGCGTAAAGTTTCCCGCCAATTTTCGCTCATTTGATCACGCCAAAGATTTTCATAACTTTGGTCATTACACATCAGACGAAGGGAATTATGAATAATCATACACATGTTAGATTTTATCTCCGGTATAGGGATTAAGTTTAGAAGGTAATTGTTCACGTTTGCGCCCACAGTTTGTCTTAAACACCAGTCGAATACAAAAGAATTAATAATAGACATTATTAAAAGAATACCACTGGTTTTTCGCCGGGCAGGCAAGTGCTCTATCCCAACTGAATTACCACAGCTTACCCCCGGGGGCAATATGCAGGAAACTGCTGTTCTTTCATTAGTAGAGCTGGCGATTGCTCTGTAAGCGATACGATAATATTTTGCCCTATCCAAAGATGCCGGGCGATCTTCCATATTCGTAATAGATATTAAATATCTCGGTTGTTCACCCCATTTTGAATCATAGTGCCAGAAACATTTCCCTTCGAATAGCAGGAGGTACCCATGTTCAACAATTTTCTTAAAACATTCCGGTTCGCGGATATCATGGTAGATAAATTTTGATTTATCAGTCGGAGTAAACCGGTGAGAATCATTAGTCATGTGAAATTCACTACCGAATTTTATACCAAATTCTCTGCTTACTTGGCCAAAAGATTGGCTTTCATTAAAGCATGTTTTGGAAATGAGATAATCACTGTATTCGCGAAGCTCAAGAAAATTTAAATACTCTCCGCTGGTATGCTGAACAAAATCAAGTGAATATGATAACGGTTGCCTTCCTGCTTTATCACCAAACAACCATTCGTCATCATGTAAGTAAAACGCACACGGGAATTCCTTTGTGGGCCCTTTCCAGTTAGCTACAATCAAAGCAAATTTAAATCTTGTATCAATTTCGAAAAGCTTGCGTTGATTCTCAAAAGAATAGCAAAATTGCAAAGACATCTCCTCTAAATAGAGCTGTCTTACACCAGTCGCTCCTTCGTTGGCGTGAAATGCGGAGGGAACAACAACTCCAGTCCATCCTTCGGATCCTAACAATTGAGCGTTGCGCTCCATAAACACACGGAATGCATCAATCTGTCGCCCTGCCAAATCCCCCTCAATTTGCACCTTTTGATATGAATAAAGCCTATCATTCGCTCTTTTTAATTCCTCAAAACGTTCCTTTTGTGAAATAAAAAGTGTTTTAAATTCCGGATCGACAAGCAGTCTTTTCTCTATCTCAATCCTTTCCCGTTTGGTGGGAGCATTCATAATCTCAAAATTAAAAGCCGCGAAAAATTCTTTAGATTTAAATAGTATCGCATCCCATGGTGGATTTCCTAGTACCACGTCGAAACCATGCCGCTTTTTATCAAATCCAGAAGGGTAAAACACCTCTGGGAATACAAGGTCGTATGAAAGAGCCTGTACTAGATCTTCATTTATCATTACAGACAATAAGCCCTGGCTCATTTCGGGTATATTATCAAAACCCAAACCTTTTGCAATCATATTTCTTATTGCTTGTGACTCAAATCTGTCCGGCAGTTTATCGTTGCGGGCAACCTCTGTAACCAGATCACCATAAGCAATATCATCACACCCCTTTGGTCCTAGCATCACACCCCCTGCCCAGGCTGCGGCTAAAACTCTAAACGGGAGCAAGGTCATATCTAAACGTTCTTTGACGCCTTCTTTGGCTTTGGTTTCAGGAATAGATATTCCTATACTTGATTCCAGGCATGATACATATTTGAGAGATTCCGCCAATGCATGAGTTAGTTTCTTTTCTAAATCACGAGAAAATAAATTATTCAGAGGTTCTTGGGTCCCAGGATATTTAAGAAGATGCTCAAAAAAAGGTCCGGTTAATGAATCCCCTACAACAAGTCGGTGGTCAAGAAATGTGAGAGGAAGTCCTTCAGAATGAGATGTAAGCCAAAGTGACAATTTTGCCAGTTCTACAGCTAGGGGGTTCTTGTCCACCCCATAAAGGCAATGCACCGCCACAAGTCGTCGGCAGAGGGTAATTGCCCTGGCTTCCGACAAGCCGCTCTCAGTTCCTTCTGGAGCTCGTGAAGGGAGGTATTGTACTAGTTCATCATCAGGATCAGGAATATCAACAACTCGTCGTCTCCATATCAAGGATTCCTGAAGCGCTTCCGCTCGTTTATCTGCGTCCGATTCTTTTTCAGCTCTGTCTTCACATACACTAGCTAGTTCATCACATAGCCGGCAGGCTTCGTATAAAGCTTCTCCTAAGAATCGGCAGGCCTCTACTAGGAAATGACCACTGCCCATAGCCGGATCCAATACCTTAAGCGATAATATAGCATTCGGGTTGGGATCGTTTTGAGGACTTATTTCTGCCACTTTCACACCTAGTGTTTCCTGTACCAAAAAACGTACGAATGAATGTGGCGTATAGTACGATCCAGTTGCCTTTCTGCCTAATCCTACCCTTAAGTAAAAATGTCCCATGGGTATCGCCTCTACCCACTCCACTTTAGTTTTTTTGCCTTTTGGAGCATCGACTTCGACATCATCCTCTTCGTGCTCTTCTTCTGACAGGATCGGCCCATTCTCCACCTGAAGATCTTCCGAGCTGGTTGGTCGGTATTTTTCCCCCTGATCTCGCGGTACAACCACTTCCAGCTTATGTCGCCTTAGGCGGCACATTGGTTCGGATGCAATACCAGCTTCCAATTCTAGCAGCGCTTCATAAACACGCCCCAAATCTTCAACATTTAGTGGTCCGTAATGAATTCTTTCTCTGCTAGTGCTCCCCTTCTTTTTAGGCGTCCATAGCAGGCAGTCAAGCAGGTTGGCACAGGCTTTTTCTCCCCAGGTAAGGCAAGATAACACAGGTGTTGTGTCCCCGCCAAACAATGCTCCTCCCAAAGGAAGAACATTGAGTTCGGTGGACGTCACCCCTGTGGCAAAAATGTGAAATACTGTTCTCATACCATGTTCTAAGTAATAACCGGTTTGGGCCCCTTCATCAAGTATTGCACGAGAAATGGAGGCCAGAGCAGATGATGGTGAGTAAGTGTTACGCCATAAACTACTGGAAGCAAAGCTGAAGGTTTGAGCAGGAT
>DHFN01000178.1 GCA_002402275.1 Anaerolineales bacterium UBA4823
CCTTAGGTTTGAAAGCTCGGAGTTTTAGAATATGTTTTTAATTTTTATTATTTTTTAAAGTCTAAATGTTTTTTCTTGTCTCCTTTTGGTTTCGTTTCCATAAACGATTGGTTTTTTTGCGAAGCAGAATACCGCGCAGCTTGATGCGTCGGTTCGAAGCCCGAAGAGGTGGCTGAAGTTCTTGCGATTCCGTAATACCGCGTAAGCTTGCTCCGCGGAAAGGAGCCATTTTGGCCCCTCATCCATTGATTGAGCAGTTTCAAGCCCAGTTGGTTTTCTTCTTCATCCATGCCCAAACGAACCCCTGAAAATAAATCTACTTCCATCAGGGGTTTAATCCAGGCTTCTTCCGGCTCAGAATAGATGATTTTTCCCAGCAAGCCCAAAAAAGGCATTTCACCAGTAAGTGTGGCTGGCCAATCCAGGCGTTCAGTTTGAGAAAAATTTACAGGGTTCCTCATTCCAACTCCTCTAAAAAGAGAATTATTGGACACGTTCTGCTGAACGCATTTTGGAATGATGTATTTGGGGCGCATATCTGGTTTGGATCGGCAGCGTGTAAAATACAAACCGAGCAAAGAAGTGGCCAATCAATTCTGCCGCAACCATCAAAATCAAAAATATCATCCAAATTTTTGGGAAGAATATTAAACCAAGCGAGAAAAGTAGCGCCATACAGTCAAACACGACGACGTTTCGAGAGAAAGCATATATCTCTTTGTAGCGAACTAAAGTTGCCATGACATTTTCTCGGGGTGGCATTTGCGTTAATCTTCGCATCCGGTGACTTTGAGCCCAGTAATCCATTGCAGCACCCAAACCCACACAGAGTACAAGAGCCCAACCCGGTATGGGAAGAAACTTAAATCCAAGAGATAATACTAATACTCCAACCGATATGCCCAACCCCAACATTTCTGCATAAAGTTCTATCAGCGTTTCGATACCGTTCCAAGCTGGCCTTGAATGAACTCGATAAGCTTGTGCAATGACATGGAGTAGGACAATTCCAATAATTAAGGCACATAATGGGAACAGTCTCGCCAGAATCGGCTCCTTGAAATACACAGCCAAACACCAGCCGATCACGAAAAGCCAATGAGTAATCGCTACTAGAATTTCTCGTGAAAGCCAGGAATGCTGCCAGTTCAAGATAGAGAATGGTGCTCGAAGTGGACGAGCAAGGTGACCAATTGAAGCTAATAAGCCTAATGCACCCACCCCGCCTGTAGCCAGACTAAGAATTTGTGAATGGTCAGTTAGAGCACCAACTAGCGTCATTCCGACGCTAGTTGGCATCAAAATTGTGAATGCAATCAAAGCCCATTCATCTATAGCTTTGCTAAGATTAGATGACATTTATTTTCGGCTCATTTTGGTGTTAATAGAATGGTGTGTGGTTTTCCTCTCGATGCGAGCTTACTTGCAGCTCGGGATCTAGCAAGTAATTCCATTTCCTCGACCGGTCCAGCTTGGATAGCACCACTACAACAGGATTCAACACAGGCAGGCTTTAAGCCTTCCCTCAAACGGTTTATACACAAATCACATTTCTGCATTAACCCATCTCGGTCAAACTGAGGAGCACCAAATTCGCATGCCCAGGAACAATAGTGACAACCAATACAACGACTCCTATCTACTAAAACAACCCCAAATACATCTTCTCGGTAAATCGCATTGGTAGGACAGACTGCCATACAATCAGGCGAGCCACAATTCATACATGCCAGGGATATATACTGCAGAGGTGCTTCTAAATGAATGGGGTCTGCAACAGTAATTACCTGACGGTAGCGTGGACCTGTGCTTTTTGGTTCTTCTTGCACATGGGGTCTTAGGTCATGAGCAGATTTACAGGCAACTTCACAGGCAAGACATTGCGTGCATCTACTTGCATCAAAATATAAAGCGTATTGCATGGAAAGGCCTCCTATACCTTCTGAATCCGTCCTAAACACATCATATAATTCGCTTGACTTGAAACTGGATCGATATCCGATTCAATTCCCAACTCGTTGTAATTGGCGTCAGACCATCCCCCGGGTACATAAAGCCAATTCGGTTGAATTGCCCGATTTAGTTCAGCGCGTAAAGATATCTTTCCGCGCCGCGATTCCACAACAGTCAAATCTCCATCCACGATCCCTAATTCTGCTGCTTTTTGAGGGTTAATCATTACAAGAGGTTCGGGTTGAAGTTCTCTCAGCCAGGGGATTGTGCGACGCTGACAATGAACATACATAGGTCCTGCCCGACCGGTAAATACGATGAAAGGATAATCTTTTGCTAATTCTGGTTTACTGCGTAAAGATTCGCTACTGTCCTCCCAAATTGGAAGACCATCAAATCCAGCGCCCGCCAAAATATCCGACCAAATTTGTGCTTTACCTCCTGGGAGCATAAAACCTTCTTGTTGGTATTTACGATAGACAATGGGAGCAAATTCAATACCTTTGGGGTTTTGGACAAGTTTTTCATAGGTAATACCGGAAGGCTTGAACAATTCATCGATATACCAGGTGACATCTTCTGATGGGAACGCATCCGTAAAGCCAAGAGCCCGACCTAGCTCAATGATGATTTTGCTATCAGGCCAAGCCTCACCAATTTGAACCGCTTTCTGGCGTAAAAAGACTTTAGACTCCCAATAATGATATTTAAACCATTCGGGTTCTGTACGCTCGAGATATGTCGCTGCAGGCAAAACAATATCTGCAAATTGAGCAGTCTCACTCATGTAGGGGTCAGCGACAACCAGGAAATCCACTTTATCAAATGCTTCTCGAGTGACTTTAGGTTGAGGTAGCATTAAAAGTGGATTACCGCCTTGAACAAAAGCCACGCGGGTTTTTCCCTCTTGCATTTGTCGGAGAACATCAGGTGTGGGTAACATACCTTGCCCCATGAATTGGAAGGGATAAGTTACTTCCGGCGGATTATAAGGTGGCACTGCAAACATTACAACCGGCTCTTTCCGCACATAATCCTTTATTACCTTATCTTCCATGAAGAATGCTGGGTTCCGAGGAGGAGATGGCAAGGTAAATACTTCACAGCCCGGACCATCAAGATGACCTGTGACAAGACGCAAAATAGCAAGCGCCCGGTTTGTATGTGTGACATTCATACGTCCTTCAAGCCCGTGCCCGGGTTGGATAAACGCCCTCTTCGTTGTGGCATATTGATCAGCCAGAGCGCGTATGGCGGATGCTTTGATACCACAAATACCTTCAGCCCATTCAGGTGTAAAGGCAATCCCTAACTTGTTATCACCATGTAAATGAGCTCGTAATTGGACAAGACCTGGATCATTGGTAAACTTATCCACAAACTCCTTATCCCAAAGACCCGATTCTGTAATCTCGTAAAGCATTCCTAACATCATAGCAAGATCGGTCCCAGGTTCAACTTGATAGAATTGATCAGCTTGAACCGCTAGATGGAAACACAGGGGATCAATCACTACAAGTTTTGCCCCTCGATCGCGAGCGTCAAAAATTTTTCTTAAAATTGGAGCACCAGAAAAGGCTGGCTGATTTCCCCAAAAGATCATCAGATCTGTATTTTCATAATCCATATAATTCGGCATGCCACCATAGGTGAGCGCTTCAGCGACTGCCCGGGGCACAAAACATTCTGAGCCACCCATCCCTGGTTCAGTCCCAAATACGTGGGTTAAACGTTGCAACATATCCCAGGGAAATCCCCAACCGGCAGCCTGTCCACGTATAAAAGCGACTGAATGTGGCCCGGCTTCTTCGCGTGCAGCAAGCATTTTCTCAGCTATTTCCTTAAGAGCTTCATCCCACGATATCTGTTTAAATTTGCCACTTCCCCTTGGGCCTACACGTTTAACTGGTTGTAATAATCGACGTGGGTCATGGACAATTTGCGCAGAAGCAAGTCCTTTACTACACAACGCCCCCCCGGTGCGAGTATCTCCTGGGACACCACTAACGTGAATGACTTGATTGTCTTTGACCTCGACTATCATCGGACACATGTTGTGACAACCACCACATACCGTGGTCACTTTATGGATTGTGCCAACATTATACATAAAAATACTCCTTTACGATTATCCTAATTTATGTCTTTTATAGAAGTCTTGTCCTTTTTTTCACAATTGATTGTCTTATTATACAATAAAGTAACTGCGCAGCCCATGTTAAAAGTCATTAATG
>DHFN01000231.1 GCA_002402275.1 Anaerolineales bacterium UBA4823
GATCACTAAGATTTTGGATTAGGTAAGGAGCAACGCTAGATTTGGCGTTAATATAAGATATGGCTTCGAAAAAAGATGTAAGACCGGTAATAACATTAGCGTGTACAGAGTGTAAGGAGCGTAATTATACGACAGAAAAGAATCGGCGCAACGATCCAGGCCGAATGGAAATCAAAAAATTTTGCCGACGTTGTCGAAAACACACCTTACATCGTGAAACGAAATAGGCGGTTGTTCAGGTAGATGAAGTTGGAGATTAAAATTAATAGAGACCTAGAATTGATTATCAAGAGGAGATCAAGAAAATAACTATCTGATTAACATACAGGCCAGTAGCTCAATTTGGTAGAGCTCTCGTCTCCAAAACGAGTGGTTGTGGGTTCAAGTCCTGCCTGGCCTGCCACGGAATGAATAACGCCGTCTTTCAGGGCGGCGTTTTGTCCGTAATATTTTGACCCGGAGGTCAATGTGGCGAAAGCGGAAAAAAGCATTGAGAAAAAACAGCCCAACTTTATTGTCCGATATTTTCGGGAAACGGTTGGGGAATTAAAAAAAGTTAACTGGCCCACTCGTCAGGAAGCGATGAATTTAACCCTGATTGTTTTAGCGGTAACATTCGGAATGAGCGTAGTAATGGGTTTGTTAGATTTTGTATTTTCTAGATTCTTCGGATTGATATTTAAAATTGGTGGTTAAGGGTTATCGTCATAGAGAGTGATGAGAAAGATGGTTGAACTAGAAGACCAGGAATTCCAGCCTGAAGAAGAAGCTCAAGAGCCTCATCCCGAAGTCGAGGATGTGGAACAGCCTTCGATTCCAGCCGCCGATATATTGGAGGAGGAAAAAGGGGTTGATCTTCCATTAGAAGGAGAAGCACAAGAGGAACAACCTGCTGGAGATGAACGAGCCTGGTATGTGGTTCATTGTTACTCGGGTTATGAAAACAAAGTCCGTTTTAATTTGGAGCAACGAATTGAGAGCATGGGAATGAAAGACATGATCTTCGATGTTGTCGTTCCCACAGAAGAAGAGATTGAGGTAAAAGAAGGAAAACGAAAAACAATCGAAAGGCGCGTTTTCCCAGGATATATTTTGGTCAACATGATTCTCACGGAAGAATCCTGGTATGTAGTTCGAAACACTCCCGGGGTGACTGGTTTTGTTGGGATGGGTACTCAACCGACACCTCTTCGCCCAGAGGAAGTGGCACAAATATTAAAACGAATGGAAGCGGAAGCCCCGCGTGTGAAAGTTACGTTTAAACCTGGGGAACGAGTACGAATTATAGATGGTCCATTCAATGATTTTCGAGGAACGGTATCGGATATTGATATGGAGCGCGCTAAGGTACGTGTGATGGTGAATTTCTTTGGCCGGGAGACACCGGTCGAATTAGACTTTTTACAAGTGGAGAAAGCGTAAGGAAAACGAGGGATGTACCTCGTTAGGTGGGAGGGTGTTCCCCTTAACCCGTTATCACCACGAAGGAGATATGAATTGTGGCAAAGAAACTAAAAACGATTGTACGATTACAAATAGTGGCAGGAAAGGCAAATCCAGCCCCCCCAATTGGTCCAGCTTTAGCAGGACATGGGATCAATCTAATGGCGTTTTGTAAAGAATATAACGCCAGAACTGCAAACCGGGCTGGCGAAGTCATCCCGGCAGAGATTAGCATCTATACTGACGGGTCTTTTACGTTTATCTTGAAGACTCCTCCAGCAAGTGTACTTTTGAAGAAGGCAGCTGGGGTCAGTAAAGGTTCGGCACATGCTCCCCGTGAAAAGGTTGGCAAAGTAACCCGCGCTCAAATTCGCGAAATTGCTGAACAAAAGATGCAGGACTTAAACGCCCTTGATTTAGAAGGGGCAATGAAACAAATTGAAGGCACTGCCCTTAATATGGGCATCCAGGTGGTAGACTGATACCTGGTGGGAGGGTTTGAAAACCCGTTTGCACCACGAAGGAGAAAAAATGGCAAAACATGGAAAAAAATACTTAGCTGCTCTCGCAAAAATTGACCCTGAGCAGGCTTATCCTCCTCAAGAGGCAATTGATTTAGTAAAGACCACGTCTTATGCGAACTTCGATGCAACGGTTGAGGTTCATATGCGTTTAGGGGTTGACCCTCGCCATGCTGACCAACAAGTGCGAGATGTGGTTGTTCTTCCGCATGGTTTAGGTAAACCAGTGCGGGTGTTAGTTTTCGCCCAAGGCGAAGGGGCGGCGTTGGCTCGCGAAGCTGGCGCTGATATTGTTGTAGATGATGATGAAACGATTGCAAAGATCCAAGCTGGTTGGACAGATTTTGATGTCGCCATCGCCACTCAAGATATGATGGGCAAAGTTGGACGCTTAGGCAAAGTCTTAGGTCCGCGTGGGTTAATGCCCAGTCCGAAGGCAGGAACTGTGGTGATGCCAACCGATATTCCGCGGGTTGTGAAAGAGGCAAAAGCTGGTCGGGTGGAATTTCGAGTGGATAAAACCGCCAATTTACACATTCCAATCGGAAAAGTGTCCTTCGAGAGCGCTAAGTTATATGATAATTTAGCTGCAATCATGGAAGCAGTCCGAAAAGCTAAACCGGCTACAACCAAAGGAATTTATATCAAGCGGGTGACATTGACATCCACCATGAGCCCGGGTATAAAAGTGGATCCTTTGCAGGCACAATCCATGAGTGCCAGCGAATGAGAGAGGTATTCTTAAGCAATAAGATGTAACCATCTCACCGATGACTGCAGGAACCGTAAGGGTATAAAACCTGCCCAGGTGAAGAGACTTCTAAACAGATAGCCCTTGATTGAAGGGAGAAGAATCTTTGCCTGGTATTCGATGAGGCAAAGATTTTTGTTTTAGAAAGGAGGTAAAAATCCATTGGCTATTACTAAAGCACGAAAAAACGAACTGATCGAATTAGTAAAAGGATGGGCAAATCAAAGTAAAGCGGTGTACATTGCTGAATACGCTGGTTTAAACATGAAACAAATTGACGATTTGCGCCTGAAAGCTCGCCAAACCGGGGGTGAATTCCACGTTGTGAAAAACACCCTGTGTAAAATTGCATTTGAACAAATCGGTTTACCGGTAAAGGAAGAATTATTTAGCGGGTCAACCGCGATTGCTTTTGCTTTTCAAGATGCACCATCGTTAGCAAAAGTGCTCAATGATTTTGCTCGGACAAATGAAGCATTAAAAATCAAGGGTGGTTATCTGGACGAAGCCCTGATTAGTGCAGAAAATGTTCACTCATTAGCAGAATTGCCACCTTTGCCGGTTATGCGGGCACAGTTATTGGGTACCATTTTGGCGCCAGCTGGTCAATTGGTACGTACTTTAGCCGAACCAGCTCGTCAGATCGCTGCGGTCTTAAGGGCATATTCAGAAAAGGATACCAATGCACTAATCAATGAGGTGTAATCCATCCGAAAATAGAAATTAGAAAAATTATCTATAGAAAAAATATGAAGGAGTCATAAAAATGGCAGATTTAGAAAAAATCGTCGAAGAACTAAGCAGCTTGAGCGTTCTAGAAGCGGCTGATTTAGTTAAAATGTTAGAGGGAAAATGGGGTGTTTCAGCAGCAGCCCCCGTGGCAGTTGCAGCAGCTGGCGCCGCCGGAGCAGCAGCACCGGTAGCCGAAGAAGAAGAGAAGACTGAGTTTGATGTCATTATCAAGGACGCTGGTCCAAAGAAAATTGAGGTTATTAAAACCATTCGTCAATTAACTAACCTTGGGCTAAAGGAAGCGAAAGATGTCGCCGAAACCGCTGGTTCTAAAGTCTTAGAAGCAGTCAGCAAGGAAGCAGCAGCCGATGCAAAATCCAAACTCGAAGCTGCTGGAGCAGTTATAGAAGTTAAATAATCTCTCACAAAATCAAACAAAACCTTTTCACCTGATAAGGTCGGATTTCGAGCACCTCCTCGAATTTTCGACCTTTTCTTAATTTAGCTGGGTTATAATAAGAGGTGAATAATTGGATAAAGAAGTCGCTAGGTCATAAAGAAAATTTAGGAGTGTTTCATGGATGCCAAGCAACTCGCAGCAGCAAAAGCGCTGGAATATGTAACGAGCGGGATGAAATTAGGATTGGGAACGGGCTCAACTACCCGTTATTTTATAGATATGTTAGGAACAAAGTTAAAATCAGGTGAACTTGAGAATATCATTGGGGTACCAACTTCCGAAAAAACCGCTTCGCTCGCCCGAGCTTTAAAAATCCCTTTGGGAAGTTTAGACGAAATTGAAGAATTAGACTTAGCAATAGACGGGGCAGATGAAGTAGATCCCCAACTTAATTTGATTAAAGGTTTAGGAAGAGCATTACTGCGCGAGAAAATCGTTGAAAGCCATGCCAACGAATTTATCGTGATTGTGGATGAGTCAAAATTAGTGGAGAGATTAGGAACAAAAGGGGCATTACCAGTGGAAATTGTTCCCTTTGCAGCTAAAGCTCATCTCCGTTGGTTGAACAACCTGGGCTGCCAGGCAGAACAATGGATGGAGTTAGATGGAACCCCGGCTGCTACCGATAATGGGAATTATTTAGCCAAATGCATTTTTGGAGGCGGAATTCCTAATGCCCATGAGTTAGCCGAAAAGCTAGCCTGGCGGGCAGGGATTGTCGAGCATGGATTGTTTCTGAATATGGCGACCCGGGTGATTGTAGCTGGTGATCAGGGAGTACATATTTTGGAAAGGAAAAAATGAGACCCCGCATAGCTCCATCTATACTTTCAGCAGATTTCAGCCGGCTTGGTGAACAGGTACGTCAAGCAGTCGTAAATGGGGTGGATGTCATTCATGTGGATGTGATGGATGGACATTTTGTACCGAATATCACGGTTGGTCCTCTAATCGTGGAAGCATTAAAACCGCTATCAAAAGAATTGCAATTTATCTTAGATGTGCATTTGATGATTGAACACCCAGAGCTAATTATCCCAGATTTTATTCGAGCTGGGGCTGATGTGATCACGGTTCACGTTGAAGCCTGTCCCCACTTACACCGCACCATCCAACTGATCCATGAAGGAGGTGCGCAAGCGGGCGTAACCTTAAATCCAGCAACCCCCCTGATCAACTTAGAAGAGATTTTAGAAGACGTAGATCAAGTACTTATCATGTCGGTCAACCCTGGTTTTGGGGGACAAAAATATATTTCCGGAAGCACTTCAAAGATCGCCCATTTACGCCGAATGCTCCAAGAACGGAATTTGGATTCTGTCGAACTTGAGGTGGATGGAGGTATTTCTACGAAAACTATTGGCGAGATCGTTCAAGCTGGTGCTACTTTATGCGTAGCTGGTTCAGCTGTTTTCAATCAAAATGCCACAATTTCTGATAATATTAATGCATTACAGCAAGCTATTCAGCAAGCCCTGGGTTGAAAAAGGAGAGAATAAATGAGCGCGAGAGTGTTGGTGATAGAAGACGATGAACAAATTTCAAAATTCCTGCGGCGTGGATTAGCTTATGAAGGATACCAGGTGGATACGGCGCTGGATGGACCAAGCGGATTGGCGATTGCGCGCGATAATCCACCCGATGTTGTGGTTTTGGATTTAATGCTACCGGGAATGGATGGTTTAGAAGTTTGTAGACGATTAAGAGCCGGTGGACCGGTGCCGATCTTAATATTGACTGCCAAAGATACATTGAATGATCGGGTTCAGGGTCTGGACATGGGGGCAGATGATTATATGGTGAAACCTTTCAACCTCGATGAGCTATTAGCAAGAGTCAGGGCATTGTTGCGTCGTTCGCAACCCGCTCGACCCCAGGTTCTCCATTTTGCTGACTTAACGCTCGACACAGGCACCCGTCAAGCTATGCGAGGGGATTATGTGATCCCTTTAACAGCCAAGGAATATGAACTGCTCGAGCTCTTCATGCGTAGTCCCCGTCAGGTGATCACCAGAGAGACTATCTTTGATAAGGTATGGGGGTATGACTTTGGAGGGGAGAGCAATATCATCGAGGTTTATATACGCTATCTTCGCCAAAAATTGGAAGAAGGGGGTCAACCTCGCCTTTTGCATACGGTGAGGGGAATGGGATATGTTCTACGAGAATCCAATTAAATCCTAAGCAGCGCAGTAGGAAATCCCTTACCAAATCGAGGATCCATTAATGAGCTTGCGGGCGAGATTGGCATTGCTATTCACTGCCATCGTGGTGGGGATATTATTGTTATTTGGTGTAGCTGTCTATGTGACGGTTAGTGCTAGTTTAATTAATGAAATTGATAACAATTTACAATCTGCTGCAGCCCGAGTCATCCGGAATATTTATGTTGGAGATCAAGGGGAATTAAATGTCAAATCCAGTCCGGATATTGAATTTGCAACGGATACTTTTATCCAAATTTGGGATCGCAGTAATAGCCTTCGTTCAGCCTCAGCAAATGTAAGCAATTTAACCCAACCTCTCAATAGCGCGTCGTTACAATCTAGCCAACCTGTTTTTGATGATCTAACCTTTAACTCCGAAAATGGGGACATCCATTTGCGGGTATTGACGGTGCCATTGGTACTAGGAGATAGACCCATTGGTGCAATTCAAGTTGGCACAAGTTTAGCCGTAGTGGACGCAGCTCAACACACCTTATTAATCGTATTAGCGATTGGGGTGATATTTTCGGCTGGGATCGCTGGGCTAGCAAGCTGGATTAGCACCCAACAAGCCCTGGCACCGCTCCAGGATGTAACGGAAACCGCTTTGCAAATTACCCGAGCCGACGACCTTTCTAGACGGATTCCCTATCGAGGTCCTCCTCAAGATGAAATTGGTCAATTAATTCATGCTTTTAACCAAACTTTGGGGCGCCTTGAAAATTTATTCAATACTCAGCGCCGCTTTATTGCCGATGTAGGGCATGAATTACGCACACCCCTCACAGTGATAAAAGGGAATGTAGATTTGATGCGCATGATGAGGGAAATGGACACCGAGTCAATGGATAGCATTGAAAGCGAGGTTGATCGGATGACCCGTCTGGTGGGTGATTTGATGCTGCTCGCTCAAGCGGAATCGGGTGAATTACCCATTCATCGTCAAGTGATAGAACTAGACACGTTAATCCTGGAAGTCATGCAGCAAATGCGGGTGATTGCGAAAGAAAAAGTGAAATTAATCTTAGGCGAAATGGATCAAATTCAGATATGTGGGGATAAGGACAAATTAAAACAAGTATTAGTCAACCTTATCCAAAATGCCATTAAATATACACCCAAGGGTGGGAATGTCATCATTGGTTTATCGAAAAACCTGAATCAAGCTCAAATACGAGTCCAGGATACTGGGCCAGGAATACCAGCTGAGGATTTGCCCCATATTTTCGAACGATTTTACCGGGGAGAAAAGAGTCGTACCCGTTCCAAGGATGGAAAGGGGTTTGGCTTAGGTCTCTCGATTGCCTATTGGATTGTAAAGAATCATGAAGGTTCAATTGAGGTGGATTCAAAATCAGGGGAAGGGACAACTTTTAAAGTGAGTTTACCATTATCCCTCAAAGCTTGCCAGGAAGATGTTAGTCCAAAAATAACAGTTCAGCATTAATCCAATGGGTAATGTTGCACTTGAGAATGGATTAATTTTCCCTCTTGATAAGTAAACTGGGCAGAAAAAAAGCCATTTTGATCCAGCCAGGGGAGGAAAATCCGATCCCCTTCCCATAAAGATAAAGAGGGGATTTCATCATTGGGTATCCAGGCTAAATCCCCTTCAGGCGAATCGATCAAATTGCCCTCAAAATCATACGCAAGAAATACAAAGGCATACCAATCCTCATGGTTGGCAAAGTTCGGGAAAGTCAAGAAACCCTTGAGTTGAATCTGATTGATCTTTAATCCTGATTCTTCATAGACTTCCCGAATGGCGCATTCCTCAGGGGTTTCGCCCGCCTCGAATTTTCCGCCCAAACCATTCCATTTTCCCTGATGGATATCATTCCTCTTTTTGTTACGATAAACCATCAAGGTTTTTCCATCTTTACGGAGATAAACCAGGGTAGCAAGTTTCATAAGTTTCCATTAGATCAATCCCCCAATAACGATGATTGGGGGATAAAACCACTCGTCGTCTCGGTTACTCGCTCTTCCGTTTCCCTAAATCGTGATCCAGCATTAAAACTGCTGTACCCCGGGCATCAATTAATTTGAGGTTTTCGATGATCTGAGAAGCGTTTTTCTCTTCTTCTACTTGCTCGTTGATAAACCACTGCAACATGATTTGGGAGGGGTAATCATTTTCTTTCAAAGCTTGCTCATAAAGTTTATTGATCAAAGAAGTCACTTTTTGCTCATGTTCCAAAACTTGCTCAAACACCTCTAAATTGGTTTTCCATTCGGCAGGTGGTTGTTCGATGGCTTTGAGAACCACTTGCCCACCGCGATCATGAAGATAATCATAAAATTTCATGGCATGTTCTTGTTCTTCACTGGCTTGAACCCGTAACCAGCTGGCAAAACCAGCCAAATTACGTTCCTCAAAGTATGCTGACATGGCTAAATATAAGTATGCTGAATAGAGTTCATTCTTTATTTGCTCGTTTATCGCATCCTGCATGATTTTACTGATCATTTTGTTCTCCTTATATATTTGACAATCGAGATTAATTAGACAATATTTATCTTAGTAAATTTTATCATTTTTTGTCTTTTTTCGTTAAATGAGGGATGGAATTAATATAGTTCTAATACACAAGAATGGCGATCAACCTGTTTATAGGCAGAAGTGAATCGTCCACAAATCCTAGCATGAATCAGTCAAGGCGGGAATTTATATCTATACCTCTAGGTTAATGAGTTCTGTCAATTCTTCAGATTGAATAAAATCCTTAACTAAAATTCTTTGTTTAGTAACCCCTGGGATACTTGCCACTGCTTGTTTCACTTGCATGGCGAGGTAGACGGCAATGGGACATAGAGGAGAAGAAGGGTGGAATGTGTAGCTCACAATTCCACTATCCTCAATTAGCAAATTCTCAATTAAACGCATTCGAATCACGTCAGCACCGGTTTCAGGATCGAGGACTTGGGATAACTTTTCGATAATATCTTTTTCAAGTTGAACTGGATTAGTCACGTCAAGCCTCCATCCAAAGACAAGTATTTTATAATCTTGTTCCAAATCAGGATCAGAGCCTGACTGGCAGGCAAATCTGGATTATAAGCGATGATATCTTTTCCTAGTTTCATCGCATCACTCATCGAAGAGTCATAAGGGATTTCACCTAACACCTCAATTTGCTTCTCGGCACAGTAAGTTTTTATTGCATCCGTCATGGCAGGGTTGAGATCGGCTTTGTTCACCACAACCAGAGCTGGTATATGAAAATGTTGGATGGTTTGCAAAGCTCGCTCCAGATCGTGCGCCCCTGCCGGGGTTGGTTCGGTTACGATTACTCCTAGATCTGCACCGGCTATCGCCGAAATTACCGGACAACCAATACCAGGGGGTCCATCAATAATAAGTAAGGGTGCATTGGTATCCAAAGCTTTCAATCGCCCATTCTGTTTAACAACGGTGACAAGCTTGCCTGAGTTTTCCTGAGCAGGAATTAGGTCTGCATGAAATAAATCACCATATAGGCTGTCAGAATGATACCAGCTACCTGCTCGTTGGGACACCATTGAGATTGCCTCTTCGGGACATTGGTAAACGCAAGCTGCGCATCCGTCACAAGCAACCGTATCCACTTGATAGGCGGGATGATTTGAGTTAGGAGGGATGATCGCGTCAAACCGACACACCTGCTCGCAAATTCCACAACTCATACAAAGGTTAGAATTAATGATAGCAATCTCACCGCCAATAAATTCGTGGGCTTCTAAAAGAGTGGGCTGGGTGACTAATTCAAGGTTGGCAGCATCCACATCTGCATCTGCCAAAACTGCTTTGATAGGAGGAATATTTCTTTTTGCGAGATTTGCAAAAGCAGCGGTCAGGCTGGTTTTTCCGGTGCCACCTTTTCCACTTAATATCACAAGTTGTTTTATCATATTATTTCACTATATTCCTTATTGTTTGACAGATCTCTTGAAATGATAATATGGTTTCCGGCAGGATATCTACTAATGTGTGTCCATTTGCTATCCCTTCAGCAATGGTGCGTTGGAAGGGAATTCTCAAAAAGACCGGCAGATTTTCGGCTTTACAGTAATTATCCAGCTCCTTAAATTCGCCATTGTCTCGATTAATGATTAGACCGGTCGGAATATTAAGTTCTTTCGCAACTTGATGGGCAAGACGTAAGTCATGTAAACCGAATGGGGTAGGCTCTGTCACCAGCAATATGAAATCGCTGCCGCGCATGGATTCGACCACCGGACATGCAGTCCCGGGGGGAGAATCGACGATTGTAATTTGAGAAGGGGTGCTTTTTACCCATTTTTTTAACTGGCGGATAATCGGTACAGCCATTGGTTCACCAATATCCATCACCCCCCTGGCAAATTCGATCTGCTCGGCTTTTCCTTTCTGCAAAATCCCGATTGATTTTGGGTTCTCTTGGATAGCATTGGTGGGACAAATCATAGTACATGAGCCACAACCGTGGCAAAGTTGGGGAAACACGAGTGTTCTTTGCCCTAAAACAGCAATTGCTTGAAATTGACAAACCTCAGTGCATTTCCCACAATGAGTACAGAGAGTTTCATTAACCCGGGGTATTAATACCTCTACTTGTTTTTGGTCTGAGAACTCAGGTTTAAGAAATAGATGAGCGTTAGGCGCTTCTACATCACAATCAAGGAACATAACAGTTTCGGTTAAATTTTTAGCCAGGCTAAGGGCTAAACTGGTGGCAACCGTGGTTTTACCGGTACCACCTTTTCCGCTGGCAACCGCAATTTTAAGGGGGGTTTGATGCATCATAATTTAGAAAAAGAGAAAGGGGGTTAAAAACGCTTGAGGGAATTGGAATTTAAACGCCTGACCACATCCTCGACGGTTTTACAATCACCATATAAGTACATCGGGATATTAGCAGACCTTAGTGCGCTAGCCGCATTTGGTCCAAAGTCACCGCTGATCACTGTATCTGGTTTAAGATCGGCTACAAATTGAGCGGTTTTTATTCCTGCTCCACCGCTGACACTGGAACTTGGATTAGGAAAAGATTGAAATTCCAGCGTTTCACTGTCAATCAGAAGAAGATAAGCACATCGCCCAAATCGAGGGTCTAATTCCGAATGGAGGTCAGGACCAGTAGTTGTAAGGAAAAGTTTCATGCATTTATTCTCCAGAAAATAAAATAGGCGCACGGCGTCGGGGTTTAATCTATCCGACGCCTTGCGTTTGAATGGGAGGAAGGCTACTTGTTTTCTAGTTCATTTATCAGTTTCTCAATAGCTTCCAATTGATTTCTAAGCCAGCTGGCCTCTGCTTTTAGGGATTCGATTTCCTGTTGTGGGGGGAGAGGAGTCGGGGTGGGGTACTGCCAGCGTGGCGCTGTTCTCCAATAACCAGCTCCACGCCAGCCAAACCCACCCCGGAAACCGCCTCCAAACCCAGCACCATAACGCGGTACGGCAGGGTTCGCGAAGCCGGGCATATTATAGCCGGCACAATATCCAGCTCGGCGACCTGTCATAGGTCCCAAGCCTTGTGGTCCGGTTTGATCACCTCTTGGCATAATTTAATTCTCCTTTCTGATAATTAATTCCTTTGTAATTAGAAATTACGAGAACGGCGAAAACGATTTTGAGCACGTCTTCGGATTCTTAATGGTTGACCGTTATAGGATTGTATTGCATGCCTGGTAAATTTAGAAGATTGTATTTCTGGGGATGGTTTTGCTCGTTGATTGATGATATTGAAAACTAGATCAGTCAATTTGGGAAGGATATCACTAGTTAGCAAAGTTAAAATTGTGGTAGTCCAAGGAATTGGTTGCTTTGGGGGGGGAGTTTTTGCTTGGATATCCTGGGATGGTTGGGGGATTACTAAAGCGGTAGATTCTTTTTGCGGAACGGTCATCTGACTTACGATCGCACCTGTGGGACAGACAGATATACACGCTTCGCATTGCAAACAAAGCTCCTGATTAATTTGGGCGTATCCATTGACGAGTTGGATGGCATCATTTGGACAACCATCTAAACAGATACCACAGCCTGAGCATTGAGATTGATTAATAGAAATGACCATATTCAATGATTATTATAATACATTATTATGTAAAAATCAAGGTATTGTACTATAATATTAGTATAATTAATAATGGTTATTGTTAGATAAATCAAATAAAGTATGTTTTTATTTCTAAACACTAATAAACAAATTCTTGCAAATTCCATCATAATTGAGTATAATAATTTCTAATTAACTTCATTTCTGTTCATTTGTCCATCTAAAAAGAGTATTAATAAGTGAGTAAAGCTCTAATCCCCGCTCAACGGCGGGAGCGGATCCAAGAGTATCTGGCATTATACAAGATTGTTCCATCGGTGGAATTAAGCCACATGTTGGACGTTTCCGAAGCCACGGTGCGTCGAGATCTGGAATACTTGGAACTAGAAGGTGTTGTTGAACGAACCCATGGCGGAGCCATCTTGAGCCAACGGATGCGCTTAGAACCGGAATATATCCAACGGGCTGCCCGGCATGTGGACGAAAAAAGGGCAATCGGGACTTTAGCAGCTTCTTTGTTAGAAGATGGAGATATCGTTTTTATCAATAGTGGTACGACCACCACCCAAATTATCCAACATATTCCCGCGGATATGAACTTAACGATCTTTACCAATAACTTACAAGCCGCTTTGGAAATTGGGGATGTGGGTTTTGAATTAATCTTATTAGGGGGGGCATTTCAATCGAAATCAAATTCTGTGGCGGGGAGATTTGCGCTGCAAGTATTAGACCAAGTTTATGCTGATAAAACCTTTATCGGAGTAGATGGAATCAGCCTCAAACATGGCTGTACTGTTCCGTCGAACGATGAAGCTGAAATCATTTGTAAAATGCTCGAACGTACCCAGGGGGTTAAATCACTGGTTGTAGACCATTCTAAATGGGGGGTTGTTTCAAATTTTGAGGTGGCGCGATTAGACCAGATTCAGAGGTTGATCACGGATGATGGGTTGGATAGCCATGCTCGGGAAATGTTAGCCGATAAACCCATTGAATTAGTCATCGCAAACCGGCAAACACAAGAAGCCTGATCGGTAGAAATCCAGATGGATTATGGAGGACAGGCTTTTTTGTTATTTATTATTATATATTGGAGGTTGGAATGGCATTTTTATTCAAAAAAAGTAAGAAGAATATAACCCGATTGTTTTTTGCAACCGATTTGCATGGCTCCGAAAAGACCTACCGCAAGTTTATCAATGCCGGCAAATTTTATGAAACCAATGTTTTGATATTGGGAGGTGATATTACCGGAAAATTACTAATCCCGATTATCAAGGAAAATAATGGTCACTTTAGAGCAACCTTACAAGGCACGGTTCGACACGTCGAAACAGAAGCGGAATATAACAACCTCATTGAAACGATAGGTTTGCTTGGTTTTTATTACAAAGTTATGGAGGAAGAGGAATACAAATCATTACAAGGAAATCACTCTGCAATTGATGAGCTATTCCATTCGCTCGCACGCAAACGATTGGAAGATTGGATTGATTTAGCCGAGACGCGTTTAAAGAGCACGGGTATTCGTTGTTTTGTGACCGGTGGTAACGATGATGATCCAGAGGTGTTAAAAGTACTCAAGCGCGCTGGCACTGAGGCTTTTGTTGCCTGTGAAGGAGACGCTGTTTTAGTAGACGATGAACATTGTATGATCAGCGTTGGCTATAGTACCCCCACTCCATGGAAAACACCCCGCGAA
>DHFN01000042.1 GCA_002402275.1 Anaerolineales bacterium UBA4823
ATCGAAGTAGCAGTCCGATTGTTGTTCAAGGAGATTCAACCCAATGGAGAATTACCGGTTACAGTAACTGGATCAGGATATGATCTAATTACCGCCACATCTCCCGATCCGGATCAGGTTATCCAACTATCTTTGAATGAGCCATCGACCGAAATCATTACCCCCACAATTACAACCACGCCTACGTTCTTCCAATTTCATGTTGGAGATACGATCTCCCTTAAAACAGGGGTGATCATAGATCAGAATGGNNCCCGGTCGAATTCATTATCAATTTCGGTGGTTCTCTCATTTCTCCAAGCCAGTCTGAGACGACCATGGGGGGCATTGCTTATACAACAATACAGGTAACTACATCAGGAAAATTAGAGGTTAGGGCTAAAAGCGAACCTGCTAAATTATCGACGATCTTGACATTCGAGATTCCACCCGCTACTGGAGAGGAGATACCACCCACACCAACCGAAACTCCGACTAAAACTCCAACGATTACCCCTTCACCTACAAAGATCATTGTTCAAGCTACCGAAACCCCACCAGCTCCCTCTCATAGACCAAATCTGATGGATTGGTTCTCTGCTATTATTCTAATTGCCGTAACAAGTATGGCAACATTCCAAGTATCATCAAGATTGAATCAAATACGCTGGGGAATTCGCAGTAGCATTCTCTCCATAATTGGCGGTTTGTTATTTTATATTTATTTGGCAGTGGATTTTCCGGGAAGTGAAACGTTGTTGAATAATTTGGGATTTTGGGGGGTAATCCTATTTACATTTGTTGGATCGATGGCTGGCATATTTATCGGCATCGGCTGGAAGATACACCAACAACGGGTAAAAACTAATCCCTAACGAAGCAGTGTAAAAACCAAACTTAATAATACCAACCCGGCTGAAATCCAAATCAGTGTTGATTCAATCGGTGAAGATAATAAATCCAGGATACGCGTGGGTTTCGATTGCATTCTAGGGCGCGTAATAGGACTTATATCCCCAATGAGTGCCTGGCGGAAAGTTTGTATATCTTGAGGCCTATCTTCTGGGTGAAGACTCATCGCCCAAAGGATGGCGCGTTCTGTTCGATCGCTGATATTAGGATTAAGTTTTGTAGGAGGTGTGAGACTATCCGGGTATAAGAATAATTCACGCGCCTCCACGGGTGGATGATTGGTGAGCAAATGGTAAAGTGTTGCGCCAAAGGCATAAATATCGCTGCGAACATCTGTGTGACCGGTATCCCCCCCATATTGTTCCAAGGGTGTATATAAGGCTGTTCCCCTTCCCTGAACAATGGTGATGGTCATCTCATCCGAGGCAAGGATTTTAACTAATCCAAAATCCACTAATTTCAACAATCCGCTGGGGGTGATTTTTAAATTACCCGGTTTGATATCTCGATGGACAAGGGGAGGTTTCTGACTATGGAGGTACGCCAGTGCATCTGCCAACTGGTCTGCCCAACCTAATACTTCACTTTCGGGCAGGAATGTATTTCGTTGGCGCGCTTCCAGCATTTTCGTGCGTAAGTCTTGACCTGGCACATAATCCATCACCAGGTAATCTCTTCCTGCTAACGAGAAGTAATCTGAAACCTTTGGTAAATTAGGATGGTCTAAACGAGCTAAAATCACCGCCTCGCGTTGGAATTGTTCCTTGGCTTCTTTCAATAAATCCTCTGGCAAGGAGCGATCGTGTTCGACTTCTTTTAAGGCACATTGTCGCCCCTCTAAACGAAGATCATCGGCAAGATAAATACTTCCCATACCACCTTGACCGATGATGCGGTTAATCTTATAGCGACTTCTCAGTATTTCTCCAGGTTTTAATGGAGTGGTCATTTTGACAATCCAAACATCTAACGAAACCTATCGGCGTTTAGGATTCGTTATATAATTATATCTATGATATTATACCTGTGGTGAGGTTTTGATGGGCATAAATGGTCAAGATGCTCCCATTTTAATCGGTCAAACAGGCCCTCTGAATGGTAAAAGGTGGTCGATTAGAGGAGAAATTCATGTTGGGAGAGATCCAACCAATGATATCGTAATCCAAGAACGGCAAGTATCCCGTGTTCATGCAAGATTTTTCTCAACCTCGCATGGTATTTGGCTCGAAGACTTGAATAGCAAAAATGGTACTTGCCACAATGGAAAATTTGTTGATGATGCTATTCTACTTCAAGATGGGGATATCATCCAAATTGCTTTGGCGCAACAATTTTTATTTATAAGTTCGGATGCCACCCTCCCACTAAATCCAGACGAGCCCGATTCTATCGGGATTCATCCAGGTTTATTAAAATTGGAAAAACAATCGCGACGGGTATGGATAGGAAAAAAGGAAATTATTCCACCTTTATCTGTTGCACAATTCAAACTGCTTGAAATTCTATACGAACATCAAGGGCTCGTAGTTTCGCGAATGGAATTAATTGAAGGCATTTGGAGCAGTAATCAAGATATGGCAATATCCGAGCAAGCCTTAGATGCCTTAATTCGCCGTTTACGCGATCGGCTCGCCGGTATCGACCCTACCCATGCTTTCGTTGTTACCGTTCGCGGTCATGGGTTACGATTAGATAACCCTCCCGGTGATTAATTCGTTTGTATCCCGGCTTCCATAGAATATTTGATTACTAATCGATAAAGAGCCTGAATTTTTTCAGCCAATTCTTTGTCATCACTTGATTGGGCTTGGGTTGCAATCGTGGTCATCGCATTTACAAAATCCGGAGTGACCTTATCGCGATTTTTATCCAATATCTTTTTCCGGGCATCATCATCTTCGGCATCTAATAATTCTTCGATAAATGCATATTCCGGGGGCGGTGTACTGATTTGCTGCAACACATCAACTATCTTTTTTATTTTTTGGGATTTTTGCTCATCTCCCTGCTTGGTAGCAGCTTCGAATTGTGTGTTTAACTCTTGAATGAAAAATTCATCGATGGCAGGTAAACTTTGAAGCAGGCTTTCCTCCAGATTGCTCGCCTGAAGAATACTATCTAAAACCTTTTTAGCATTAGCTACTCGTATTTCAACTTGTTTATCATACTCACTCAAAAGCTCAAGCAACCGTTCACGTAGATCGATAAGACGCTTTCTGCCATCATCTCTAGCGCGGTCGATTTTTTCACTCAACGCTTGAAAAAACATGTAATCCATTGCCGGTCGCGTCAGACTTACTAACGCCTTGAGACGGTTGTCGTTGGGGGCATGAATGACGATGTCGACCAATTTTTCCAGGGTAAGTTCCTTGCCGGCTTCTTTCAAAGAAGCGATAGCTGCTTCGACTTCTTGAGTTTGCTCTTGCAATATTTTCCCAAAACTTGTTGCCGATAAAAGGTTTTTCTGTAATTCGACAAGCTGTTTTGTGCCTTCTTGATCACCCCCGGCAATGGTAGTTTCAATGAGGCGATTCAACAACCCAAAAAATTCTGCATCCAAATTTTGGTCTTCTTGGGTTGCAATTTCTTTTCGTTTCTCGGGTGTAGCCCTTAATAATTGCTGGATCAAACTTATTTTTTTCTGCTGTGCCTGCAGCATTTCTCGGGTAATTCCGTCCGCTTCTAAAACCCGTTCTACCAGCCCCTGTAAGGTTAATACCGTCTGCGGTTGGAAAAGATAAGCTTTCCGTTTCTCTGGTGGTAATTTATTGACAGCTTGATTAATCAGCACGCCAATTGCTTTTTCTTGCTCATCACGCGGCAATCCAATTTCTGGCGGTACAAAAGTCAAAAGTAATTCTTTTTCAGGGTCATGGTACACAATCGGCACTGCCAGATTCCCTTGAAATCCACAGAAAGGGCATTGGGCTATATTGAACCCCCCCGATAGAAATAGCTGTTTTAATGCTGGTTCAGTACCAACATCGAATAATTGAATAATATCGGCTTGAAGAGGTTTTTTACAATTGGGGCAATTAATCAATGTTTTAGGCATAACTTTCTCCAATAATAATTATATGAATTATAACTTTATCTAGGTAAAGAGAAGCAGATTCTAGCACCATCGCCGGGTTTTGGGTCGACCCAAATTCTTCCGCCGTGCGCTTCGATTACCGCTCGAGCTAAATATAACCCTAATCCAGCTCCCTTAGACATGCGCGTCGCGTCGCTAGACCGATAAAAACGATCGAATATATGCGGGATATCCCCAGGTGAAATTCCCGGGCCCTGGTCGCTGACGCAAATTATCACCTGCTCAGGCCGGACATGACCTGTGATGTGGATTTCCCCACCATCTTTGGAATACTTAATAGCATTAGAAATAAGGTTCGAAATCACCTGAATGATACGAGTTTCATCTGCCATTACGATTGGGAAATTATCCGGAATATCGATAATAAATTGATGTTTTGTAGTTTGGGTCTTGAATTTCTCACTAACTTTTTCAACGATCTCTTTTATAGATACATCCGTTGGGTTGATCGAGAGTGCTCCTGCTTGAAGACGTGAAGCGTCAAGTAAGTTATCGATTAATTCGGTTAAACGATCGGCTTCTTCTTCAATGACTTGTAAACTATCCTGGATAACACTTCGATCCCAGGAAGCGTCATCTCTTCGTAATGTTCCTACATAACCCTTAATCAAAGCCACCGGGGTTTTTAATTCATGGCTGATAACCGAAATGAAAGTGCTTTTTAATTCCTCTGCCTCGCGAAAATGAGTAATATCACGCACCGTAGCAATGATATTGAGCAATACGCCATCCGGATTGACCAGAGGGGCATATGTAATTCCCACTGGTAACGGTATACCATTTTCTCTATTCAAATCCCCTTCCACGTATAAAGTGGCATTTGGTGTAAGAGGCCATCCCCCGGCTTCTGCTTGTTCTAATGTAATCCCTTCTGTTTTATGCAACCAATTGATGATTCGCTCATGTTTCTGTCCGAGTATTTGGTTCAATTTCAAACCAATCATTTTGGCAAAAGCCGGATTACAGCGATCGATTACATGGTCCGGATTTAGAATCAAAATTCCATCTGCGGCAGAATCTAGTATGGCATCTAACCGTTGTTTTTCACGGCTGATTTGCGTATATAACTGGGCATTATGTACTGCTATAGCAGCTTGGTTAGCAAAATTTTGTAATAAGGCAATATCGTTCGCTGAAAAATGACTGACATAACTTCGAAAAATGAAGATGACCCCAATGACTTTATCATGTGCAATCAGAGGTAATCCAACACCTGTTAATAATCCCAAGCTGGTAACCCGTGCCAATTTTAATAATCTACGATTGACCTCAGGAATTTCAAACCGAGCAGGATCTTCATGGTAAGGTATTGCAGCTAATAGAGGATCTAAATATTTGAAAAATTCGGGCGCGATTCCATGTGAAGCGGCTACCGTCCATCCTTTTTGGGAGGAGCGTAATAGAATCAACCCTGCTTGTCCCGCCAACATCTCAGCAGTGACAATAAGAATCCGACCCAGGAGCTTTTCTAAATCTAACTCCTGGGTAATAGCTCTTGAAATTTCTAAGAGATAATCACGTTGGCGAACGCGAAAATCAGGAAGCAACCTGTAGGAGCTCCTTTTCACTCGAGGTTATAGCTTCTTCTAAAATTAACAAAGCTTCATCCACCTCGTTCTTTGTAACGCTGAGAGGTGGTGCGATGCGAATGGTGCTTTTTCCACAGCCAAGTAATAATAGACCGGTCTTGAATGAATTATCTACAACCCGGTCACGAATTTCCTCTGATGGTTCTTTGGTCTGCTTATCAGACACAAATTCAACCCCGATCATCAATCCCTTTCCACGAACTTCTCCAATGCTGGGGTGCCTTGTCATGATTTCTTGCAAGGCGTCTAATGTATAATCCCCAACCTCTTGAGCGTTTTTCATGTATTGCTTTTCGATAAGATCGATCGTAGCCAGGGCNNCAGGGCAGCAACACAAGATAGAGGATTACCGCCATAGGTATTGCCATGTGCACCCTTTGGCCAGGTCATTACACTCTGACGGGCTATCATGGCACCTAAAGGCATGCCGGAGGCAATCCCTTTGGCAGAGCAGACAATATCCGGCTCGACGCCAAAATGCTCGATTGCCCACCATTTCCCCGTGCGCCCAACCCCTGATTGAACTTCATCGGCAATTAACAATATGCCATACTTATCACAAAGTTTTCGCAAAGCCGGGAAAAAACCTTCCGGGGGAACAATATAACCACCTTCTCCCTGGATTGGTTCCAAGAGAATACCTGCAACATTTTCAGCCGGTAGAATATGACCAAATATCTGTTCTTCGATATACCTTACGACTGTTTCTCCATAATCCTCTCCAGGTAGTGAATTTAATATCGGTCTGTAGGGATCAGGATATGGAACATGTAAAACGCCATTCATCAATGGATAAAATCCACGATGGTAATTCGGTTTGCTCGCTGTAAAGGTAACTGCCCCCATCGTCCTTCCATGGAATGCGCCAATAAACCCAATGAACTCTGTTCGTTTGGTATGATAGCGCGCCAGCTTGATAGCTGCCTCAACACTCTCGGTGCCCGAATTTGTCATAAATGAAACAGCTCTCTCAGAGAATGGTGCGATATCATTTAATTTTTCCCCCAATTCAATCCATTTTGGATGATAAAAATCGGAAGAGATGTGAATAAATTTATCTGCTTGCTCTTTAATCGCTTGTACTACTTTCGGATGGCTATGCCCCGTAGACACTACGGCGATTCCTGCGGCGAAATCGAGAAATCGATTCCCATCCACATCCCACACCTCAGTACCCTTTCCGCAGTCCATAACAAAGGGATACCCCCGCGGGTATGATGGTGAAATGACGGCTGAATCACGCTCGATTAGAGCTTTCGCCTTCGGACCTGGCAAATTTAATATCTCCATAAATATTCTCCTTTATTTTGAACACAAACGGTTGTTATTATTAAAGGATTATAACACTGGTCGAATTTTTATTGCCCTAAAGCTCTCCTGTTATAATTGGAAGCTGGCTCACATCTCAAATTTACGATTGAAAATCAAGTCATTGTCTGAATATTTTTCCTTCGAAATTCTTGCTAAAGATAAAAATACCAGGGCAGGTGTTTTCCATACACCTCATGGAGATATATGCACCCCTGTTTTTGCTCCGGTTGGAACTCAAGCTACCGTCAAAGCAATGACGCCATCTGAATTAGAAATGTTGGGGGTGACATTGATTCTGGCAAACACCTATCATCTCTACCTGCGGCCGGGGGATGACCTGATCGCTGAAATGGGCGGATTGCACAGGTTTATGGCCTGGGACGGTCCAATCCTGACGGATTCGGGCGGTTTCCAGGT
>DHFN01000201.1 GCA_002402275.1 Anaerolineales bacterium UBA4823
AATAATATCCCCAAATGCATTTCGAGGTAGTGCACAAAAGACTGTGGATCATGAACTTGACTGGTATATTCCATCAATTGATAACCATCCAGACCATATTTGGGGTGACAGGAAGAAGGTTGCGCGCCAGAGGGAGCTTCAATCACATAATCAACAAATGGTGCGACGATATCAGCTTGTTCTAGTTCGGGAACAATTTCTTCTGCTGTAATCACCACTACCTCTGAAGCAATGGTCAGCTCCTCATCAAGGGCTTTATTTTTTCCAATTAAAGCGTTTCCTTGAACATCTGCCACTAATGCGTGAATTACTGCCAAATCCGGTTTTATGGCTGGAAATGCCATTAATTCTTCACCTTTATAAGGATCTACGATAATTTTTAGATCCGGTCGCAGTATAGGTAAATCTGTACCAATCCATCCTCGCCCAGGCATAAAGCTAACTCCAGCCATCTGCGCTCGTAATCCGAATGCCAGGCTGGCTTCGGTCTCTTCGAGGATATTTAATTCTCCTCGATTACCATAATAAGTGAACATAGGGGCAAAGCCAAAGATTTCCAGTCCGAAATAACAAGTACGAATGGTTCTGGCTAGCTGGGCACCGACCAGAAGATCACATTCGTAGCCACCTGTTAAACTCAACAAGGTAAAATTATAAGAGGTGTGGGTTTGATAGGCATATTTGATTAATTCCAAAGTAAAGGTTACCGGACGACGATAAAGCGTCATACCTCCAATGGCAAGCATACTATCAGGTTTGACAAGCGGTAAAATTTCTTGAATGCTTGAAAGTTTATCCATGATTGGAGTTTTGATAATGGTGATTTTCCCATAATTCTGGAAAACGTTCGCGCAGATCCATTAATCTTGGAATAATAAGTTTTGCGGCCCGGTCTGCTTCATAATTACCAACCAATATAGTAAACATCCCCAGTTGAGCAGCAGGAGACAAATTGTGAATTGAATCATCCAGGTAGACGACGGTTTGCGGATTGCTCACATGGGCTTTCTGTAACGCGATTTGATAGGCTTCTGGCTCAGGTTTACAATAAAAATTTACTGCTCTGACATCAATGATACCGTCAAAGCAATTATCTAATTTGAGGGCGTTTAATACCCTTTCCGCATGGCGTGAGTCGGCGTTGGTGAAGATAAATTTACGGTAGGGGAGAGATTGGATCATCTCCTTCAAATTTGGATCGGGCTTTATATAATCTTGGAGGGGTATATCATGGACAAATTGTAGATAATCATCGGCATCAATCTGGTAATTTGCTTGCAGTCCGCGTAAGGTTGTTCCATAGGTTTCGAAGTAAGTTCGTCTCAATTCTGGGATAATCTCCCAAGAAAGCCCCAACCTTTCGTTCATATAAAGCGCCATACGCTGGCGGATAACTTCCCATAGCCCACAATCGTTATCGTATAAAGTGCCATCCAAATCGAAGAATATTGTTTCAAAATTCATTCTAAAAGTATACCTGAAAAAATGGGTTCAGGAGGGATTAGATATTGAACATTGAATTGTGTTTACATTTTATATCATTAAAGCGGTGACTTGAAGAAGGGTATAATGAAAGACAGGTAAAGCATGACTATCCATTTATTACCTTCTGAAATTGCCTCCCAAATTGCTGCCGGTGAAGTTGTAGAAAGACCGGCTTCGGTTGTCAAGGAACTAATTGAGAATTCATTAGACGCCCAAGCTACCCGAATAAATGTGATAATTGAGGGTGCTGGAAGAAAAGTGATCGAGGTGAGCGATAATGGGCAGGGAATGGATGATGAGGATATTCAGTTATCAGTTTTGAGATATGCGACCAGTAAAATAGATGCCATATCCGATCTAACTCAAATACAATCTTTGGGATTTCGAGGAGAAGCATTAGCTTCTATTAGCTCTGTCTCTCGTTTCCAGATTACCTCACGCAACCAATCAATGCCCCATGCGACAAGGCTTTTAATTGAAGGAGGGGTAAAAGTCAGTTTAACAGCAGTAGGCGCTCCGGTGGGTACAACCGTGCGGGTAGAGGATTTGTTCATGAATGTGCCAGCTCGGTTAAAATTTTTAAAACAAGACCAAACAGAAAGAATCCGGATTGATCAAGTGGTTGCGCATTATGCATTTGCCTATCCAGAAGTTCAATTTCATTTGGTTCAAGAGAGCAAAAACAATTTGACCACTAGTGGTAATGGGAATCGGGCAGAAGTGTTAATCATGCTGCTGGGTTTGGATACCGCAAAACAAATGATTGAAGTTGTCTATGAAGAGCCAGAAATCAAAGTGTATGGCTTTATCAGCCCACCAAGCTTGACACGTTCCAATCGAAAAGAGATTCACTTCTATGTCAATCGGAGACCGATCCAAGACAGCTCACTTGCTTCGGCAGCCATTCAAGCATATCATACATATTTGATGGTGGGACGTTATCCAATCGTGAAGTTATTCATTGATATGGATCCAGCAAAAGTGGATGTCAATGTTCATCCAGCTAAGGCAGAGGTGCGCTTTGCCAATCCGAATTGGATCTTTAGCCAGGTACAACACGCTGTCCGAAGAGCTTTATTAGCTGCATCCCCAATTCCTCAAATAACTTCTTCAATCTGGCAACCAAGTTGGGATTTAATTGAGAGAGAAAAAGAATCTGGCGAGTTAAACCAACCAAGACTTTACCCACCTCAACCCGATTTAATTGAAGCCCAAAGCAATATTAAGTTGAGTCACATGCCTTTGCTCCGTTTGGTTGGACAGGTTGCTGCTACTTATCTAGTGGCAGAGGGCCCAGATGGTTTGTATCTTATTGATCAACATGCAGCTCATGAGCGGGTATTGTTTGAAAAATTTCTCAAGAATCAAAACCAAAAATCCGTATCTCAAAAATTGCTCGACTCGGTCATCGTACCCATGTCACAGGTTCAAGCAAGTCTTTTAGAAAATCAACTAGATATTCTCAACCAGATTGGTTTTGAAGTTGAAAAATTTGGTCCTAATACGGTGAAAATTAGGGCTATTCCAGCCTTGTTGGGAAATATGCAACCACAACTAGCTATCCTGGCAGTTGTTGAAAATTTGGAAGAAGATGAAACCCCTTTAGAAAAAGAACAAACAAAAAAAATCATTGCCCGGGTTTGCAAACGGGCTGCGGTAAAAGCTGGGCAAATCCTTTCTGCAGAAGAGCAAAAAACTCTTTTGGCAGACCTGGAAGCATGTGAATCTCCTCGCACTTGTCCACATGGGAGACCGACCATGATTCACTTATCTGTGGATATCCTTGAAAGACAATTTGGAAGACGTGGTGCAATTTGATGTCTGAATAAGGAGCGCGAAATGCAGGCGATTTGGCTTGAAAATCAAAAATTATCCATCCGTAGTAATCTTTCCATTCCTAAGCCTGAGAAACACGAAGCGCTTATTCAAGTCCGTTTAGCAGGAATTTGTGCAACTGACTTGGAGTTAGTCAAAGGTTATTATCCATATTGTGGAATACCAGGCCATGAATTTGTTGGCAGTGTCGTTGAATCAAAGGATGATGAAAATTGGATTGGAAAAAGAGTTGTGGGAGAGATCAATATTGCTTGTGGACAATGCCGTGAATGCCAGGCAGGCAACCCCCGCCATTGTCTTAACCGTTCTACTTTAGGCATCGCTGATCATGATGGCGCCTTTGCGGAATATTTGACTTTGCCGATAGAAAACCTTCACCTCGTAGATGATACACTCGAGGATGAACAGGCTGTTTTCGTTGAACCATTGGCAGCTGCCCTAGAAATCTTAGAACAAGTTCCATTCAAGCCAAGTGATCAAGTTTTATTAATTGGCAGTGGGCGTTTGGGTTTATTGATTGCTCAAGTGTTAAATCTGGCTGCCATAAATTTTCGGGTTTTAGCTAAGTATCCTCACCAACAAAAACTATTGAATGACTGGGGAATCTCATTCATCCCATCCCCTGATCAAATAGAGGATAAAAGCATTGACATTGTGATAGAAGCAACCGGATCTCCGGCTGGCTACGAATTAGCTCGGAAGGCTGTGAGACCACGAAAAACTATCGTAATGAAAAGCACCTATCATGGTAATATGGAGATCAATATGTCCTCTGTGGTCGTGGATGAAATCACTTTGATCGGCTCACGCTGCGGGTCATTTCAACCAGCCCTTGAATATTTACAGAAGAAGAGGATAGATGTTGGTTCAATGATTATGGGAAAGTATCCATTAAGTCGTGGGATCGAAGCTTTTCAAAAAGCAGCAGAACCTGGAGTGCTCAAGGTTTTAATCACTCCCTCTTAATTATCGGAGTTAGTGGCTTGAAAAGCAGAATTAGTCTATAAAGACTATAGGGATTATTCTCTTTATCAAGCCTAAATGCCTTAGGAAATCTATTGGTATTTTTTATCGAAGTATTTCAAAGGGTTTCTTTTAGTCAAGTTTTTTTGATGATTATTTTTGAGATACGCTTTTAACGGTCATTCTATCTGATGCTTTTAGATGAAGAATTATAGAAGGGCTATAATTTTTCTAGCAAGTTCGTTAAATTGTTGGCTAGAAACACTTTCTGGTTGATGGGTATAAATAGGATGATTGGATAAATTAGCATGATGGGCGAGTTCCGGAGCAGGTGTAAACATCTCCAGAATCGGCAATTTTATTTTTTCTTGTATTTGAGAACGGGTGAACATTACATCGGCTCGAATACGGTTATATAAAACAGGGATAATTCTAGATTGTGCAAATCCGGAATTGAGAAATTCGTTAATCAATTGGTCCTCTAAATTGATTGATGCAAAAGTTGGATCAAAAACAATTATTAAGAGATCACAATTTGGATATATTGGATCAAAAAGTGGGTTATAACCTGCTCCAAGATCAAGAAGAATAACATCAGCCAGAGGAGTGAGAATTTGGCTAATGGTTTGATAGTGTTTGCTCGTTGCGGGGATTTTAGCTTCGGAAGGTAAATAGGACGATAGTAGTAAATCGATTCCTGGGGAATATCTGACTAGGTTTTTTTCTATGTCGGTTGAATTAATTTCATTATCATTTATTGAAAGAAGCTTTTGAAGACCGTCAATCTTTGTATAACCAAGCTCCATTCCGATGGTACCATTACCAGGTCGAAAATCCGCTATGATTATGTTTTTATTCTCTGTTTTTTGGATTGCCAATCCCAGATTTAATGTCAAAGAGGAAGAGCCAACTCCGCCTTTTGAGCTTAAAATTCCTATCAGAGTTCCTTTACGAATTGCTCTCTCGGATTCAATTGGGTGTGATTTTTGGCTGCGGGTGAGTACGGCGCGTATATGAGCGAATAATTCGCGGGGCTGGGTTGGTTTCGTCAGGTAGTCATCTGCACCGGTTTCGAAACCCAGAATTTTATCTTCTACTTGATTTTTTGCGGAAAAAATAATGATTGGAATTTGGCTTATGCTGGGATTTTCACGAACTTTTTTAGTGACTTCATAACCGTCCATTTCTGGCATCATGATATCCAACAGAATAATATCCGGTTGTTCATTTTCTGCAATAGTTAATGCTTGAGGACCATTATCGGCGGCTAGAATATGAAATCCTTGACGCTGAAGCATTAACCCCACTAAACGTAGTGTATCTATATCATCATCAACAATCAATACTTTTTCGGGCATCCAGAACCTTCAAGAAAGAATTTTGACGGGATTTGTCAGATAGATTTTCCTATGGATTAGTTAAGAACTATGAATTGATAGAGGTAAATCAATTATAATCTTTTTTGCTATGTTTGCAAAATTTGAAAAATATTTGCATGAAAAATGTCAGATTGAGAGCAACCAAACGATTATTGTAGGCGTTTCGGGTGGACCAGATAGTTTGGCTTTGATGGCATTGCTGGTGGAAGCTGGGCAGGCAATGGTTGTAGCCCATGTAAATCACCAACTTCGACCTACTGCAAATGCAGAAGAGGAAGGGGTTATAAAACTTGCAAAACAATTAGGGATTCAATGCGTCTCATCCAGAGTTGAAGTGAAGCAATTTGCACAGAACAAATCACTTTCGCTGGAGGAGGCTGCCCGTATTTTACGCTATCAATTCCTATTCGAAGAAGCAGAAAAACATCAAGCTAAGGCAGTTGCAGTAGCACATACTGCTGACGATCAAGTGGAAACATTCTTCTTACACTTGTTACGTGGAACCGGATCGAATGGACTCAGGGGAATGAAAACCTCCACTTTACCGAATACCTGGAGTAATAAGATTTCCCTCGTCAGACCCCTGCTTGGGTTTTGGCGAACAGAAATACTGGAAATCCTAACCCAGAAAGGAATCCAACCTTTTTGGGATCTATCTAATTGGGATAATCAATTTGCACGTAATCGGATTCGAAATCAACTTATCCCTATACTAGAAGAATATAATCCAGCCATTCGAAAGCTGATCTGGCAAACTTGCTCTGTGTTGGATGCGGATTTGGAGCTATTAGATAGTCTGGAGCAAGCTGCCTGGCAAAAGGTTTGTACTGAAGAGAATACATTTGAAATATTTTTGGATATTGGAGAGTTAAATAACCAACCTTTGTCAATGCAAAGGAGAATTGTGCGCAGAGCTTGGTTAACCTTAACTCAATATCCAGATGTGGTGGATTTCGTCCATATTGATAATGTAATTGCTTGGATCAATCGAACCACAAGTGGAAAATTAGAGCTAGATCCATCATTGAGATGGTTTAATGATGACAAAAGAGCAGTGTTGGTAAAAAAAGGTTATGAGGATTCTTCATCAGAATTTCCACAATTCAAGAGAGAAGGTTTAATTCAACTAAATCCCGAGAGCGAGATCGAGATTGGGAATGGATGGATAATCCAGACTGAGGTTATTGAAAATCTTTCAGATAGTCTATGGAGAAAAGTTTTGAAATCAAATCCATTCGAAGCTTGGATTGATTTAGATCGTTGTCAATTACCCCTTGCTCTGCGAGCATTTCAAGAAGGAGATCGTTTTGAACCGTTCCGAATGAGTGGCGCGCAAGTCAAGTTATCGGATATTTTCATCAATCGAAAAATTCCGCAGCGCTTTCGTCATCATTATCCATTAGTATGTGATTCACAACGGATCATTTGGGTGCCAGGATATACCATAGCTAATTCAGTTCAGCTTAGCGATCAAACTCAAAGAATCGTCCATCTAACTCTTAAAAAGTTTAGGATTTGATTTCATCCAAGAGTTGATCGATTTTCATGTTAACTTCACGAAATTGAACTTTTGAAAGACCTAGCTTTTGGCGAATTTGATCTTTTTCCATTCCAGCTAAAACGTCCTGAATTGCACAAGTCCACCGACACATATCAAAAGAAATATGTTTTTTCAGGGCCGATTCAATGGATAAATCTTCCAATAAATATTCCAATCTCCTTTGAGACCAAGGAAAGACCGCATCTACAATGGAATATTGGTCACAATATTCATGATAGACTTCGATCCAATCGGGTGGTAAATTAATTTTTCGTTCTTTATAACGATATTGAGGGTTGTTATAACGGATATATAGAACAGGTTGGTCAAGGGAACTTTCGTCAATATGATTTTTAGACAAATTTAGACATTCATTCTTTTTCAAGCCAGTGGCGATGAGCAGGTAAAAGAGAGTGTAATAACGGGCATCTGGTGGATTAGAACTGCGATATTTTAGGCATATATCTAATGCTTGAATGACTTCATCGGGAAATAAAATTGTGGGGAGGGGGCTGAATACAGTTTGTTGAATAAGTTTTTCTGCAGGATTATAGGATATGACGGCATATTGATGGAGCCAGCGAAAAAATGATTTTAATGCTGTTATCCGCCTTGAGAGAGTTTTAGGGCTGCAAGGGATACCGCGATTGTTTTCCATCCAAGATAAGAAACGATTCAAGTCGGTAGTGGTTATGTTGCCCAAAGGATGGGTAGGTGATAAAAAACCAGCTAGTAACTCTAAATCATGAATAAATGCCTTGATTGTATGAGGAGAATTCCCTTGATCTGCAAGGTATACAGACCAGGCGTTAATCGCCGGGGTAAGAGTAGATTGACTGGTTAAATGAGCAGTTGAAGATTGTTCAGACATCTCAGCATCCTCCAGTTTCGTATAGACTAATACGAATAGTTTAGCGATTTTCTTTTATTTTGTCAATATTTTTTGATAAGAAGGAGTTAATTACCTGCTATAATCCGAGATCGGGAGCGATACTACGCATAGCCAGAATCACGTTCTGGACATGTTCCCATAAATCGACTCCAAATTCTTGGGCGGATTTTTCTATTTCTTTACGATTTGCACCTGCTGCAAAAGCCCGATCTTTCCATTTCTTTTTAATAGAGGTTACTTCTAGGTCGGATAGCGATCGGGAGGGGCGGACTAAGGCGACCGCAGTAATTAACCCAGTAATTTCATCGCAAGCGTAGAGTGCTTTTTCCATAGGGGTAGTTCGTTCTATCCCAGTATGATCGGCGTGGCTCAGTACGCCATGGATAATATCCTCAGGAACACCATGCTGGCGTAATATCGGTGCACCCGCTTGTGGGTGTTCATCTAAAGTAGGATGGATTTCCCAATCGAAGTCATGAAGCAAACCAACAATCCCCCATTTTTCTTCATCCTCTCCGAATTTTCTGGCATAAAAACGCATAGCAGCCTCAACTGCCAGCATGTGGCGAATTAAATTTTCATTTTTCACATATTGATGAACAATCTCGAGAGCTTCTTGACGATTCATTGTGTCTCCTTTGGGAAAATAGGTTCTGGTTCACCTAGAACTGGGGTTGGGTGAGTGACTTTTAAATCAAACACAGCATTCATGGTTGCAATTGTTTCCCGTAGATTCCAATACCACAAGGAAGGTGTTCGATAGGAATGAATGTCTGATGGAACCCCGATTGAGTGAATGCCTAATTCCTGGCAGGTATAGAGTGCCCGAGGTAAATGGAAGGATTGGGTGACTAAAATCGCATTCTCGATCCCAAAAATGTGCTTTGCCCGATAACATGTATCGTAAGTCCTTCTTCCAGCGTAGTCCAAAACTATGGCATCTTTAGGTATGCCTAATGATAATGCATAATCTTGCATCGCCATGGGTTCGTTATAATTATCTGAATGATTATCTCCGCTAAAAAGAAGTTTGACTACCTTCCCTTTTTTATAAAGTTCACTTGCAATTTCTACTCGATCGCGAAGAACAGTGGTTGGCTGCCCGTTGCGATTTAATCCCGCTCCGAACACGATTGCAATCTTCTGATAAGGTACATCATCAATGCTGAAGATATTCGGTTTAACTCTCTGGTAGATGCTTAATCGAACCATCAAAGGTGAAATAAGGAGAAGAACAAATAAGCTAAAACCGAGAATCATTGATAAAATGGATGAAACTGTAAATTTCATGAACGATAAAAATTTTACCATGAAAGAGGATTGCAATCCCGCTAACGTAGAGTTACAATCCATAGATTATGGAAACAGAACAAGAATACCAAAACACATTAAATTATCTGTATAGCTTCGTTGATTACAGCTTGACAAAAGCCGATCGGCTGTCTCAAGCCCATTTCGATTTAGAACGCATGCGGCACCTGATGCAGGAATTAGGTAATCCTCAGCAAGCTTATCCGTCAATTCACATTACGGGAACCAAAGGTAAAGGCTCCGTTACAGCAATGTGTGCCAGTGCATTACATGAAGGTGGTTATCGAGTGGGGATGTACACGTCACCGCACTTAGAAGATTATGCTGAACGCATTCAGATAAATGGTGAGAATATACCCCATTCGGTTTTGGTCACGTTAGTAGAAGAATTGAAACCGTATATTGAGCGCGTGAACGGTTTAACTACTTTTGAAATAACCACTTCACTAGCTTTTTTATATTTTGCTAGAATGAATGTGGATGTAGCGGTGGTAGAGGTGGGTTTAGGTGGTCGTTTAGATGCAACTAATGTGATCTTTCCGATTGTTTCAGTGATTACTTCAATCTCTTACGACCATACTTTCGTATTGGGGAATACACTAGCTGAAATTGCCGGTGAAAAAGGTGGAATTATTAAAGAAGGTATACCGGTTGTAAGTGCTCCTCAAGAACAGGAAGCTTGGGAAGTCATTCAAAAGATTGCTTTAGCTCGTCATTCCCAACTGATTTCTGTTGGAAAGGATATCAGAGGACAAAAATTAGAACAGACTCTGGATTATCAAAGGATAGAAATTACTGATTTCTTCCATGGAAGTCTTTCTCAGGACATAAAGAATAGCCAACCAAAAAGAATTCAGATTCGGATTCCTTTATTAGGGGATCATCAAGTTGAGAACGCAACTGTGGCTTATGCGGCTTTAGACCAATTTAGGCAAAAAAGTCTATCCGTTAGCGATGAGCAGATTAATAGGGGATTTAGCCATACGATTTGGCCAGGTAGGTTTGAGATCATATCTCATCAACCCCCGATCGTATTGGATTGCGCCCATAATCGCGAATCAATTCAAGAATTAGTAAAAACTTTACAGCAAGTTTTTCCAAAATACACCCCGGTTTTAATCTTTGGAGCATCGGAAGATAAAGACATTCAAGGAATGTTTGCGGATATTTTACCTATTGTGGATGAAGTGATTGCTACGCGTTCGTTCCACCCGCGTGCTATAGCTGCCGAAAAATTAATCGAAATGGCAAAACCATACCAGAAAACCGTTCAGGTGAACGAAAATATCTCCCAGGCATTAGAATTAGCTTTGGAGAAAATCAAACCGCATCGAATGATCCTGGTTGCGGGGAGTATTTTTGTTGTGGCTGAAGCGAGACATGCCTGGCTAACTCAATCCCAATTTGACCCTTACCGCGTTGATACACAGATGTACTTAAACACATGAAAGTTTTGTTAAAGGTGATTTTATGAAAAATATAGATTGGTTTAACCAAGATCAAGAAGAAGAATTTGGAGAGGCTCTTTATCGGCGAACCGAGGAGCTTTACCAGATCCCGGACACCACACCGAATAAAAGAGGATTAATTGAATGTGCTGTAATTCCTCTGCGGGATTTGATTGTATTCCCGCACATGGTTTCGCCAATTTTCGTGGATCGAGATATATCGATCCGAGCAATAGAAGAGGCTCAAGTTCTCGAAACGACAGTGATTGGCTTGACCCAACATGATCCCGATGTGGATGAACCAGATGAAACCGATTTCATGCCCGTTGGAGTGGAAATGGCAGTTGGGCGTTTATTGAATATGCCGGATGGTTCAAGTTCGGTTCTCGCTCAAGGTCGCCGACGAGTGAAAATTGTTCAATTTTTACAATTCGAACCTTTTATCAAGGTGCGGGCGCGACCGTTATACGAATCTCTAGAGATGGATCGTGAAACCGATGCAACCATGCGGACTGTTTTAGAGTTATTTCATAACTGTGTTGAGCTCAATCGCAGTTTACCGGAAGAATCCTATTTATATGCTCTAAATATAAATGAACCTGGTTGGCTAGCGGATATGATCGTTACGACGATTGCGCCTTCGGTAAAGGAGCGGATGGATTTTCTTCAAACCCTTAATCCCCTCGATAGACTTAAAAAAGTGGTCAATTTACTTGCGCGCGAAGCGGATGTCCTAGAATTAAAAGATGAAATTCATAACCGTGCTCAAAGTGAAGTGGATCGTTCTCAACGTGAATTTATCCTCAGGGAACAAATGCGGGCAATTCAAACCGAACTCGGTGAAGGGGATATCTGGACGCGGGAACTGGATGAATTACAGGAGAAGATAGAAAAAGCTGATTTGCCTGAGGAAGCTCATGAGCGGGCACTTAAGGAAATAGAGCGGTTAAAACAAATGCCTCAAATGTCCCCAGAAATTGGGATCCTGCGGACTTACATAGATTGGATTTTAGATTTACCCTGGAAGCAAGAGACCCCCGATAACCTTGATGTGAAGCACGCTGCAGAGATATTAGAGACTGACCATTACGGTCTTCCGAAAGCAAAAGATCGAATCCTTGAATATATTGCCATTCGGAATTTAAAACCCAAACGAATGCATCAACCGATTCTATGTTTCGTTGGTCCACCAGGAACGGGGAAAACTTCGCTTGGAAAATCCATCGCAAACGCGCTCGGTCGGAAATTTGTTCGCCTTTCATTAGGAGGAATTCGGGATGAGGCTGAAATCCGTGGACATCGGAGAACTTATATCGGGGCTTTACCAGGCCGAATTTTACAGACTATAAAAAGAGCTGGCACTATAAATCCATTATTTATGCTCGATGAAATTGACAAATTAGGCGAAGATTTTCGAGGAGACCCTTCGGCTGCCTTGTTAGAGGTTTTAGACCTAGAACAAAATTATGCTTTCTCTGATCACTATCTTGAGCTGCCTTATGATTTATCAAAGGTCATGTTCATCACAACTGCAAATTATATCGGTACGATACCTCCCGCGTTATTAGACCGAATGGAGATTATTGAGTTTCCAGGTTACATCGAAGAGGAGAAGTTGGAGATTGCTAATCGTTTTCTTATTCCTCGGCAATTAGAGGAAAATGGGTTGGAATCCGTTCCGTTACGATTCACTCCCGCCGCGATAACCAAAATTATCCGTGAATATACCTATGAAGCTGGGGTACGAAATTTGGAGCGAGAGATCGGAAAAATTTGCCGTAAAATTGCGCGTGCTAAAGCGGAAGGAAAACGTTATCCATTGCAAGTAAGTCCAAAATTAGTAGAAAAATACTTAGGACCACCTCAGTATTTTAACCAGGAAGCAGAAAGAAAAAATGAGGTAGGCGTGGCAACGGCTATGGCATGGACTGAGTACGGGGGCGAAATTATGCCAGTAGAAGTATTGTTAGTTGAGGGAAAAGGTGTCCTGCAAATTACCGGGCAAATCGGAAATGTGATGCAGGAATCCGCTCAGGCGGCATTTACTTATATGAAATCACGGGCAGAGGATTTTAAATTGGATGTAAACTTATATGAAAAGATCGATATTCATATTCATATTCCTGAAGGAGCAGTTCCAAAAGATGGTCCAAGTGCAGGAATAACCATTTGTACCGCCCTTGTTTCGGCTTTCACGGGTCGAGAGGTTTCAAAGGATGTTGCTATGACGGGTGAAATCACCTTACGGGGGAAGGTGTTGCCGGTAGGTGGTATTCGAGAAAAAGTTCTCGCTGCTCACCGGGCAGGGTTAAAAAAGATCATTATTCCTAAAAAGAATTTGAAGGATTTAATTGATATACCTAAACCAGTACTTTCAGAATTAGAAATCACCCCAGTAGAACACATGGATCAAGTTTTGGACTTGGCTTTGGCTAAATTTGCCTCAAAATGCAAATCAATTCGCTTACTCCAACGCTTAGCGGAGGAAATTAAACAAGAGGAAGAAGACTTACATGCTGATGAAAAACCAAAGAAAAGCGGACAAACAACCTTCATTCAGCCAGGAGTTTAAAGGTGATGAAGCATAGATTGGATGTCCTTTTCATTCTCTCTTTTTTTTTGGTTTCTTGCGGGATTAGATTAAATACTCATAATCCCGCTCCTGACACTTTAACACCTCAATTAGGAGTAACGGATTCCCCACCTCTGCCCACTGCGACCGTTTTACCTACTTCTACTCCATTGCCTGATTTTGGGATGTTATTGTCGGCAGTGTTTCTGAAGGATGATCAATTTTTAGATGTTTATCCTGAGGCTGGAGTGAAGAGTACCCCAGTCGCTCAATTTGCACCTCAAACAATGGGAATTAATGCCACTGGAAAAAGACAATTTATAGACGAGAAAATTTGGTTAGAAATAAATCTTCCCCAAGGCGGGAGTGGTTGGGTTGACGGAGATTTTATCACCCCAACCATTCAACCCACTGAGTTTTGTAACGATCATGACCTCAATCTAGCATTTAGCGGAATGCTCAATTCGATTAAAAGTAGAGATGAAATAGCATTTGTAAATTTTATTAGTCCCATTCATGGACTGCATATCAAATACCTTTGGCAAAATCCGGAAGTGAAGGTAGATGTAGCTGAGAATTTCTCAAATTTATTTACCGAGAATAAGTCCTATGATTGGGGTTCTGATCAGAGTATTAATCAATCTGTTCAAGGCTCATTTAGCTCCATCATTCTGCCAGCATTAGATCCGGTTTTGGAGGATAGCATAACAATATGTAATGCTTTAGATCAAGGGATAGCAGCAGATTGGACAAGCGGATTTATTGAATGGCCCTCCGAATACCTGAACTTGAATTACCTGACTTTATATAAACCCGCCACAGAAGAAAATGCATTAAATTGGCGCACCTGGGCATTTGGATTAGAAAAGATCAACCATCAATATTATTTGACTGTTTTAGTCCAGTATAAATGGGATTATTAATCTACTAGGCTAAAGCTAACCAAAGGTTTTGGAATTTTCCTGATGTTATAATTATTATTAGTAGTATAAGGACTATTAGGAAAATTAAAGGAGTGGTCTATGCAAATTTTTAACTTACCCGGTCCGAAGGCAAGAGCAATCGTAAAACGTGATCAGGATGTGATCTCCCCTTCATATCCGCGTGGATATCCTTTTGTTATGGATCATGGTTCCGGAACCGAAGTATGGGATGTTGATGGCAATCGGTTTTTGGATTTTGCAGCCGGAATTGCTGTGGTCTCAACCGGGCATAGTCATCCGGTCGTCGTTGATGCGATCACTGAACAAGCAAAAAAATTTTTACATATCTCCTCCGATTTCTATCATGTGAAATGGGTGGAACTGGGCGAGCGTTTGAATGAGATTGCTCCATTTTTGGATAATGCAATATCCTTTATGACAAACTCTGGAACTGAAAGTGTCGAAGCTGCCATAAAATTAGCCCGTCATTATACCGGGAGAACCGAATTTATAGGGTTCTTGGGGGCATTTCACGGAAGGACCATGGGAGCTGTAACTTTTACTGCGAGTAAGCCAGTTTACCATCGCGATTTCTATCCATTATTGAATGGAGTAACCCATGTTCCCTTTCCTGATCCTTACCGCCCGATCCTGATTTCGAATGAGGGAGAAGATTATGGAGAAACCATTGTTCGTTATATTGAAGAACAAATCATAGAACATGTTCTTCCTCCGGATAATATTGCTGGTATATTAGTGGAACCAATTCAAGGCGAGGGTGGTTATATTGTCCCAACACCTAAATTTTTTCCGGCTTTACGTCAGTTATGTGATAAGTATGGAATTTTATTAATTGTGGATGAGGTTCAAAGTGGAATGGGGAGAACCGGCAAATGGTGGGCAATCGAACATTGGGATGTGGAGCCTGATATTGTTTGTGCAGCGAAAGGCATTGCCTCTGGGTTACCCATGGGGGCAATGATTGCCAAGGAATCTATTATGAATTGGCCAAAAGGTTCCCATGGGAATACCTTTGGTGGTAACCCACTCTCTTGTGCAGCAGCTCTAGCAACGATTGATTTGATTGAAAAAGGTTTCTTAGAAAATGCCACTATAATGGGAGAATATATCCAAGATGCTCTGGAGGAAATTCAGGCCCATCACCCCAATATTGGGGAAGTACGTGGGAAAGGCTTGATGATTGGGGTCGAATTTGTGCAAGACCGCACGACGAAAGAACAGGCGGAAAAACTGCGTGACTTAATTGTGGAGAATGCGTTTCACCGAGGGTTATTATTATTAGGATGCGGTAAGAGTACCATCCGAATCTCACCACCATTATGCGTTACCAAAGCTGAAGCAGACGAAG
>DHFN01000215.1 GCA_002402275.1 Anaerolineales bacterium UBA4823
GATCAAAACCTCGTTGAGGATCAACTTTGGCTGCTATATGGTTTTTTTTCAATAATTCAGCGAAACGGTTCGCATCAGCTGAACTTCCTGGTGCCGGATAATCAATCTCATAGGCTTCATCAGGAAAGCCATAATAATCGTAGAACATTTCCGGGTTGGGTGAACCCAACAAAGTTGCTTCTGGCTCTTCCCAATGGGCACTAATGACAAGAATTAAATCAGGCTTTCTAAGCTGGTTTGGAAGTTGTTTCATAAACTCTATCATTGCGCGATGACCTGGATCACCAAGGATAGGTAAAGGACCACCCCCGTGAGAAAAGTAAACAATTTGAGCCTTATTTTCAACACCACTTAATTCAGGCATAATTAACCCTCCAATCAAAAAAAATTATTTATTCCTATATAGACCTTAAATATAATAATTATAACATACAACTTATATCCAAAATTTCAGACCCATCCTTTGCAACGTGGTAATTTTTCTCCTGAGGACTAGGACAGCCAGGATGTTAAGCATAAACGACTATGCTCAACTTGGGTATCTTAAAGAACATGTGATCTTGTAAGGGCGGGTTTGTCTGGCATAACAGATGAAATTGATGGCAATTAACCTTGGTGTCTTCAAATGCTCATCCCCCTTGGAAAACCCGCCCTTACACAAATGCTTTCAAGGAATTGGAGCGGTGAAAAGTGTTATTGGCAATGTGGCAGAATCCACACCGAATTAGAAGATTGCTTCAACAAAGAACGTTTCGCAATGACAGTTCTTTTTTTGATAGAAAAGCGTTTTTCGCTATAAAGTTACTCGAAATGAATGATCAGCATTTTCTTGTTCTAAATTTTTATATCCTGTTTCGTTCGACATGTCATTTATAACTTTTTGGACAGTCTCTATCTTAAGAACTTACCCCAAATTTTATTTGCCCATTCGTCCAAATTTCGGAACGATATGGTTTATGATATAATTTTTTTTATCTAAAATAAAGGAGGTTCCTAAATATTTATTAGGGAGAGTTAGCGCATGGTCCTGGGTTTAATTCGCTCAGGATGACGAGGAAAAGGTTTCCCTCAGCAATGAGGGACTAACTGCATCCATTGCAGGAAAATCGAAAGATCAGCGGAAGCCTTGGGGTAGCCCATTACCCATCCTCTCCCCTCCAATCATTTCCAAACAAAACAAGCAGGTAACTGTTTGCACAAACTTTGGAAAAATGGGAATTCTTCCGGGATTAGAAAAGGATTCAAATCTCTATTCACGGAAAAAATATCATTTTGGAGGGATCGCATGTGTGGCATTGTTGGTTATGTAGGACCAAGGGATGCAACCCCTATCATTCTGCAAGGGTTGCAACGCTTGGAATATCGTGGTTATGATTCAGCCGGGATAGCTATCTATAGTCAAGGGGAAATCGAAATAAGGCGCGATGCAGGGAAGATTTCTCACCTGTTCGACCTGGTCAGCGCCGCGCCATTGCATGGACATTTAGGCATAGGGCACACTCGTTGGGCAACTCATGGTGAACCAAACGCGCGCAATGCCCATCCCCATCTCAGTAGTTCTGGCAGAGTGGTCCTTGTTCACAACGGAATTGTAGAGAATTACCATACATTACACGATGAATTAGAAGCAGAAGGAGTTCATTTTCAATCTGAAACCGATACAGAGGTCATTGTCCAACTTATTGAGCGGTATCTTTCTAGTAGTAACTCGCTTGTCACAGCAGTCCAAAAAGCACTCAGCGAAATTCAAGGGGCACATGGTATTGTTGTATTTTCACGCGATGAACCAGATAAATTGATCGCCGCCCGGATCGGAAACGCTGGCGGTGTGGTGATTGGGCTGGGTGATGGTGAAAATTTTGTGGCATCCGACTTGCCAGCAATCCTTGAGTATACTCGGCGGGCTGTTTTCTTAGATCCACAAAAAATAGCGATCATAACCCCCGCTAGTCTTCAAATCCAAACTTTAAACGGAGAGATTGTTAACTGGAAAGAACAGCATGTGACCTGGGATCCAATTGCAGCTGAAAAGGGTGAATATCAGCATTTTATGCAGAAGGAAATTCACGAGCAAGTTCGTTCCATGACCGATACGATCGCCGGCAGAGTTAATTTTTCCTTTGGGAAAATTAGTCTCCCGGAAATACAGCTTACCCCAGAATTTGCCCAAACCATTCATAAGATCTTTATCGTGGCTTGTGGAACTGCTTACCATGCTGGGCTGGTGGGGAAAATCCTAATTGAACGAATTGCCCATATCCCGGTCGAAGTGGATATTGCTTCGGAATTTCGCTATCGTGATCCAATCATTGAACCAAATACAGTCACAATCGCAATAAGTCAATCTGGAGAGACGGCGGATACATTAGCAGCGATGGAAGAGGCTCGGAAAAAAGGATCGACTTTGTGGAGCATTGTGAATGCCATTGGATCACAAGCTATGCGACTCGCTGATGGTTTTATTTCCATGCAATGCGGACCAGAAATCGGAGTCGCTTCGACCAAAGCGTATACAGCACCGTTAGTAGATTTATATCTCTTAGCCATTTTGCTAGCAGATTTAAGAAATACTCTACCTACCCAAATGCGTTACCAACTCGTCAATGACCTAAGGCGGCTACCAAATTTAGTCGGAATTTGCCTGGATCGAGAAACTGAAGTACAGGAAATCGCTCATTTGTTCACGGATGTCTCCAATTGCCTTTATCTTGGTAGGGGAATTAATATGCCCACTGCTTATGAAGGTGCACTAAAATTGAAGGAAATTTCTTACATTCATGCCGAAGCCTATCCAGCTGGTGAAATGAAACATGGGCCAATCGCTTTAATAGATAAAAATCTCCCCATCATTGCTATTGCCCCCAAAGACCTTTGGAATGAGAAAATGGTTAGCCAAATTGAACAAGCCAAAGCCCGCGGGGCAAAGATTATATCAATAGCCAACGATGGAGATGAACGTATAAAGAGCCTGTCCGATCGGGTATTGTGGATTCCTCAAACTCCTTGGTTGCTCAGCCCTGTGACAACTATCATTCCTCTCCAATTTCTGGCATACCACATTGCACATCAAAGAGGATTGGATATTGACCAGCCAAGAAATTTAGCAAAATCCGTAACCGTTGAATAATCGGTGAAAATATGGATTGATAATTAGATTCGGCGAAATCCCCAATAGAGAAAAACGGAAATCGTGGTAATGAGCAAAGGAATAAATAGCGCATCGGTATAATGAATTTCCTCGAAGATTGCCATTAAGTTCCCTGTTTTTGGTTGATCCGTGGTCTTTTCTAAGATAGTTACTGAATTATCATCTGGATTCTCAATACTCTGGGGCTGCATAGGCTCTATTGCTGCTTCTTGGAAGCCTGGTTTAGGCGGATATGGCTCCGGGTTCAACTTTGGAAAATAGGGCTGCGTTCCATCTAAAACAGCCAGTGCAGTAGGTATTAAACGATCTGTTTCGATGTAACTTCTCCCCTGACATACTAATTGGGTTGACAAACCCCCATCAAGCATCATCACTTTTTCAGCACCAAAATCACGTAAGGTTTGAGCAGCATCAACCTGACGTGCACTCTGGGTGCTGAAAATCAAGAGGGTCTCATAAACCCCATCACCTTCTTCATCTTCAACCCCTACGAATGTCCTGCCAACATATTTATCAGGACTCTTTTTCGAAGCTTCAAATAATCCGCTCAGGATATTTGGAGCACTGGATTGTTGAAAATTGCTTTTTGTCAGAGGTCGGATATTCACTTGATCCAGCCAAATTTCCAACATCATCTTTTCATCAGTGAATTCTCCTTTTGAATATCCACCACTCAAAATTTGACCATCTACTTTAAGTGGGAAAGGCAGCCGAGTAGGGTATTCATACATATTGAAAAATTCCCCGTTCGACACACAAAAGGACCGCTCACTGAGAGAATATATTTCTTGCCAGTATTGTTTAATGGATCGAGAGTTAAACCGATGCATCCAACCCTCCAAAAACACCCGGTTGTGCGTTTGAAAGGATCATATCCCCATGCAATAATTGAATTTCTGCTCCCCGATTGAGCTTAATAATTTGGACATAATCCGGAGTTCCCTTGACGAAGTCTTTTCTATAAAGCTGTACTCCTATAGAAGCCCGAATCAGCAAAAATCCCTCAGGAGGAATATCACTAGTGGGGTTAGCATACCCGCTGCCGGGAAAACACAGCCCTTCTAAGAATACTAAGAAAAATATACCAAGCCTGAATAAGGTTTTATTTTTCATTTGCCAAATGTTCTTAATCAATTATATACTGTTGTTTATAGAACAATTGTACTATATTATATCAAAAAAGACAAGTGATTCAATCACTTCCAGGGGATTCCAATACCTTGCCGTAGGGACGATCCACCGACTAACCAGCTCATCACCTGCCATACGGTTTATCCCTGATACCGTGAAAGAAAGATACGCACGGGTCGCCATTATAGGTAATCTCGCTATTTCCTGCCATAATTTACCTCGACATCCAGATTGAATCATTTGTTTCCCAGCTCGGTTTTTTAGCAAAATGCGTGTAAAATTTATTTTATGGTCATTATAATAAAAGAAATTAATTTGCTAGATTCAAAGTAGGTGATAGTATGAAGTCTGATGCAGCTCGCTGGAATGATCGTTATCAAACACAAAAATACAATAACAATCACCCACCCCGGGAATTACTCCGCACCGCCAGTCCCTTTTTCCCTCAGGCAGGGTTAGTACTCGATGCAGCTTGCGGGATAGGATCCAACGCGAGCTTCCTTCTGAGCCAAGGTTTAAATGTAATCGGAGTTGATATCTCCCTTGTAGCTCTCCAACAGGCAAAAAAGCAATCTCCTTCCCTAAATTTAATTTGCGGGGATATGAATGCCATCCGATTTACTAAAAATAGTTTTAACATCATCCTGAACTTCTTTTACCTCCAAAGATCTCTCTGGGGTTCATTTTACGACTGGCTAAAACCAGCTGGCTTGTTGATTATCGAAACCTTTACCCAAGAAATGAAACAAGTCAAGCCAGAGATCCCAGAAGATTTTTTGCTCTTCCCTCAAGAACTATCGCAGGCTTTTTCTACTTGGGAAATCCTTTATTATCAAGAAGGATGGTCAACTGAAAATTCCAATCATCCTCGATACGTTGCCAGTTTAATTGCCAGAAAACCAGCCTAAATTTAGAAAGAAGGTGATTATGTGTGGAAGGTTTACCCTAATCTCAGAAGTGAGCGAATTACAAGATGAATTTCCCTTTGCAACCTTCGTTCAAGATATTCAACCTCGCTATAACATTGCCCCATCCCAACCAATTGCTGTCATTGCTAATGATCCAAGTTACCAGGTGGACTTTTATGTCTGGGGATTAATCCCGCATTGGGCTAAAGATCCTCAAATGGGCAATCGTTTAATTAATGCTCGTGCCGAAACCGTTTCTCAGAAACCGGCTTTTCGCAGCCCATTTCGATATCATCGCTGCTTGATTCTAGCCAATGGCTTCTATGAGTGGAAGAAAGAAGACGGATCGAAAACCCCCATGTTCATCCAATTAAAATCAAAAAAACCATTTGCATTTGCTGGCTTGTGGGATAGTTGGCAAAGCCCGGATGGCTCAGAGGTGCGTTCTTGTACGATCATCACAACCTCCCCAAATTCTTTGTTAAAACCTATTCATGATCGTATGCCGGTTATCCTATCCCCTGAAAATTATCTTACCTGGATTAAACCGGATCCTGCTTCTCCGACCGAACTCAACCCGCTTCTCCAGCCATATCCCACAGAAAAGATGGCAGCGTATGCAGTTTCAAAAAGGGTGAACGATCCTCAACTAGATGATCCTCAATGTATTCTTCCACTGGCAATTTGAGAGCCTATGAGTGTCAATTTTATATTCCCGGAATCATCTATCTTCAATAACCATCCTTTCAAAACCCAAATTATTCAAGCATTGGCGAAAGCTCTCGAAACCGTAGCGGGCGATAAGGTTGTAGAAACTAGCCTCAAAATAGGGGAAAATAATTTAATGGTTCAAAATGACATTTTCCCACTCGATCCAAAGGGAAAACTTGTCATAGCAGCATTTGGAAAAGCCGCCGTAGCTATGCTAAAAGGCGCTCAAAACACCTTAGACCAACGAATAGACCGTTCCTTGGTAGTTACAAAAAAGAAAACAGAATGTTTACTACCCAATACCAAGATCGTCTATGGTGATCATCCGGTACCCGGGCAAAACAGTCTATTTGCTTCTCGCCAACTTGAAACTTTTATTCGATCATTGTCGCCAGCTGATACTTTGGTTTGTTTAATTTCAGGGGGTACATCCTCTTTATTGAGTTATCCCCGTCCTCCGATTACTCTAAATCACCTACAACGAACAACCCGTTTATTATTACAATGTGGAGCCTCTATCCAAGAAATCAATTGCATTCGAAAACACTTGGAACGATTTAAAGGTGGCGGGTTGGTATCTTATGCCCATACAGCCCGAGTTATTAGTTTAATATTGTCCGATGTCATAGGTGACGATCCTGCCACGATTGCGTCAGGGATGACCTCGCCAGATCCAACCACCTTCGCTGAAGCAATCCAAATTATCCAACATTATCATATCGAGAAAAAAATTCCACCTCGAGTCTTGCAATATCTTCAAGACGGGAACGCTGGAAAAGTGCCCGAAACCCCAAAACCTGAAGATCCTCAATTTATGAACGTAAAAAATTATTTGATCGGCACCAATTCACAAGCCTGTCAGGCTGCTTCCAACACCCTCCAACAAATGGGAATTTCCACCCTGCATCTGACTTCATATTTACAAGGTGAAGCTTGCCAAGTTGGGAAAGTTTTTGCTGCACTTACCCGGCAACTTTCCAAAGCATCCCCCTTTACCAAACCGATCTGCTGGATAGCCGGCGGGGAGACCACCGTAACTGTTCACGGAACAGGGATAGGGGGGCGTAATCTTGAGCTGGCATTGGGAGCGGTTAAAGATTTAGCCGGAATTCCCAATTCATTGCTCATTACCTTAGCAAGTGATGGAGAGGATGGTCTTAGTCCGGCCGCCGGTGCACTAGTTGATGGGACAACCTGGCAACGAGCCCTTGAATTGGGTTTAAATCCCGACTCGTTTTTAGCCAATAATGATTCGTATAACTTCTTTCACACCTTAGGAGATGTATTCTATACTTCTCCAACCGAAACCAACGTCAACGACCTCGTCTTTTTATTTGTTTATTAAATGCGTCGTCCAGTTTATCTCATCAGAACTCATCCTCTTTTTCAAAACCTTGACAGACCCTTAACTGATGGTAAACTAGGAAAACTATGAAATTTAATTTATCATTTGAGCCCGCTCCGACCCCATACTTCCGAATGCGTTAATGGCTTTCGGTTACTGTGAGTTTGTCGGGAAATAACTCAAAGAACTACCGCCCTCTGGAACGAAAGCCCCAGAGGGATTATTTTTATTATCGCGGAGGTATAACATGAGATTATCGCAATTATTCAATCTTACTTTAAGAGAAGCACCTGCAGACGCAGAAGTGGCTAGCCATCAACTCCTTGTCCGGGCTGGTTTCATTCGTCAACTCGCAGCAGGAATTTTCACAATCATGCCGATCGGACGAATTTCACTCACCAAGATTGAAAATATCATTCGGGAGGAAATAAATGCGATTGGGGGTCAAGAGATGAGCATGCCCGTGGTTCATCCCGCAGATATTTGGAAGGAAACTCAACGTTGGTATCAAATTGGCAGTGAAATGGGGCGGTTTAAAGATAAAAATAATCGGGATATGGTACTGGCAATGACCCATGAAGAAGTGGTCGCCGATATCGTGCGGAAGGATATCCGCTCATACCGGCAACTGCCGCGTCTCATTTATCACATTCAAACCAAGTGGCGCGATGATCCCCGCCCCCGGGCTGGGTTAATCCGCGTTCGGGAATTCACCATGAAAGATAGTTATACCTTAGACACAGACTGGGAAGGATTAGATCGACAATATCGCAATCATTATCAAGCCTATTTCAATATCTTTCATCGTTGTGATCTGCCAGTGATTGCAGTTAAATCGGATGTCGGAATGATGGGGGGAAAAATGGCTCATGAATATATGTATCTAACCCCCATAGGCGAAGACACTTTAATCCTATGTGACCATTGTGGCTACTCTGCCAACCGTCAGATTGCCCTCTTCAAAAAAACAGCCCCTCCAGTTGAAGATCCTCTTCCAGTGGAAAAAGTCGCAACTCCTCAAGCGAAAACCATCGAATCATTAGCTAATTTCCTCAATATCCCCGAATCCAAAACAGCTAAAGCAGTCTTTATGGTCGCGACCATTCCTAACGGCGATGAGGAACAAGACGTATTCATCTTTGCGGTTGTTCGCGGAGATATGGAAATGAATGAGACCAAGTTAGCCAATACGTTGAAAGCAAAAGAGTTACGCCCAGCCACCGAGGAAGAGATCATAGCAGTAGGAGCTGTGCCTGGCTATGCTTCACCAGTTGGATTAAAAGATATTATGGTGGTTGTAGATGATTTAATCCCTCAATCCCCTAACCTGGTTGCGGGTGCTAACGAAGAAGGTTATCACTTATTAAATACTAATTATGGAAGAGATTATCAGGCAGATCTCATCGCGGATATAACAGCCGCCCAAGAGGGGGATGGTTGCATACGCTGTGGCAGTCCGATCCGATCGGCGCGGGGAGTAGAAGTAGGTAATATCTTTAAATTAGGAACACGCTATAGCGATGCGATGGGTTGCACCTATTTAGATAAGGATGGTGTGGAGAAGCCAGTGATCATGGGTTCCTATGGAATCGGAAGCGGTCGTCTAATGGCTTGTATAGTCGAAGAGCACCACGATGAGAATGGAATTATCTGGCCCATTACCGTCGCACCTTATCAGGTACACCTAGTCTCTTTAGGCACTCAAACCAATCCACAGATTCAAGCTGCCGCGGATAGACTGTACGATGAATTAATTGAAGCAGGCTTTGAAGTTTTATATGATGATCGAGAGGAAAGCCCAGGAGTAAAGTTCATGGATGCAGATTTAATTGGCAATCCTATCCGCATTACCATCAGTGAACGAACATTGAGGAATGATAGCGTTGAACTCAAACGTCGTGATCAATCTGAAAAGCGATTGGTGAGACTAGAGGATCTTTCCGGGGTTATATCCTCTGAAATAAAACTCTTGACCGAACAAATCAAGGGAAAAGTTGTTGAAGTTCCATTTGAAGGATAATGTTGAGCTATCTAATTCGATGATATACGATAGGGACTAATTTATGATTCTCCTCTAAATCCTCCAGGTTTGTAATTTCTAAATAGCCGCGTGAGTAGAGATATTCAACATGAGCTCCGGTCTCTTCAAGTGCCAGGAGGATATTGTATCCGGTGACTTGCCCAAATAATTGCTCGGAAACCTGAGCAATCGTTTGAGGCTTTTTAAAGATATCTAAGATTTTCCCAAGTCGTTCTTGGTGACCATGATCAATTTCGTCAATCCGTCCAGCAAGATTCCGAATCGGAACTCCATGCCCCGCTAAGGTTAAATCAACCCCAGATGACCATTCTTTTAGCTGTTGTAGAGATTCAAAATAATGTCCCAAACCCGTGTACAAGGTAAGATGTTCAGGGGATTGATGGGGAGTGATGGGGTCCAAAACCATATCTCCACTAAAGAGAATATTATCCAATTTTATAACAACTTCACCAGCACAATGACCAGGTAAATGGAGAATCTTAAACCGGGAAAGTTGATCTTGCATTCTTTGATAAGTTGTCACATTGTCAATAGACTTCCCTAAACTTTTGGTCATTCGGTAAACCTCAAGGTATTCTGCCCGACTTTTCTCTGAAGCCCCTGCCTCAATCAGGAATTCTGTTAATCTCTTTGAGACTATCACAACCCGTTCTTCATAATTGGTTAAGATACGTAAATCTAATTCATGAATCACAATTGGACATGAGGAATGTTGGCGGATTTGATAGCATCCACCAAAATGATCAATATGTCCATGGGTTAATAAAACTTCATCTAGAGTAGAAAAATCAACTGGTTTAGAAATCTTTTCACTAATCCATGTCAAACTCGTTTCTAATTGACGGTTCGCTTCTGGCGATACCGAGCCAGTATCAACCAAAGTAAAATGGGCTGGCGAACTATTTTCATCGAATATTAAGTATGCGTACCCTCGCAGCATTGGAAAAAGCTGCATCGGAATAGCGAAGATAATTGCGCCTCGATTTGTTTCGTATTGTTTGATTTGATCATCTATCTGGTTGTTTTTGGATGTCATTCTGCTTCGCTTTCATTGCTATCAAAAATAAAATCGTGTTTATTCATGGAGGAGGTGTTTGTTGAGTTCTTAAGATCAACATAGGATCAAAATGCCTAAACAAACCCGAGGTCCGCCAAATTAAATATTGGTCTCGTTCTTCCTCACTAGCATCTTTCGTATAATATGCCATACTGGTGAATACCTGACCTGGCTTTCCAATTCTCATTTCTAAATGCAAGTGAGCTGTTCCAGCATTCCCGCTCTTCCCCACTTTTCCTAGTAGCTGACACTTTACAATCGAGTCCCCCACGTTTAATGGTTTAAGTTCATTTAGGTGAGCATAGAGGATATAAAGTGATTCATTCTTTTCCATCCCGATCAGATTATCGAAATAAATCGGCATCTGACCATCCGGGATTTCTAAAATAACGGCATTTCCGTAAGGAAAACGATCATTAATCAATGTAGAAACTCTCCCCCCTAGTATAGCTTGGATATCCTCTCCAGCAATAGATTCTCGGCCATATTTTCGGTAATAAGCAAAATCCACCCCCTGATGCCGTCCATCTTGACCGGCCGGGGGTGGATGATAACCATCCGAAACAATCTCCTCCAGATCCGCCAAAGGAGTTGTCTTGAGGGGTGAACAGATCGGATAATTATTAGCTGGCAATTGAGTTGATATTGCGGAATCGGAGGACTCTTTTTGTAAAGAAATTGTACTCGGACTAAGCTGTAAGCGGGGTGTTGAAAGGGGAGAAAAGGTTCTAGGTAAATTGGGAGGTATGGTTGGTTGGGTAGTACCTATGGTTTCATCCATCCCCGGTGTATTTGCTAGGCATGCACTGGTCCCGATCAAAAATAATAGGGCGATACCCAAAATTCTCCAAACCGATTTATCAAGCATTTCAAAAAGATATTTTACTATTTTCTTGCCAGAAAAAACGGAGTGCGCTATAATCAATCTTTAGATCGGGGCGTGGCGCAGACCGGCTA
>DHFN01000233.1 GCA_002402275.1 Anaerolineales bacterium UBA4823
CTACCAAGCCGAAGGAACCATTGGTTCCATAAAAGCCGAGTGTTTCTCCATTTGGTAAATTTTTAATTCCCATTGCCAATCCCTCACCCGAACTAATGCATTTTGAATTAATAATTGCCACAATGGGACCACCGAAGAAAGGTTCGTCTGGTTCGATGTATAAACCCGGATCAGCAGGATTAACTTCCCGTGTTTCATCAGGACGTATTTCCCAGAAATCGGAGAGAACATTATAGCAATTTTGGTATTCATAAAGAGTTTTTTCGGTATAAAATGAGGCTAACATATCGGCTACCATCGAATCTAAACCACCCACATTATTTCGGATATCTACAATCAGACCTTTCACCTTCTTTTGATTAAATTCCTCAATAGCTGTCTTAAATAAACCCAGTGTTGATGGAATTTCACCTGTATCCATTAAATCAGCATCGAGTAAACCCCAAATTTTTAAATAACCGATGTCCCCATCCAGTATTTTCTTCTCAACCATCGATTCTGGCGGATCTTGAGGATCTTTAACCTCTAGGATCAAATCTCTTAATCCATCAGAAAGAATTGTTGTGGGGTAAGTTTTTTTTAAGGATGCTCCTTTATCGTTAAAAGCAACCAGCGATGCCTTGATTATTTCACCTTTGGTATTTTTGAACGAGAGAGATAGTTTGGTGTCAATTGGCGCTCGGACGAGATAACCTACCTTCTGGTTTATAAGATCTTCCTCAGTAGCCGTATTGTTATAAAAAATGGTTGACACCTCATCTAAAACCTCCTGAACCGGGCGGCCGTTCCAATCAATCAATTCGGCACCCGGTCGTATCCCTTGGGTATATGCATTGCTCTTTTCATCTACCCAAATTACTACCAACTTACCGTTTGACAATTTTACAACCGAAAATCCGAAGCCACCGCCGATATATTGATTATCGATATCTGGTAGAGAATTTATATGAACATGCCCATCGGGAATAGAATGTACATATTCCTTCAAGGCAAGGTAATAAGCCGTAAAATCATTGGATTCCTGAGCCTGGTCAATCCGAGGTTTAAATTGGTTATAAAGAGCCGACCAGTCAATTTTCTTCCAGTCCGTAAACCCATATTCACGAGAAAACTTAGTATGGAGTTTATCAAATGCTTCGCTCCAAATCAGACTGCTAAAATCTTCTGACTCCGGTGCCTGAAAGTTATCCTGCTGTTCATCTGCCAGCAAGTTGACTGTTAATAAATACAGCGTACAAATAACAATCATTACCACCATAAATTTCTTCAACTTGGGATCCTCCTGTTGTATCTTGTTATTGTATAATATATCGGTCTTTCTTGATTAAAAATTAATATTGAAAAGCTGGTTTTTCTTTATCAAACTTATAAATGATTTAATTTAAGAACATTAATGAAATTTCGTTGATTCCTGGATAGATCCTCATGCCATGTTGTGGCACCAGATGATGATTAAAAATACTTTTATTAAAACCTTCACTACAAGTAGCTTAACTGTTCTTTGGTTGGACGACGTGGCAATCTCATTTGCCTAATTTGTTATTCTAAGGAGCATATTGTGCGACGTGAAAATCCTATCTTTTAAAAAAGTTAGGAATCAAAAGGAAGAAAGTGAGAATTGGGGTATAATTGTAACATCCACCTTTCATTCCTCACTAATCACAAATTTATTAGGAGGCTGTCATGAAAAGTAAAAGTCGGTTGTTTTCATTAGTCATATTCATCTTTATAGTTTTATTATTAGCCAATCCCTCAGCTAATGCCTGTAGCAGAGTGCTCTACCATGGACTGGAAGGAACGGTAATTACCGGCCGGACTATGGATTGGACCGAAGACATTGGAACCAATCTCTGGATATTTCCCAGAGGAATGGAACGGGAAGGAAGAGTGGGACCAAATTCTTATAAATGGACTTCCAAGTATGGGAGTGTCATCGCCTCTGCCTATGATATGTCTACAGCTGATGGTTTGAATGAGGAAGGTTTAGTGACCAACGTGCTGTGGTTAGCCGAATCAGTATATCCTAAGTGGGATGGCCAAAAACCGGGTTTAAGCTTAGCTTTATGGGCTCAGTATGTCTTGGATTCTTTTGCTACCGTTAAAGAGGCTGTGGAAGCTTTGTCCAGAGAAGAATTTGTTCTGATTACTGCCGATATGCCGGGACGTGATAATTTAGCAACGGTTCATCTGGCTGTATCCGATTCCTTAGGCGATAGCGCTATCTTTGAATACGTAGAAGGTGAACTGGTAATTCACCATGATTCGTCGTATCTGGTCATGACCAATTCACCGACTTACCAACAGCAGCTCGCTTTGAATGAGTATTGGAAGGAAATCGGTGGAATGGTTGTACTCCCAGGTACTAGTCGGGCAGCCGATCGATTTGCCCGGGCTTGGTTTTACATCAATGCCATTCCTAAAACCGCCGATATTCAGATAGCTGTAGCCTCGGTATTTAGTGTCATCCGGAATGTTTCGGTACCCTTTGGTATCAGTACTCCTGAGAAACCGAACATCTCTACTACCCGTTGGAGAACCGTCATCGATCATAAAAACAAAGTATATTATTTCGAATCCACTTTGACTCCCAATCTTTTCTGGGTTCAACTAGATAAGATCGATTTCTCGCCTTCGGCGCCAGTTCAGAAACTGGTTATCTCTCCGGAACACTTTTATGCTGGAGATACCGCTCAATTGTTTGTAGAAACCAAACCCTTTGAGTTTATGGGGCTGGAATAAATTAAACCGAGAAAAAAAGCAAAACCAGCTTTTTTTAAAATGATAAAGTTTAATCCTGGAAAGCTTTAATCAAAAACCAGCCGATATTCAAGGTAAAATCCAACTATCAAGGTATCGGCTGGTTTTTGATTTCTTGTAACACAATTCAAGAATCAAGACCTGGCCCCATGGATTTACCACCGTTAAAAAAGCCTTCAGGTTTATAAAGGAAAAATTGAGTGTTATAATAAAGTAAAATTAAGTCTTTTTTTCTGTCTCGAAATGGGAAATCTGTCTCGAGAAGACCGTCTTGGAAAAGGACTCGAAGCTAACGATTGTCGGGGGTTTTGTTCCATTAATTCGACAGAGAGACCGGAGGAACAACGTATTACTGTGTACACAAAAAATCATGACCAACTGAATACCAATCATGAAAAGAAGAGTCCAACACACCGCGATCACGATCGTTTTGTCAAGGAAGTGTGGGCAATAAATTACTTTCGTGTTGGGATGATAATAAAATTTCTTTCTGCGATTTTTGCTGTTCTTTTACTTTTTGACTTAGTCTTCGACCAATACCCCGTGCTCTTTTTCATTCACCTATCAGCAATGGGATGTTCGCTGTTGTACTGGGGAATGGCAGCACTGGCAAAGAAGAGAGGATTCAAAGATTCGATCCACTGGCAGATGGCTTTTGTTCTCTCTTACTGCTTTCTGATTGTAATGGCATTTGGTTTTACCACTCTTTTCTACTATATCAACGATCTCATACTCTACCTGCTGCCAATCTTTGCCGTGGGATTGTTTATCTTATTAAGCCCGAAACACTCACTCATATTTTTTGCCACGACTCATTCGATTTTTATACTCGCTTCCATTTTTGGAACCTTTGATACCTACCTCATGGCGAGGAACATTGCGAATTCCTCCATCGCAGTCATCTTGGTTTTGGTTTTTATGAGATTAACCTTTCAAATGAAACAGCATGAATTTGAACAACGGATCATCATTGAAGAACGCACCGCTGAACTGGAAACCATCAACCAGAGGTTGCACGAGCTGGCCACGACCGATGAATTGACTGGCCTTCCAAATCGCAGGGTTTTTATGCAATCCCTCGAACGAGAAATGGAACGTGCAAAACGCTATAAACACCCCTTTTCCGTTATGTTCCTGGATCTGGATAACTTCAAGCATATCAACGATACGCTGGGTCATTCCGCAGGAGATGTGGCTTTAAGACAGTTTGCGTCAGCATTAAAAAGTAGCCTTCGTGATTCAGATATACCGGGACGCATGGGCGGTGAAGAGTTTGGAATTATCCTTCCCAACACAGACCTTAAAAATGGAGCTCTTTTAGCCGAAAGACTGAGGCAAAATGTTGAAGAAAGCATCGCCCTTCACCAGGGTAAGAAAATAACATTCACTGTAAGTATTGGATTGGCAGCGTATAGCGAGGAGATATCCAACATTGACGATTTGTTGAGGAAAGTGGATGAAGCTCTGTATGAAGCCAAAGCAGAAGGGAGAAACTGCATCGTACAAAAATCCTGACCGGGGCGACACACACCGCGCCCCGGAAGTTGACACCTTCTGTTTATATATCTCGAAAATATTCAGCCGGTTGGTCATCTGGTCTTGATCAGAACGTCAGGCAATTTAGGTTATGATAGTTCACAACCTACGCGCTCGTGCGGAGGTTAGATTATTTATTACCGGCAATTACTCTGTTTCGAAAAACCCACCACCGAGCCGTGCATGACCTATTTGTTTAATTAGTTTACCAATTATTCATCACCGCTCATTGATCACCGTCCACCGGATACTGATCACTGGTCACCCTGAACACGTCACCAGCATATCCGATCAGCTTAATGAAACCACCGGACGGCACATAGGCTTCGCCACTATCAAACAAGCTGTCATAAAGAACGGAACCTTTAGGAGAAAAGATAAATACCCTGCCCTGATCGGGCTTCTGGATGCTAACGATGCACTCTTCCGGTGCCGATAGCCACTCGCTGTATTTGAGACTGCCAATAGTTACCTCGTTTTCCCCGGCGTCCAGCGGGAGAGCGGTTTCGACGGAACTGTAAAGATAATCGAACACTCTTGCCCAAGTGTGTTCGTTATCCTCAAACAGAGTTAAATCGGTTTGGTCCCGAACGGCGCCGACCGGGATACCGGCATACTGTGGGGACAGGGTCCGCTTAACCCTCTGGAAAACCACATATCCGGGAAGATCTTTGATGAGCACAGAACTCACAGCAACATCCGTACGGTAATATTGCGGTACCGGTCATCCACCATAGTGAATTCCGGGATATATTGAATAACTGGGTTATCGAGTTCCACCAGTCCATCATCCACCAAAAGCATGACCGCGGTTGCACAGAACAGCTTACTGATCGACCCAATATTGAAAATAGTCTCGGCATCGACTGGAATGCTCTCAGCCCGGTCGGCCATGCCGAAGCCTTCCGCATAAACCAGCTGGCTATCATCCATAATCGCTACTGTGGCACTACCGGAAATTCCGGAATTGATACTCCGCCACACTTCAGTCCGAGCGGTGATGATGGCCGATTGGTAAGGGTCCTGTTCTCCAGCCCAGGCAGGTCCAATAACCAGCAGTACAATCGATATCATAACAAATAAAATGATTGAAAAACGGTGAATTGTGTTAAATTTCCCCATAAATTAAATACCTCCTGGTTCTATTTTAAAGATTACTGCTTCTTCTCGAGCTATTCGGCGCCAATCGGTCGTGTTTTGGGATGACCTCCAATGATATGGGTGTCCTTCCTGATCAATTCCGTAGGCGACAAATCCGGCTGTCCGGCTGTCCCGCTGTCTGCTTCGTCTTCTACCGAATATAGTTCGGGTCAATTCGGTCGTGTGACCTCCTTTGTCCATCACAACCTGTACCAGTCACCGCAGGTCAGCAGGTTATTAGCCGATAACAGATTCCCCCCTCTCCGCTTCCCTGACTCGGTCCGTTATTCGATCACCCGTTCGGATAGCTCCTGAAAAATGCACTTTTCCAATCCATTAATTCAGTATTCAATTTCATTGATGCCTTTCAGTGTGTAACAATTCAAAGATATACCTAACGTATTTCCCAAACTTTTGTCCAACCGTTCCCATATTCCGTATTCACCATTCTCAATGACTATTATCAGCTATTCGTAAATGATATTTAGCTAAACCCTTTTTCTCTACCTCGGTCCATACCATCTGAATGTCAATCGCATTATTCTTTTTCGAGATCTACTTATATACCCATTCTCGTTTTCATTGCTACCTGGTGCTGCGAAGCAGCATGAAGGTCTATCCTGTAAACTGCAACAGGATCGCAGCCTATGGCTTTTCATTTCTGTCATCCTGAGCAGGGCTTTCCCTCGTGAGGATCTCATCCTTTTCTTTATTTTCCCATTATCTCAATCCCACGGCTTATTTAAAAATTCAAGAATCAAGACCTGACCCCATGGATTTTTATGGATTGGACAGACGTACAGATATCCCCGAAGTTTATAAACATAATACATATAATATGTAATAATTCTATTATAATGTGAATTATTACATTTTTAGTATACTACTGTTTAAATATACTAGGTATGTTATAATTCATAGTATAAAGGAAATAATACACATAGGATATATTATGGAATCAATTTCTGGATTGGGAAAAGAAGACAGAAAAAAATTAGCTGCTTTGCTGAGGAAAACAAAGGGAACAATCTCAGTACAAGAAGCCTCGGCCATATTAAACACTTCTAATGTTAAAACCGCCAAGCTGCTTTCACGCTGGGCAGAAAAAGGCTGGCTTTCACGTATAAAGCGCGGTTTATATGTTCCAATACCTCTTGAATCACCTACTATTGAAATTGCTTTGGAAGATCCCTGGATTATCGCTGATCGGCTCTATTCTCCTTGTTACTTTGGAGGATGGAGTGCTGCTGAGTACTGGTCGTTAACCGAACAAACCTTCCGTACGGTTATCGTTATGACAACCAAAAAACCAAGAAATCGCACGCCCAACATCAAAGGAACACCTTTTTCTCTGAAAACTATCTCTGAAAAAACATTTTTCGGAACAAAATCAGTCTGGAGAGGACAAATTAAATTATCTGTATCCGATCCTTCCCGCACTATACTTGATATGCTTGATAATCCTCAATTGGGCGGTGGCATACGTTCTGTTGTAGATATGTTGAGCAATTACTTCAATTCGGAATATCGCAATTTAAAGCTTTTAATTGAATATGCCATACGATTAAACAATGGAGCGGTTTTCAAGCGACTTGGGTTCTTATTAGAGCGTTTAGCTCCCGACCAAGTATCTCTAAT
>DHFN01000236.1:0-873 GCA_002402275.1 Anaerolineales bacterium UBA4823
CGATCACCACAATGGTGATGGCAATAAGACGCATGTTACGGGATGTAGAAATTAACATTTTTCCTCCAAGAAAGATTTCTCCTGAATAAGATTCAGGTTGTGATAATATATTAACAATCATATTAGAGTGTTTAACTCAATGCATTGACTTATATCAAGAATTCATTCAATTTCTGATCAAGAAAGGATCATATAAAAGTGAAAGAACTTTCTACTCTATTGGACAATGCCAATGTTTTGGGAAAATTCACCACCGCTCAAAAAGATAAATTGATTTCCCTTTCTATCAAGCGAAGCTTAAATCGAAATCAGCCGTTATTTTGGCAAGGGGACCTTTGGGTGAATGTTCTTCTCATTGCATCAGGAAAATTACGCTCAGTGATTCATGCTCCAGATGGAAGAAGTTTTACCGTTTCTTCCTGGGAAAAGGGAGATGAATTCTGGCCGCACAGCCTCTTCGACGGAGAACCCATGCCCTCCACCCTAGAGGCTGACCAGGAAAGCGTCTTCTATCAGTGGAATGGTGAAAGTGTTTTACGGATTTTGTTCGAGAACAGCGAAGCTATCCGAGCCCTCCTGCGATACCAAATTAAATTGATCCGGAAGCGTCGAGATAAGATTTCGGACTTAGCCTTCCAACCTGTTATGGGGAGACTAGCAAAGATTCTTTTAGAACAGGCTCCCGGTTCAGCAAATAGAATCAAACGTACCTTCACCCTCGAACAAATTGCCTCTATGATTGCTTCTTCACCCGAAGTCGTCTGTCGTTCACTTTATCAACTTCAACAGGAAGGGATAATCGAGGTAACTCGAGCAAGTATAACCATTAATAAACGTATCGCTCTGGAACAGCTGGTAGAAAAGGAAGTATCA
>DHFN01000236.1:916-8527 GCA_002402275.1 Anaerolineales bacterium UBA4823
TTTTTAACTACTGCTGCTCTTCAAGCTGAATAAAAGGAGTTTGCAATGGAAAATCTCCTTAAACGAATGAGTGAAAACAGAGTATTTGCTTGCCTGGAAGAGGTTGAACGGTGCAAGCTTTCCCGGATTGCCATTAGACGTAAATACGGAAAAGGCGAGTTCATCGCCTACTATGGTGATATCTGGCCCTATTTGTTTCTAATTACCGAAGGCGCGATAGATGCATTTAAAGAATCCAGTGAAGGACGCAGTTTGACCATTATATCCTTTGGAGTGGGGGAAATATTCTGGGGACCAGCATTTTTTGAAGAAGGGTTACCCATGCCAGTCACGCTAGCAGCCACCATGCCAACGATTCTCCATATATGGCAACGCGAGAAGATGCTGCCCATCCTAAAGCAAAATGGAGCAATGTCTTGGGAAATGTGCTGCCAGATGATTTGTCGGATGCTGCACGCCAGCGAGATCGTTGAAGAACTAGCCTTCCAAACAGTAGCCAGACGCCTAGCCCGGTTATTAATGGAACAATTTTCCAGTGGCAAGGAACAGTCGGTTCAACGTTCATTGACGCTGGATGAGATGGCAGCCCGGATCGGTACGACACGCGAGATGGTCTGCCGTGCCCTCTACCGTTTTGCCGATAAAAAAATGATCGAAGTAACCCGCACCGAGTTCATCCTGACCGATAAAGACAGCTTACGACGCATGGCAGAGGGGGTGTGAATCCTCGATGGTGGACTAGGTCAGGAGGGTGGTTTTCAACCTGACTATTCCTTATATATATACCTGAATTTGCGTTAAAGCAAAGATTACCTCCCCCAATTGTGATACGCTTCCCACAAACCAATCTTACCAACCGGAGGCGAAATGAAAGAAACCCTCAAAATCCAGCGGCTGATCATTGCTAATATGGCAATCGTGGTTGGATTGTTCATGATTGTTGTCGCACCTTTTCTGATCCAGACCTCGTTGGAACGCGTTCTCACGGCGCTGACCCAGGTCGCGGAGGAAAACCCAACTTACGGTAGTGGCATCTTGTTGTTCTCTTATCTCTTCCCCCTGTATCGAGGATTGATCTTCATCGCCGGAATTACTCTCCTCTGGCTGGCACGTCCCATCTATGAGGGAAAAGAGTGGTCGTTTCCTGTCGGATTGCTGGCAGCAGCTTTTCCCTCGACAGGCGGGGTGTTCATGTTCATGCCATATATTTCCTTCGTGGATGGGTTCCCCCTTCCTATGATACTCTCGTTTGTTGGACTGATCTTTTTCTGGACCTTTATCCTATTACGCAAAGTTGACAAATGGTTGAAATGGGGACAGTTCATGGCATTGACCTTTGCAGGGATGTTATCCACCCATGCCTTAATCGTTGGCACCGGCAACCTGCGCATGCTGCTTACCCGGACAGGCAAACCCTTCTACGACGGGCTCGGGTGGTGGGTGCTTGCCTGGTCACAACCTATCCAATGGATCTGCGTGATCTTACTGTTCATCGCTATTTACCAACTTGCCGCCCGCAAATTTGCTGGCTGGTGGTTGGCGTTGATCTCAGTCACCTCACTGGCGGCAATTGACATCCCAATGCAGATTATCCGCTTAACTATGACTGAATCTGCTTCGTGGGATTATTCCTATGGACTACCAGTGATCATCGGTTTGTTCTTTGTTTTACTCTCCCCTAAGTTCAAGGAGGCTCTTCTCGGAGAGAGTACTTGAAACGCAGCTTGCTTTACCATATTGTTTTGCTAACCTCGTTGCTGTGTGTTGCTTGTCAGCCACAGCAACCGGTTTGTCCTACCGTTACCGGCACTGCGGACTTTCTTACTGTCCCACCAAGCGAACTTCCCACACCGACCCCTTCTGTTCCTACCCAAGTAGATCTCAACGGGAGAACAGTCCTTGTGGACAAAGTAGTCACCGGTGCACTTTGTAATGATACCTGGAGCGGAACGATTTACGTGGCTTGCGATGTCCAGGTGTACAGATGGGAGGAAGATCCACTTTTTTTGAAAGATTGCAATTTAACCATCGAACCAAACACAGTGGTTTATGTAGCCGATCATAACAACACAGCTTACTACAATGGCTGTTCGTGTCATACCGGCGAAATCGCCGAACCTTGACCTAAGTTTAGAAAGGATAATAATTATGGAGAACAGAAACACATTAGGAGGCATCCTGGGATCCATTGCTGCCCTGATCGGGATCATCGGGCATATTTTTTTATTCCTGAACTGGTATCATATCGGGATGAACGCCCCGTCCGCTGAGCCGGGCTGCGAGATTTTGTTGAAGTATATCCATCCGATTTTGGCAGATTTCGGTATCTTTGGCAGCGTTCTGTTTGCTGTCAGCGCCTATGGATTTTTCACGAAGAAGAACTGGGCTTTCTTCCTATCAGTGATCGGGTTAGTACTGGCATTGTTAGGTAGTTGGTTCGTCAATGTGCCTTATATGGCTGCTGGTTTACCGCCGATCTATTTCACTCTCTTCTTCCCGTATTTAGTGCTTTATTTCCTGTTCTTGAGACTTATTGGAAATATCCCGTGGAGCCAGACCTTACTGGCGCTTGGGACCGGCATAGCTTATATCGTTTGCTGGATGAATGGTGTCTCCAGCACCAGCCGCATTATCACCCTCGGCGACCCAATCTTTATCCTTGTTCAACGACTACACTGGGTAGCGATGATCGGTTGGGCGGTTGTTACAGTGGGCATCATTATGAAGCCAAAAGAATGGATGCGCGTTGTTGGTATTATTGCAGCTACGACCGAACTTGTGGTTGGCATTCCACTGGTGATCGCCACCACTCAGCAACTCGCCCGCTTCTCATTATTTGCATTGGGACCTATTGCCTGCCTCATCCTGCTCATCTTGCTAGTCTTGCCAAACATATGGGAGCGATTCACTCAAACCACGGAGGGACTCAAGTAGGACTTATTGTTTAGTTAGCTATATCCAGCAGCCGATTTCATATCAGACGTAATAAACAAAACTGTCTGGTGGCAAAAAAGTGCTACAGCTTTTTAACATCATCTTTTATTTGTTTAATGTCATCAAGCATATCTAATTCAGATTTAAGCTCATTCGAAAGGGAAGAAAAATAATTTTTTAAATTTCGAACGAACTTACCTAATTCACGGGCAGACTTGGCGATCCGTTCTGGGCCGAGCACGATGGCGGCTAGCAAGAGAATCACCACTATCTCATTTGTACCAATCCCAAAAATATCCATATCAATCCCTCCCGACGATCGCAGCCAATATTATACTGATAAGATATAAAGCAAGCAACGGAGCAGTGACCAAGCCCATATTAACTGGGTCAACCGTTGGGGTAACGACAGCAGCTACGATGGCGGCTCCGACAATCGCGTAACGCCAGCCACTGATCAATTGTTTAGCAGTGACAAATTTCAACTTCGCTAGAAACATGACAATCAATGGCATCTCAAAACAAACCCCAATCCAAAACATCAAGCGGGTGATGAAGTCAAAATAATTCGCAGGCCGCACCTGGGTGGTTATCCCAAGAAAATTAGTCAGAAATGGGACTGCCACAGGCAGCATGATAAACCAGGTAAAGGCTACTCCCCCAGCAAAAAGAAGTGAGGCAAAGGGAACACCTAACAGAAGCCAAAGCCTTTCATTCGATTTAAGGCCTGGCATGATAAAACGCAACGCTTGATAGACGATGAAAGGCATTCCCAAAACAAAACCACTTAATAACGAAACCTTCATGAAAATTGAGATGTTTTCGGTTACATCTATGGACACCAATCCTTCACTCCCCCCCACGGGATGGGCTAGGTAATCAATGATCTGTTTAGAAAAAACAAAGCTGATGGCGGTTGTAGCCAAGACAGCCAGAAATGCCTTGAAAAGTCGTTGACGTAATTCATCAAGGTGTTTCAATAGGGGCATTGAGGTTTCAAATTCAGCGCTGGCTTTTTTATGAGCGCGTCCAAAGGCTTGAAAAAAGCCCCGCCAATTCCGCCTGGTTTTTTTGGAGGATGGAGCTTCGATGGTTTCTCCTTTATACATCAGATAATCGAAAAGTTTGGGGTGTCGTCATGTCTAATTTTAGCTCTCGGACGTAGAGTTCTCCATTCCGGTTTTCGAAAATATTTAATGAAATACCGATCTCCAAGTCAAGCCGAGCCAACTCGCGGATCTTACTGACATGAAATTCCAGATAGTTGTGTTCCTTATTAATAGTAAAAGTACGATCCCCTTTTTTGTCGAAAAATTTTTTCACAGGCTCTATGTCATCCCCAAAGACTTTGGCGGTTTTCAAAAAGTAATCTCGCCGCGAAAAATAAGCGTTTGCTGGCAACTTATGTCCGGTGTTCTGCTGATAAACTTGACCGGTATGTTTGTTTTCTAAGGAACAATAATGCACACCCAGCTTTAGACCTTCATCCAACGCAAAGCCGAGTAAGTCCAAGCAAACCAATTCACTCTGAGAAACCGGTAAACCACCGGCATACCAATAGTTATACAGCACCCGGTAGGGTCGTGCTTTAATTTTATAACCACGCTCCTTGTAGATGTCAGCATTGTTATATGGAAAGCAAAATTCAAGCAGATTGATACTAAACAATCCCAATTGGTCTAATTTAATCAGGACATCTTTCATAGTGTCCAATGTACCGGGTAAGACCGGCATTTCAACCATTACGAACGGAATAAATTCTTGCGCTGTGGCAATCCGATCGTAAATATAATCGTGCCCCTTCTCTAGATCATGCATCCGAATGCTGAAACGGATTTCCTGTAACCCTGCGTCCCTTAAGGCTTGAAGGGTTTGAATATCCGCATGATCACCTGAAGTATAAAGCCGGGTATAGACTCCCGGAAAATTATCGCGGGCATAGCGAAAAACCTCATAAGCTTTATCCTTGAATAGAAGAGGTTCCCCACCCGTTAATGCCAAGTGACGTACTCGTTGGCCGGATTTTTTAATTTGGGCTAATTCTTGGATTACATCACGGGTATGACCTCTGTTATACGAGTAATCTTCTTGATTGGGATTGAAACAATAAAAACAATCGCGATGACACTGCAACGAGATGAAAAATGTTGTGCTCTCTGAGCCAGTCTGACAAGCTATGCATGAAGGGGAAATATTATTAAGATAAATACTTTTATCATCATTGCGGACTACCGCTCCGCGTTTGCGCAATTGCTCCACTTTTTCCTTCGCTTGGGCGGAATAATCATTCGAGTCAATTTCGATACCGCTATGGGCTACTTGCTCTAAGAAATCTCCGTAAATTCTCAAATATTGAGCAGCATAAGTTTTTAATTCAGGATTCTTTATCTGGATAATGGTTTGTTCATTGACATCAATGATCATACGTGGACTCTTTATTAATTTTTTCCATTCTAGACTTTAATCCAGGGGGTAACATGGAGCCAAACGGGTTATTTTGGCGATATTCACATACCGAGCACAGATTGACACCTGGTCGGTCAGCAATAATAGCATTGCATTTTGCGCAGCGAGTCAACCCACCCTCTCGTAAGAGAATTGGCTCTTGGGATGCAAAAACCTGATTAAACAACGGGGTATGCTCAATACAAATTGCCTGTGGGGCACAAACATGTGCACAGGCTTCACAGCCCACACAGGACAATGGTGAGAATTCCAACTTGTATTTAGTCTTATCGACATCCATCTCAAATTTTAATGCCTGAGTTGGGCATACCCGCCCACATGCGTTACAAGCGGTACACTCTTCATTTATAGTTAAGGTTGCATAACCTGTATCCACTAAAGGGAATTCCGAACTGGACGTTACCGGCGGTAAATGCTTCACCGCTCCAGCAATGCGTAAGTAATTCCGCCCCGGGATTTTTTCACCGGTGGGTTGGTCAGCTGTCATTGCCCGAGCAATTGCCACCTGCCCTTGTTTGGCTGCCATTCGAAACAGATCGCGACGGGAAAGGGGAGGATTATCAGCATCCCAAAGGGGACGTTCTGTTCCTTCTGATAATTCTGAAACACAAGAAACCATTTGGTCTTTTCCCCAGCCGCCTAGGAGCACTTGAGCTTGGTGGGTTTGTTGCTGAATCTGTGCTTTGAGGTTCACCCAGGGGCATTTAGCACATCCATCCACACGGACGTAGGAATGGTGAATCCCTATGGCTGCCAATGCCAGGTAAGCACTAGAACCCAATCCAGCTAAACAGCCGCGTATGCGGACTCCAACTATCTCCTCTGAAATCCCTATCTGGATTGAAGGATGGAAGCTGCATAGCAATTCAACCTGCCCATTCTCTAAACGGCTGGTACAGTTCAACAAAGCCGGAACCGCATCGTCAGCTATATATGCACCAGTTGGGCAAGTGATCAGGCAAGCCAGGCAACTTTGACACTTCTCAGCTACTAAGGTTGGAGGTTTACCAGGTTGGATTGCTTCGACCGGACACAGATCATAACAAGCCTGGCAAGTTGAAAACCGATCTTGGGTGTGCAAACAACGTTGGGAATCCAATGTAACCGAGGAACGATCCATGGAAGCAAAACGTTCGGCAGCCGAGAGCAAATTCATCTAATCACCTCCTTGGAAGTTGGGATATCAAATTGGGCAGCTAGAGAAAGTAATGCTCCACGCGTTAGATAAGCCAATCCTTTATAAAAATCAGTTCGGCAGTTTTCGAGAACCAGCCCACACCAATAGGGTCCCCATTTGAGCAAATGTTCAGAAAGAAATTGGTGCTGGGCTTCAATGAGCTCCAAATATTTTTGATCGTCGCCTTCTTCCAGCGCCTTTAAAGCCAAACTCGATAGGTAGGAAACAAAGGACATTTCCAAACCGATGTGATCGTCGGGCTCTTTATAGATACTTTCGGACTCCAATCCAAAACGGCGATACCAGTTGCGCACTTGCAGAGTTTGCTCTTGAAAGACTAGGCGTTCTTCACTAAAATACACCGATTCCCAAGGCGGAGCAAGAACTTTACCCATCCCGATAAATAGACGGGTATAGTCAGATTTTAAATCCTGAAGGGAATCCTCGCTGATCTCCTTTTGATTTTTCTTACTCCAACTTTGCAATAAGGATAATCCCGTAGTGATATCCCCTGATTGATTCCCCCATGGTGTTTCCATGAACATTTCTTCATCATTCAAAGACTGCAACCATTCACGCTCGGGATAAGATTGTATGGCTTTGCTCAAAAAACCGAGCAAAAGCACTTCACCCATCAGTCGTTCTTCCCAACTGTCTTGGCTCTCTGAGGTATTACTTTCCATTTTTACTCTCCATTAGTGATTTAGAAAACTATTATACATGATAAATAGCTGATGGGACAATAACCGATCTTAAATAATTAATAATTTGCATATCACACCCAATCTTTATAGTCACTTAAGTGAAGACTTCTTTCCCATGAAGGAGTTATCCAAAATGTCACGTTGCAAACCTGACCTACATGCTCCAAAACCGCAAGCAAGCTTGCTGACTCCAAACAATTTCTCTGGAGTGCTAAAGCTTGCTTCAGCCAATCGCAAGCATGCTGGCTGACTCCAGAAGGGATTGTCATGTCGATCGTAGCGAGACATCTTGAGAAAAGACCCTATGCTTTGCCTGAGATGACAACCCTC
>DHFN01000163.1 GCA_002402275.1 Anaerolineales bacterium UBA4823
CTCTTGAAGCGCAATTTAATGGCATTTTGCAGATCCCGCATATAGATGGAATTGTCGAAAAATATCAATTGCTTAGAGAGCAATTAGGTTTATTAGCCACCTTGCAAGGCCATGAACTGGTTGATTCGCTTTTCCCTCCCGATCAGGCCTGGACTGAGTTGTTCCGTAACATTGCAGCTACTATAAGACCTGAGGATCTGGTACCTGCAAAGTTATTTGAAAGTATCCGCACTAATTTAACGCAGCCTGAATTACCAACAGATGTTGATTTTGTACGGGTAATGAGCCTGTATAAATCAAAAGGTTTGACCGCTGATATGGTCATCATCACTGGATTAATCCAGGGTTTGATACCTACTCCTGCGGGTGAGGATCTACCTTTTAATGACCAGCGTGCCTTTGATGAGGAGCAGCGTCGGCTGTTCTATGTGGGAATCACACGAACACGACAGACATTAGTCCTTTCAAGTTTCAGACAGATGGATGCTGCCCTTGCTCACCAATTACAAGTACCATTGCCGGCACAAAGGCGCCGTGTGATCAATACCATTACGTCTCCATTCATTAACGAGCTTGGACCTAATTGCCCCCGCCCAATGAGTGGTCAACAATTTCTTCAAATGTTAGGATAACGATCTATGAACTCTAACTGTCCCCGTCTTATTGAAGTTGCTCTACCCATCCGCGAAATTTCCGCTGAAAGCGTGAGAGATAAAAATATCCATCATGCTCATATATCTCATTTGCATATCTGGTGGGCGAGACGGCCATTAGCTGCATCACGTGCAATTGTTTTCGCCTCATTAATTCCTGATCCAGATCACGAAAATTGTCCTGAAGACTTTCGAGAAGCAGTTATCCGGCTATTAAAGAATGAGGTTCCCAAAGAACTGAAAGGATATTGGCGTGGAAGGGTATACCACAATGATCCAGATCCTTATTGCCCATCCGGCGATTTACCAGATACTCCCCGGAATCGATTATTAGCATTCATCGCTAAATGGTCTCCAGAAAAAAACAACTACGAAAAGGGGAAAAGTGATAAATCCCCATCAGTCGGTGAAGTTTTGGATGATCGCAGCCTTGTGAAATGGGAAACATCCGATCCTTTGAACGTGCAAGGTAGGATGGTTTTAACGATCGCTGAACAACTAATCAAAATCGCAAATAAAGGAATTCCATCTGTTTTTGATCCGTTTTCAGGTGGAGGTGCAATTCCTCTTGAAGCCATGCGTCTTGGAGCAAAAGCGATTGCGAATGATTACAATCCAGTGGCATTTACGCTCTTGAAAGCAACCATCGAATATCCCAAAATCCATGGGGTACCAGGCAAAAGATCCACAGGAATCTCGACAGCTACCCAGCACTTTGCTCAAGAAAAGAATGTTGAAAATATTTTGTCTTATGACCTGGAATACTGGGCAAATTGGATATTATCTCAGGCATCAAAACGCCTTTTGCAATATTATCCGGCAGGTAGGGACAAACGTCCTGTTATTGGTTATCTTTGGGCAAGAAACGCGCCTTGTTCCAATCCGGCGTGTAGAACCAATATACCTTTACTTAAAACTTTTATGCTTGCAACCAAGCCAGATAGGCGAACTGCGTTGGAGATGATTATCTCAAATGGGAAAATATCCTTTGAAGTAATTAAGGGTAGGCAAATTGCGCAAGAAGAAGGTACATTAGTAAGTAATGGTGTACGTTGCCCAGTGTGCCACCAGATTACTCCGACCGAAGATATTAAGAGAGCAACTTTTGAAGGCACTTCAGGTGAACAAATCGTGGCCGTTATTGTTGAGGGAGCGAAAGGTAAAGATTACAGAGCAGTTGAACTTACAGATATTGAAGCTTTTGAAAAAGCGAGACTCGAGGCACATGAAGTAGAAATTCCCAGTGAGCCAATGCCCGACAGCCCAGATACTGTGGCTGGTCGTGGGTGGAATTTTAAACGATGGGGAGATTTGTTTAATCCTCGCCAATTACTGGTTATCCAGACTTTCATTGAAATCATGCAAGAAGGCCTTGTGAAGATTCAAGAACAATATGACAAGGATTACGCAGAGGCATTAGCGGTATATCTAGGCCTGTGGATTGACCGGATGGCTTCATTCAGCAACAACGTGTGTCGTTGGCGTGGTAGCCATGAAAAAAGCGAGACTCCGTTTGGCGGGCAAGCAATCCCTATGATGTACGATTATCCAGAGGTAAATCCTTTCGCCGACAGTTCTGGTACGCCTTCCACGCAGCTTAGGTATATGCTGGGTGTCATTGACCATGAGTCTACTTTCGGTTTTAGGACATTTTCCAAGCCAATAATTACATGTGGTGATAGTTCAAAAATCGACCTACCTACTGGAAGTATCAATGTGGTAGTAACCGACCCACCTTATTTTGACGCCATCGCATATGCAGATTTATCAGATTTCTTCTATGTGTGGTTAAAGCGAAGCATCGGAAGCCACTTTCCTAATGAATATATGACGCCACTCACGCCAAAGACGGGAGAAGCAACAGCGCTAAAACATCATCATGAGGGAAACGCCACCAAAGCTCGTGACCACTTTACAGAGAAATTAACAGAATGCATCAAAGAGGCGCGTCGGGTTTGTTCTGAGGACGGCATTTTATCCATCATGTTTGCACATCAATCCACAGAGGCATGGACGGCCTTAGTAAATACCCTTTTCGAAGCAAACTTAACAATCACAGCCACTTATCCAATAGAAACCGAAATGAAATCCACAGCTTTTGCTTTGGATACTGCATCTCTTGAATCATCTATTACTGTTGTCTGCCGTCCAAGAGTGAAAGAGAATGTAGCGTCCTTTAAAAATATACGCGGAGAAATCGAGAAAACTGTCACCAGAAATGTCAAACGCTTTTGGAGTTACGGTTTTCGTGGAGCAGATCTGATAGTCGCTTGTTACGGGCCAGCAGTCGGTGTTTTCGGCCGATATGAACGAGTGGAAAAGGCAGATGGCTCGGTCGTTTCAATTACTGATTTGTTGGACTTGGTCCGCGAATTAGCATTAAAAGCTATTGCAGGAGAATTCGAAGGCGATGGACTCTCAAGGTTGTATTTCATCTGGCTCAATCTTTATGGAGTAAATGAACAATCCTGGGATGATGCCAGACTCGTTATTCAGATTGGTAGCGAAGGCGAAGATGCAATGGAAGTAGCCAGAAGGAATGGCTTATTTGTGATTGAGGGTCCAAAATGTCGTTTAGCTCTATTGCGTGACCGTTCTGATCATCGACATTTAGGCGATGACCTAACATCCCCGCTGATCGACCAACTGCACCAAGCCATGCTGCTATGGAAACAGGAGCGACGGTCGGAACTGGTGCAGTACTTGAAAACCAACAACATTGCAGAGCATGAACCCTTCTGGAAGTTAGCGCAGGCGTTGTTTGAAGTCCTGCCGCGCGGCGAGGAAGATTGGAAGCTGATCAGCGCTCTACTGGGCGAGCGAGAAACACTTAAACAAGAAGTACGTCAGGCTGAACCGCCCAAAGGTCCAGAGCAATTATCCTTGATCTGAACTAATCGAATTGGCTGAAGGAGTAATAAACATGCCCGAAACTTTATCACCCTGGTACGCAATCGCAACCCCCCATGAGGATATTCAGAAAGGCCGCCTGAGCGAAGCCGTTTTCGCCGCCAACCTCTGGGAAGTTACCCAGAATTCAGCGCCAGATATTTATTGTGATGCCGAAGCGTTTTTTGCGAAAACCTATTTAACACATGGACTCACTAGCATTCTGAGCAAGGTGAGTCGCGCGATATCCGGCGGCACTGAAGCTGGCGACCGAATTATCAGCCTGCAAACCTCGTTTGGCGGTGGCAAAACCCATGTTTTGGTAGCACTCTGGCACCTGGCACGCAACAGTGAGATATTGCGCTCATCTTCACAATGCGCAGATTTGCGCCGGGCATTAAAAGATGAAATACCGCAACGAGTTCGGTCTATTGCGGTTTTTACCAACCAGACATGCGATGCCACCCAGGGTCGGCAAACCCCGGAGGGCATCCGCACCCGTACTCTGTGGGGTGAATTGGCTTACCA
>DHFN01000173.1 GCA_002402275.1 Anaerolineales bacterium UBA4823
CATTCGTGGAAGTTCTTGATGCAGAATAATGACTGGTTATAATTCTTTTGGGAATAGAAAGGAATGGCTATGACCTTATGGGGAGGACGGTTTGAGAAAAAAATAAATCCTGATGCCTGGCAATTGAACTCCTCGCTAGAGGTGGATCACCGTTTGGCAGAGGAGGATGTGCGTGGAAGCTTAGCCTGGGCAAAGGCTTTGCGCGATGCGAAGGTATTGGATGAAAATGATTACAAACAAATTTCTACTGGGTTACTTCAAATTCAAAAGGAATTTGAAGAGGGTTCATTTGAGTTTTTAGAGAATGATGAGGATATCCATAGCGCAGTTGAAAGGCGTTTAGGACAATTAATTGGATCCTCGGCGGGTAAGCTCCATAGTGGGCGCAGCCGCAATGATCAGGTTGCCACGGACTTTCGGTTATGGGCTATCCGGGCAATTGATCAATTAGTTAACTTATTCCGTGAGCTACAGGTTGTGTTCGTTGATCGAGCGGAATCCGATTTTGGGGTGATTTTACCCGGTTACACCCACACTCAACGGGCTCAACCGATCTTGCTGAGCCATTGGTGGTTAGCCCATTTTTGGGCTTTTCAGCGCGATATCGAACGTTTGCAGGAGACTCTCCAACGAACTTCGGTCTTGCCACTCGGAAGCGGGGCGGTCGCTGGGACAACCTTTCCAATTGACCGGGCAGAACTTGCTAAGGAGTTAGGTTTTGAAAAGGTGGCTCCGAATAGTATTGATGCCGTTGCGGACCGCGATTTTGTAGCTGAGGTTTTGTTTTGTGTGGCTTTGGCTGGAGTGCACCTCAGCCGTTTATCAGAAGCGGTGATTTTATTTTCCAGCACGGAGTTTGGATTCTTTACTCTGGATGATACCTTTTCAACCGGTTCGAGCTTGATGCCGCAAAAAAAGAATCCCGATTTATTTGAATTAGGGCGGGGCAAATCTGGAAAATTGATTGGGTTATTATGTGGATTCATGACGACATTAAAAGGATTGCCTTCCGCATACGATAAAGACTTACAGGAAGACAAAGCAGCGTTGTTCAATGCTTATGATACCATACGCACGTTGTTGCCTGCCTTAAAAGGCGCTTTGCAAACCTTACACTTGAATCCAGAACGGATGAGTGCAGCATTGGATGATAGCTTGTTTGCTACCGACCTGGCAGACTATTTAGTTGAGCGGGGTGTACCTTTTCGCCATGCCCACGAACTAGTTGGACAGGCTGTGCGGATCGCCGAAAAGGAGGGAATTCATTTATCGAAAGTGCCATTTCAACAATATCGAGAACTCGACGAACATTTTGAAGAGGATTTATATCAGGTTTTTAATCCTTGGCGCAGCATTGAACGGAGAAATGCGTTCGGCGGAACCGCCCCAGAAGCTGTTCGTGAACAACTCCGCTTAGCCAGGCAGATTTGCTCTTTGACGGAATGAGATTTGAAAGGTATAATCCCTCATTGATTTATCAAGCTGGAGGTTTTTGTGGAACAATATCTGGATGTTGCGTTAATTATCACCTCGATTGTTCTCATCATCAGTGTCATCCTGCAAAGTAAAGGTGCAGGATTAGGCGGTTTAACTGGTGCGGATACTGGCGGCTTTTTTACTGCCCGGCGAGGTATTGAAAAGACACTTTTTCGTTTGACCATTGTCCTAAGTGTTATCTTTGTCTTATTATCCATCGCGATTGTGATCATTGCAGGTTAGATTTACATATCAACCCTTTCATGAAGAGGCGCCTTTGCGCCTTTTTTTAGCTTATTGAATTTATATTATGAAACGATTTCGATGGCAGTTGATCATCCTGGGGCTGGCTCTGATAGCTATTGCAATGTTGCTGCTTAGTCAGCAAACAGCCCCCACTCAAAATAGTGAATTACAACCGGTCAGCGGAGGAATATATAGCGAGGCTCTCATTGGTTCTCTGGGAAGATTGAATCCTGTCTTGGATTACACCAATCAAGTGGATCGGGATGTGGACCGTTTGCTCTTTTCGGGTTTAATTAAATTTGATGCCTATGGACTCCCCCAACCCGATCTAGCCGAATCTTGGGGGATTTCTGCAGATGGGAAAACCTATAATTTCTCCTTACGCAGCAATGCCATCTGGCACGATGGTTCACCTGTCACCAGTGATGATGTGATCTTTACCGTGGATGCATTGCGGAGTGATGCTTCACCCTATCCTGCGGATATCAAGGAAATGTGGAAGCAAATTCAGGTCAACCCTTTAGATGCGAAAACCCTCCAATTCCATTTACCTGAACCTTTTGCACCATTTTTGGATTATTTGACATTTGGTTTGTTACCCAAACATCTATTGGGCGGTACCGGCGTAGAAGGCATGCTGAATGCCCCATTTAATTCCCAACCGGTCGGCAGCGGACCATTTCAATTCAAACAATTTCAAAGCGAGAATGGAGTGGTTACTGGGGTAGAGCTCAGCGCTTTTGGACAATACTACAATGGACGTCCTTATTTGGATGAGGTTGTATTTCATTATTATCCCGATGGAACTTCGGCTATGGCAGCCTACAGAGCAAAGGAAGTGTTAGGGATCAGCCGTATTGATGAAGCTAATCTGGCGGAAGCACTTCATCAACCTGGCCTCAATCTTTACACTGGAAGGTTGCCATCTTTGAATATTATTTTATTCAATCTAAATGATGAAAAATTACCTTTTTTTAAAGATGCCCAAATCCGCAAAGCGCTATTAATGGCATTGAATCGACAGCGTATGGTAGATAATTTGCGTAATGGACAAGCAATCATAGCCGACGGGGTTATTTTCCCGGGCACTTGGGCTTATTACCAGGGGACTGAACGGATTAATTATGATCCAGATAAAGCTCTAGAGGTGATCAAGCAAGCTGGATATACGTTTCCAGCAGAAGGGGAACCGGTGCGCTCGAAAGATGAAGTTCCTTTCAGTTTTGAACTGGTTTATGCGGATGAGGCTGGTTTTGCAGAGCTAGCCCAGCAGATCGTTGATTCCTGGTCAAAGTTAGGGATACAAGTCAAGCTAAAAGCAGTGCCATTTGATCAGCTGTTGAATCAATATTTGGAAACGCATACTTTTCAAGCAGCATTAGTTGAGTTAAATTTTGGGCGTTCTCCGGACCCCGATCCTTATCCTTTTTGGGATCAAGCAATGATTAATGAAGGACAAAATTATTCCCAATGGGACGATCGAGCTGCTAGTGAATATTTGGAGAAAGCCCGGGTAACATCGGATTGGGGAGAACGGGCAAAACTCTATGGCAATTTTCAGGTGCGGTTTATGATGGAGATGCCAGCATTGCCCCTCTTTTACCCGGTCTATAGCTATGCTGTGGATGATACCATTCAAAATGTGGCCATGGGGCCCTTATTCGATCCAGCAGATCGATTCTTGAATATCTCATCTTGGTACCTGCGGGTTCGGCGGTTACAAAATTCTCCTACTGAAACGCCATAAGGAATATAATTAGTGAAGGGATCATTAGGGTGGTAAAGAAGTTGATTAGATATGAATCGTTAAGTATCTTTTTAATCTGCTAAACGTCTTAATATATAGATCATGGTGCAAAATGATGATGCCATGCTTTTGGCACGCTTGAGGTCTTTACAAGAGGATGCCCTGGCTGAGGTTTACGATACCTATAGCCCGGTGATCTATACGTACGCGTACCGTTTACTTGGAGATAGTGATTTAGCAGAAGAATGTGTGGCAGAAACTTTTTATCGCTTGCTGAATGCATTGAGAAATGGTGGGGGAGCAACCAGGAATCTTCGTCCTTATCTATACCGGGTAGCTCATAATTGGATCACCGATTTCTACCGCCAGCAACCTTTACAACCCTTGCCATTGGTTGAATCCTCCGATTGTCAATCTGAAACATCAATTGAACATCAGGTGGAAGGGAAATGGATGGAATTGCGTATGCGGGCAGCATTACAACGATTGACCCCTGAACAGAGTTTGGTAGTCAATCTCCGTTTTATTGAAGGATTGGATCAGGAAACTGTTGCGGAGGCGCTAGGAAAGCCGCTCTCGGCAGTGAAGGCTTTGCAACATCGCGGATTACAGGCTTTAAAACGAATGTTAATTAGTGAGGAGAGTTTTACCGATGAAAGATAATTTATTAGATGAAGAGGGTTTAACCCCATGGTTTGATAGTCTCCGGAGAATGGATACCACCCGTTCACCGGAACAAATTATTCAAGGGAGACAGCACTTTTTAGAGCAAGCAATGAATTTTACTCCATCCGTATCCTCAAGGGCTTCGATTCGTCTTAATCATTGGATCGAGAATATCCAAAATATTTGGAAAAGAAAGGAATATCAACCAATGTTGAATATATTAGGGACAATCATGGTCGTTTTTGCATTGGCGTTTGGAGGGAGTGGAGCTACGGTCGCAGCAGCCCAATTTAGCTTACCCGATCAAGCTCTATATGGATTGAAACTAGCCAGCGAAAATCTCCGCCAACAGATTGCACAAGGAGATCCAGTTAGTCAGGCGGAGTTAGCGTTGTCTTTTGCCTTACGCAGGGTGAGTGAAGCTCAGGAAATGTTACAAAAGGGACTCATCCCTTCCGAAGGACAAATCCAGCGAGTTCACGAACAACTTAATCAAGCTCTAAGGTTAGCAGCCAATTTACCCGATCCTCAAGCGCAACAACACCTCGAACGATTGCAAAACCAGTTGCAGGAAAAGTTACAAAAACAAACTCAGCTCCATCGAGAGAATGGTCAAGGTCAGCAGATCCAAAACCGGCTGCAAGAAATATTGCAATCCTGTTTACAATTGCTTGAGCAGAATCAGGGGAATTTGTTGAAAATCCGAATTCAACTGCAGGTACAGAATCAAAATCAACAGCAGCTCTCACCCCAGCCATCCGATAATCCGTATGGTAACCCATATCCTGGCGCTGGGGGTAACCCGACCCCAGGAGATGATAACCCGAATAACCCGGCAACAGGAGGGAATAATCCCCCAGGCTCGGGTGGATCTACTCCTCCGGGGGGCAGTGGGTCAGGTTCCGGCAGGGATGGTTCTGGATCAGGTAGCGGTGGGTCAGGTTCCGGCAGGGATGGTTCTGGATCAGGTAGCGGTGGGTCAGGTTCTGGAAGTGGTGGCTCTGGATCAGGTAGCGGAGGTTCTGGTTCTGGCAATGGCGGAAGTACCGTCCCCGATTCTGGCGGATCTGGTGCTGGAACGGGGAATCCAGGGTCAAATGGAGGAGGTAGCACTCAATCTGGTTATGATATCGTTTTTGGAGGGAAGAGCAAACCTTAAAAGGTGAAAAGAAGGCTTGTCCGAAGAAGTATAAACGCCATATTGAGATTCGGCTATACCGCCGGGAAGCGGCATTCGAAGAAATAACATTCAGCGGAGGTCCCATA
>DHFN01000174.1:0-2516 GCA_002402275.1 Anaerolineales bacterium UBA4823
ACCAATGGTGTCACTATTGCCCAAAAAACCACAATCTTATTATTCAGCATCTGTGACAAGGAACAATAAATCAGAAGTGGTATGAGCACCACAGCCATGTGGTAATGAGAGTGCAAGGTAATCGCCAAGGTTGCTGAAAAAATTCCCAGCATGGTTATCACCCATTGTGAAGTGCCATAAACATGATTGCCCTTTACTAAAAAATAGATGGCAAGGATTGTAAGCGCCATTCCCAAAATGGCGATGACCCATCCTAAAGTCGAATTCAGGTTCACTGCAATCATCTGCCAGTTGATCATTCTCTCAGGGGAGCTCGTAGCAATTCCGGCGTCATAATGGAACCAGAGTTCGATCAACGATCTCATGCCCCTGAGGCCGGATAAGATAAAAGAACTCCCGATAATCAACCCGGAGGATGCGAAAAATCCCAATAATACCTTCCAATTCTTTTGGATGATGAGTACCGGAATAATGATTATCAGCAATTGAGGTTTAAGTACCAGCCCGCCCAACCATATCCCGGAGAGGAGCGGCTTCTTATTGAGGGCACAACGAATAAATTCACCCATACAAACAACCAGGAAAACCTCGACCTGCCCTTCGGTTAAGCTCACAAACACAGGATAGGAAAAAAGCATGAGCAAGAGCATCTGCTTCGCAGAAGAAAGAGGGGTATTCACAGGGAATGTTCTTCGAAGGAAGAAAAATAAATATCCGATTAATACCGCCAGGTTAATGCCTGTCCATATCCAATAACTCTGTTTAGGATTGACCCTGGATAACAACTGAAAGGGGATAATAAAAAAAGATAAAATCGGTGCAGGAAAAGTTTGGATATTTGACTCTATGCCTTTTTCCACCATATGGTAGGTTTCGAGAACCTGATTTTGGATACTTCTAAGATTTTCAAGATCGTAAATTTCTGCATACCCTTTATCATCTGCTATTCTTCCAGCACTCCAAAATGCCAGGTAGTCAACTCCANNATGCAACAAGAAGCAGATTTTGCCATTTGTCAAAATTCAGATTAGAGAACGGCACCTTGAATTTATCTCTCATATTTCTCGCTCAACTCTTTTAACAATAAAGATGTATCTGGATTATTCTTTTAGAAATATCACGCTACTGTCATCTTCATACTCTTTTTTCCATGTTGAAGAATTTCGAAGGACACCCGCAAGCCTGGAATCAGATTCTACAAATACAATTCGGATTCCCTCTTGATCGAGTTTTTCTTCCCAACCGGGTTTTGCAAAGTAAATTCCAGTGTAATTGAATACAAATTCTTCTCCATATAGATCAGCACGGCCATCAATAAAAACGCGGTATTCCGGATAGAGCCTCCAAATGAAATACCCACCCCAGTTATAAGAGTTAAAGATATTACCCCTGGGTTTGATTTTAATGATCCAGTCCACTGCATCTTTAGGAAAGGATTCTGCTTCTGATTTTTGTTGATTATGGGTCACCTGGATAAAGCCCATGACCATGACTACTGCTAGCGCACAAATTACCACGGCAGAAATAAAACGAAAATAACGAGTGTATTCATGCGCATTTAACCTGAATTTTATTAGGTAACTAAATCGTTCTGCCAAAACAGGAATTACGACGATCGCGAATAGTGGAATATTGCGCATGGATCGGAGCGCCCCATACCCAAACACCAAAGTAAGGAGAATATTTGTTATTGAAATGGGGCGATTTCCGATTATCCCCACACAAAGTAGCGCCAGGAGCATGACCGCAAATGGTTGCCAAATCACCTGGTGGAAGTCAGGTGAAAACCACTCGGTAATCAGGCTTTGCATGGCAGAATCGGTCAGGGTCTGGAAAGGATAAGTGAAGATCCGAAAACCTGTTGGATTCAGCAGAGTTGCCAAAATGCTGGTGATCAGTACGCCGAAAAGAATCCAGAGAGTCTTTTGTGACCCTGCGTGAAATTTTTCTTTTTTCCGAATCTTGGAAATCAAATTTTCCAGTAGATAACCAATTATATAAATAGCCTCGATCACAATTCCAACCATATAACCCGCATGAAGATTAACCCATACCATTAAAATAATCGGAATGGGAATAAGCGTTTTGATATTTCCATTACAACGATATCGATCCAGCAAGAATAAAAAAATACTGACAAACAAAAGGGTTAACATTTGCGGACGCACACCCCATATGGGTGCTGAAGATAGGGCGCCCAAAAGAAGCACAAATCCCGCGATATATGGTTTTGATTTTGCTGAACAGCGCAGATAAGCAAAAGAATAGGATGCGGTAATTATTCCAGAAAAAACAATGATCAGTAATCCAAAACCCCCAATGCTAAATAATTTATAAATGAATAACTCTGAAAGCCACTCATGAGTAACCCATTGTTTTCCATTAACTGTGAATGAAAATGGATCCGCATTGGGTATTTGCTGAGTCTGTTCAATCAGTTGACCTGTGCGCAAATGCCACCAGAAATCCGGGTCCGCTATGGGTCTTAATGATAAATAGAATATTCCACAAAATAA
>DHFN01000174.1:2528-3101 GCA_002402275.1 Anaerolineales bacterium UBA4823
TACGAGACGGGATCGCTAACCTGAAATTACAACCCCTGCAAATAATTCCAAATTCGGGCGTGGTTTATTTTGCAAATACACTCGCCGGGATCTCAATACCATGTGCGATCAACTTTTTCATAAATTGCGGACGCAAACCAGTGGCTTTTAAGTTGCCCTTCACTACCCCGTTCACAATACCGGTTTGATTGAATGTGAACAGGTCCTGCATTACGATCGTATCACCTTCCATACCTTGAACCTCTGAAATCTGTACCACTTTGCGTGTTCCATCATTAAGGCGCTCCAAATGAATGATCAACTCGATTGAAGATGCCACTTGTTCACGAATGGCTTTCAATGGCAGTTCCATTCCAGCCATCAGAACCATCGTTTCGATCCTGCGCAGCGTATCACGTGGAGTATTGGAGTGAACCGTGGTCATGGAGCCATCGTGACCAGTATTCATTGCCTGCAGCATATCCAAAGCCTCTCCAGCACGGCACTCCCCCATCACAATACGGTCAGGACGCATGCGCAAGGCATTCACCACTAATTGGCGGATGGTGATCTCTCCCTTGCCCTCGATGTTCG
>DHFN01000190.1 GCA_002402275.1 Anaerolineales bacterium UBA4823
CATTGAAGGCATTCCAAGGGACCAAACCACACAATAAATAAACCGCAAAGATATACGGTGAATCACTTGCGTTAAACCGAACCTTGAGAAAATATGAAAAAACTAATGTATAAACAACCATCATCAACAACGGTTGAGCTAATGCCCAGAGAATGCCGAAAATTGAACCTCGAAAACGTGCCTGGAAATCCTTCCAAGTTAGAACGCGAATCGCATCTCGATAATCAATTAATATTCGTATGGAGGCTGGGATATAAAATAATTTACGGAATTTAGAAAAAGTGCGTTTCAAGGAAATATACTACCATGTATCAAAATGGATTGCTAGTGATCCGCTTTGCTCGTACAACCTCCCTGACATACATCAAACCTCCTGCAGCGAGAAGTGCCATGGTGGGATTAAGCTGATGGCGATAGCGGCCCTGTGCCTCCAAAATAAGATGGGGCAAAAGAGTTACTAAAATCAATGAGACTATAGCCCATAAGACCATTCTATTTGTCTTCCAAAAATAGATCAATCCTACTCCCCCAAACAGGAGTAAAGCCAATTTGGTGAGTTGTGCCCAAACCGTAAAACCCATTCGTAAGGTCAATAATTGAACTTTGCTCAACCTTGTTTTTACAGAATCGAAAGACCACATTAAGGCATAACGATCTGATCCAAACATGCTATCTATCTTCTCTATCGCAACCCGGATAGCTTTTAATGGGTTCGAACGAATGCGATCCCAGGCGGTGTTAAACGACAAAATCGCCCGCTTGTTCTCTGGCCAGCTAGAGTAAATTTTTGAATCCTTAGCAAAAGAATTGTTTACAATTTTACCCGTTCCAGCTAAAAAGGGAAAGTAACTTACTGATGATGAAAGGGGCTTGAAGGAGAATCCACCCAAGAGTGTAGCACAATAGGTCAGGAATAAGGCAATTGGTATCACGAAGCTCAACAAGGTGCAGGACAATTTGCTCCACATGGTTTTGAGAACCTTTCGCTCCTGCCATGCGATGAGAAGCAAAAATAAAGGGAAATAAATCAAGTAGGCTGTCCGCAATATAAAACCAATGCTTAACGAAAAGCCCATAAACACTACAGCTAGCTTACTTCCATTCTTTGTTTGATTGCTAAGGAAACTCAAGAAAGCTGCCGTGATGCAAAGGGAGGCAGCGGTCTCAGTTGCCAAAACGCTGGTCATCATGATTTCAGCGGGATACACTGCTAATAAGTATGCAGAAATCAAGCCTAACGAACTGCTATGGATTCTCTTTCCTAGAAAATAACCCAATAGAACGATAAGTGTAGAAAGAAATACATTGAGCAATCGTCCAGCCAAAGCATCCGGCAACCAACGATAAAAAATAGATAGAAGCAATGGGTAACCCATCGGACGGTCGTAACTGTTTTGATAATCCCCCTGAACAAATTGTATTGCCATTGAATGATAGACTAAGAAATCAGATTGCGGTCTGGTAGGAATGAGTGTTATATAAGCCAGTCGAATAAGAAAAGTACCGCCGAGAATGAAGGCAAGGGCAAGAGTTGGCTGTTTAACTTTCTGAAAAAGGGTATAAAGGATTAAACCTCCAAATGAAGTTAAAAGGACAAAACAAAATCCAAGCCCGATTCTTTTGGCAGTCATCAATGGATTGGCAATCTCCAGCCATAGCCAATACCCGCTCCGTAGAATCCAAACTGCCCAAAGAGTAAGCAGAGCTATGAGACCCAAGTTGGGTTTTGTTTTTTCCCCGTGGTCATTTACATTGCTTTTATGTTTAATTACGTTTTTAAGAATCTCATTTATTGCATCACACATATTCCAAGTTTGGATCCTCGCGGATATAAGCCGGGACACTTCCCAAAAACGGCGCTTCTGGTAATCCCTGCCAGGTTCGCAGCAAGTGATAAGTGGGTGAAGTGAGCAATTGACAGGCATCAATCGCTTCCCGCCATTCTGGACGACGCAATTCCCGCACAGTTTCGATATCCGGTAAGATGCCAAAATCCCAGGCACCGCAGAGCCGGGCAACGAAGTCAATCTTATCGCCCAAGGTTTCTAAATTCTCGGGGGGCTCCTGGTCTGGATACAATGCCCCATCAATCTTAAACATCTCGCAAAAACTCCTGAACAAACCAGCGCCGCACCAGTTCCGCTTCAGTTCTTTGATGAGGATCAGCGATTGCCTCCAAAGGACGGGCCCTTTCTATCCGTGCAAGATGAGTGCGAACAGCTAATTTTGCTCGGTCCAGAGTTCTATCCTCATTTATAAGGGATTGACGTCTTTGCCATAATTCCCAACAGCCCGCAGCATTATATAACCCTGATTGACAAAGCTGATAAATATCGCGAAAGTCACGCGGGGCGCCGCGTGCAACTAAAGCAACCATCTTGCTTGCCACCAAATCAGGGAGAGAATCCAGCCTTGCTCCATGAGGCCATGGTGCCATAAGGGTTTCTTCTAATTGTGCTGATCGATTGGCAATTTGAAAGCTGAATCTGGTTTGATTTTCCAAGATTAATTCAACACTGACTACATCCCCCCATTGTCTTAGGCGGGTTTTACCAAAATTTTGTAATGACTCCTCAATCGTCTTTATGATACTTTTCTGTAACTCATCTGGAAGGGGCTCAATCCACCAGGCATCTACATCATGAGTGGAGCGGTATTCATCATAATATGCTAGGGCGAAGGCACCCCCAAGTGATATATATTGGGTTAATCCTTGTTTTTCCAAAGCATCTAGGCAAGCTCTGGCATAGGGAGAAATTTCTTGTGGAGTTCTTGGATACATCAATAGTAATTATAAATCTTCCAATGCCAATTTCAATGCTTCTTGCCAAGGCGGTAATTGCAAATTAAACACCATTTGAAATTTATCGCAATTTAAGGCGGAATATAATGGGCGTCGAGCTGGTGTGGGAAAATCGGCTGATTTTGCGGGTAATATTTCCTGAACCGTTTGCTGTTTCTGATGAGGATCACTCTCGAGAATAGCTTGCGCCCACTCATAACGACTAGCGATTCCAGAACCAGCCAAATGGTAAATTCCCTTTCGTTCTTTTATCCATAGATAAGGCTCACCTTGAACCCGAGCTAGCAACATCGCTGTGACTTCTGCCAATGCCCTCGCCCAGGTTGGGTTGCCGACCTGATCATCCACCACCCGTAATGAGGTGCGGTTGCGCGCCCAGTCTAATATCCTGGTCACGAAATTCTCTCTGCGTAAAGAATAGACCCAAGAAGTACGCAGAATAAGGTAACTTTCCCCTGATTCCTGGATCAATCGCTCGCCAGCTAGTTTACTTTGCCCATAAATATTAAGTGGGTTCGGTATATCATCCTCCACATAAGGGCTGCCTTTGTTGCCATCGAAGACATAATCAGTAGAAAAGTGGATCAAAGCAGCACGTTGTCGTTCCGCTTCCTCCGCCAGAACTCCTACCGAATGAGCGTTGATCGCCATCGCCACATCCAGTTCAGATTCGGCTTTATCCACCGCTGTATAGGCAGTGGCGTTCACAATTAGATCTGGAGTGGCTTTTCGCACCCATTCCCTTACCGAAGCTGGATTCTGCAAATCAATCTCCGGGTAATCCAGCGCGAGAACTTCGCCCAGACAACCCAGGCAGCGCTGTAATTCCCAACCTAATTGTCCAAATTTACCAAATAAGAGTGTCCGCATCACATTTAGGAGATCATTTTTGAATTTTATTATGGACTTGCTTTCCTGCGATCTTGATATATGATTTTATACAACTATAGGATTATGAGTAAATTCATCTGCTGTCATCCCTCTTGTGTAGATAGCATCAATCGCATCGAGGATATGATGTAAAAAAACAGTATCATCTTTCTTCATAGATTATCACTTTGTCTTTTTCAACATAGGGCCGGATATAGGGGCTAATGTCTTCCTCACTAACCAAATCGATATCACGCCCTAAAATTGCCTTTAGTTTTTCCTCAATCTCTATCCATTTAAACAATCCTAGCTTTGGTCTGGAATGGGATGGCTTTAGCAAAATTAATAAATCTATATCGCTTGTGTCTGTGGCATCCTGGCGTGCAATTGAGCCAAAAACCGCCAAACGCGAGATGTACGGTTTTAGTATAGGTAAAGCTTTTTGACGAATTTCTGAGAACTTGTCTTCCATAACCATAAATAAACCTTCTGTGACGAATGCCAAAACAAAACCAAACTCTCCTTTTGATCTATTTGTTTAAATTTATAATAACACGAGTTTACATTCTTTCTCTATGTAATCCTCAAGATGTTTTTGGCTCAACCAACACCTTCGGTTTATTCGTAGTTCTGTTTCAGGGACGATTTTTGACATGGAGAGGAATTATCCCCGAATAGTTGCCTTGAATATGTAGATAAATACCCGTAGTACCTATGTTATTTTTCTTCCTCAAGTATCCGCAGTAAATATTCGCCATACGAATTATTGACTTTCTCAGCCAAGGATCGCAATTGAGCAGCATCAATATAGTCCATCCGGTAAGCAATTTCCTCCGGACAGGCAATCATCATCCCCTGCCGTTCTTCCACGGTCTGGACAAAATTCGCGGCTTGCAGGAGTGATTCGTGCGTTCCGGCATCGAGCCAGGCAACCCCCCGTCCCAATACCTCCACATGCAATTGACCTTTTTGCAAGTACAGGCGATTCAAATCCGTAATTTCTAATTCGCCGCGCCCAGATGGCTGGAGTTGGCTAGCCAAATCGTATACCTGTTGATCGTAGAAATACATCCCTGGTACAGCATAAGTAGAGCGAGGTTTTCGAGGTTTTTCTTCTATGCTCAAAGCCTTACCCAATGAATCAAACTGCACCACACCATAGCGGTGGGGATCCTTCACCGCATAAGCGAAGATGAGTGCACCCTGTTGCAGTTGAGCTGCTTTTTGAAGTTGAGTGGACAAACCATGCCCAAAGAAGATATTATCCCCTAGAATCAAACAAACAGGCGAACCCAGATAGAATTGCGGCTTCACGAGAAACGCATCCGCCAGCCCGCGGGGCTCAGGTTGGGCAGCATATTCAATTTTCAACCCCCACTTCCCGCCGTCTTCAATTAGATTTTGAAATTGGGGTAACGCCTCGGAGGTACTGATAATTAACATTTCCCGAATCCCAGCCAACATCAACATTGTCAACGGATAATAAATCATCGGTTTGTCATAGACTGGGAGGAGCTGTTTGCTAAGACTGATCGTCAATGGATAGAGCCGTGTCCCTTTCCCACCCGCCAATATGATCCCCTTCATTTACTTCCTCCTCTTTTTTGATAATTCTTGTCCAACCAGTCCTGATAATCATTCCGCATTTGAATCTTTTCCACCCAATCTAAATGATCGAGGTACCATTTTACAGTCTCAAACAATCCATCCCGTAAAGGATGACGGGGTGTCCAATTTAGTTCTGTTCGAATCTTGCGAATATCCATCGCGTAGCAGCGATCATGACCTGGGCGATCAGACACAAACTGCATTAAACTTTTATGGGGTAAAAATGGAGAATTTGGTTTTAACTCATCTAAGACGTCACAAATCGTCTCTATTACGGTCAAATTGGAAGGTTGATTCCCTCCACCGATATTAAAGGTTTCTCCCAGGCTAGCCTTTCTTAATACAGTCCAAATCGCTTCACAGTGATCTTCTACATAAAGCCAATCCCGCACTTGCTGTCCATCCCCATAAACTGGCAATGGTTTCCCTTGCAGAGCATTCATTATCATCAAGGGGATTAGCTTTTCAGGAAATTGATACGGTCCATAATTATTGCTGCAATTAGTCAAAGTATAGGGTAAGCCATAAGTATGCCCATACGCTCTTACAAGATGATCGC
>DHFN01000179.1:0-3121 GCA_002402275.1 Anaerolineales bacterium UBA4823
ATCCACACACAACCCAACCTTCTCTTCCTGATGAGAAACCACAACAATGCGCTGCTGATCGTCCTCCTGAATAACCGGTAATCCAAACCGGCGGCGTAAATCAATGACAGGTAATACAGTCCCTCGCAGGTTAGTAACCCCCACTACATACGAACGTGAATGGGGAACAACCGTAATAGATTGGGTTTTTATGATGCTTTCCACTCGATCGATCGGCAAACCAAATGCTTCATCCCCCAGCTTGAAAACTACTAGTTGACGAATTCCTTCGCTTTCCAACTTCATCTGACCGGTTTGGTCTTTTTTCCTGTTCTCAGACGCTGGCGGTCTCGGTTGGGTGGGTGGATTTAGTACTGCATCAATTTTGGATGAATCAGGGATTGCCCCTTCTGGTTCATCTTTGGTTAATCCAACTGGTTCGGATCCACTCTTTTCAGTTACAACTTCTATATTATTTTCATTCTGGGCTGGTTGAATGGGAGTCTCGTCCGCCTTGGTCTCTAGTTGGACTGTTTTTCCTGGGTTAGAAAATAAGCTGCCTAAAGTTTCTTCGACTTTTTTCCTCTTCTGGTTCATTTTATTTGCTCCTGGCTTTGGATATATTCTATCAGTTCATTGGTCAAAATGCGGTATTCTTGACTGGCGCGGGTGTGAGGGGCATAGAGGGTGACTGGTTCACCAGCAATTGAGCATTCGCGCAAACGAGTATCTACTCGAATAGGAGTAGTTAATATCTTCTCTTCAAAGTGTTGGTGTACTTCTTCGAAAACCTTTTGTGAAATTCGATTACGTCCGTCATACATAGTCACAAAAATGGCGTAATCGAGAGCCGGGTTAGTATGTTCCTGAACTGCTTCGATCACATCTAATAAACGGTACAGCCCTCTGGAAGCAAAGTATTCCGCCTGGAGCGGCACCAGCGCCCAATTCGCAGCAGTCAAAGCCAAAATGGTTATAGTGCCCATTGAGGGAGGACAATCGAACAAGATATAATCAAAACCAAAAGAGAGAAAATTGTCTCTGGAATTGGGCAGTGGAAGGCTGTTCTTTAAAGGTTCAAGGGCATCCTGGAGGAGAACCTCATATCCCTGCCGCTCCCCAATTTGCCGTTCGACCTGAGCCAGACGCAAGTCAGCTGCTAAAAGGTACAAGTTCTGCTGAGCAGTTGGTAATAGAAATTGACTCCAATCGCAGGTTTGCTTTTCTAGAAGAAGCAGGTCTGCTACACTCTGCTCTATTTGATCGGGGTCATAACCAGCCGCTATAGTCAGATGCGCTTGGGGGTCTAAATCCACAACCAGTGTATGCTTTCCCATCTCAGCCAGGCAAGCAGCGATTGTAAAGCAGGAGGTGGTTTTGGCTACGCCCCCTTTCTGGTTACTGATCGCAAAAGTAGTCGTCATCACAAATCCGGATGCTCTCTTCCCTGGATTTTTATCTTTTGGTAACTACACCCGACAATTATTCTAATTATCAGGGTCTCCCTAATTTTATGTCAATAATCGGGAAAAAGCGATAAAAAGAATATAAATTCCAAATCTATTATTGGTTTTATCTATAATAGATTGATGGGTAAGGCAAAACGGTCTAATTTTGATTGGGATTACGATGTCAGAGGTTGACCAACAGCCAATAAATGTCATAGCGAGCGAAGCGAGATAGCTTTGTATATAAAGACCTCTCGTTTCGCCCGGAGTAACAACCTTCTTGTGGGACAATCTCGATACTGAATTAGTCTTTCTCGCTTCAATCGCTTGGATTCAACAACCGCCCCGCAAATAAGATACAACCATTTTGGACATCCCTAATGAAGAAAAGGAAGGGATGGTCAAGGGTGATTTGCACTATTGTTTCTGGCATCGCTGCAGTGAGTCCCATAATTACAGCAGTGGCAGCGGCTGCCTCAGTTCCTGCCTCATTAACCGCTACATAAGCCTTATGAGCCACGTCGCTGATCCTCAAATCACGTTTTCCATCCATTCCCGAAAAATCAGCTTGATCTGAAAAAGCAATTGGCATCCCTAATGCTGAGAGTGATTTGACCAGACTGAAATCCGACTCCACTTTGAATTTTGGCATATACAGTTCGACCTTATGGAATTCACGCCCAGCTAGCTGTTGAGTTAACCATTCTCCGGTCAACTCTTTTTCAACCTGGTCGAATTTTCCACTTTTTGGCATAAGAATCACCATCTCTAATTGGTTGCCATCGTAGGATAATGTTACCCCTTGATAATCATCCCCACCGAATGTTCCGTAAGAAGATGTGGTTTGCATCATCGGGACTTCTTTTTGGTTTCCGTCTAGCAAATAAAAAGGCGCTGGAGAAGTCTGGTTTTCATCAAAGGGATGTGCCCAAGCTGCGTTGAAATATATGGCATTGGTGAGCACCAAGCGGGTCAGCTCGTCTATTGCCCCGGCTGGGATTACATCGGTGATTTTTCCTTCCGTTTGTTGACTAACCCAATCATTGATGGTTTGGCGGGATGCCTCTGAGTTGGCAGCAAAGTCAAGCAAGCGGATGCCGGCACCATAATTTTGAGCAAGCAGGTCAAGAAAATCTTGCAGGAAAGTGAAACCAGTTTGTCCCCACAATGCATTAACGATATGCAAGCGAAAGCCCTGATTGTCGCTCCCCTGAGCGCCTTCACCTAAACTGGAAAAATATAGATCAAGATTGTTAAAAGCCGGATGCAGACGTTCTTGCGCTAAATGATAGTGTAACGTCTGTGCCATTTGCGTTTCGGTTTCTCCCCGAGCGCCGGCATAGGTCATGGCTAACGCTAAGGAAATACTATAAGGAGAATAAAAGAAGTTGCCATCTTTTTCTTGGATGAGGTTGTGATAGAGATCAAAAGCAAAGTCATTATTTCCAGAGACCAAAGCTGCCAAATCAGTGGAGGGAGCCTGAGGTGTGGTAAGGCGTGGTTTTTCAGACTGTGCGACTTGGGCGAGAGCCGGCGTAACAGGGATATTTTGGCAGCCTGTCAGTGCCAGTACTATGGATATGATAGATAATATCTGAACAAACTCTTTCATTTTCTTGCACTCCTTTTAGATATACTATCCTAAAGACGTTTGAATTTTTAATTTAGTTCCCGACCAAACCTACTGTCATTTC
>DHFN01000179.1:3130-23324 GCA_002402275.1 Anaerolineales bacterium UBA4823
CCTTCCCTTGTCATTTCGAGCGAAGCGAGAAATCCTACCGCAGGCAAACCGAATGTGAATGCGTTGAAATTCTTGGTTCAATAAGCCGGGTGTGCGTAATGTGCAGGCAAGATTTCTCGGTCGCTGCGCTCCTTCGAAATGACAAAGCGGTCGTCATTTTGAGCGAAGCGAGAAATCTTTACTCAATCAGCCCTAAAGGTCTAAACCTTCTGCACAAATAATGTTTTCGCCTGTAAAGTACCCAACTTTCCGCTTTCGTATGGTTTTCACTTGCCCGATTAGAGAACTTGTGGCAGAATTATTTCATGTTTAGACGATGGATGCGCTTTTTCATTATGATGGGGCTCGGAATCGCAGCCAGCCTAGCTTACGGTTGGTACCTCGCGCCAAATCAGAAAGTTAATATCCAGCCCGACAACCTGCGAATTGATTATAAGAGCGATGTTGTCCTGATGGTTGCGGAAGCTTACCACGCGGACCATAATCTTGCCAGCGCCATCACCCGCATCTCCTTGCTCGGGAATACTCAACCGGTTGATACCATCCAAAAGGCAATCCTGTTTGCTGAACAACAAGGTTATAGCGACCTCGACCTGCAAATGATGCGAGAATTGTTGGCAGCAGTTCAAGAACTTACCCCACTTATTACCACACCTATCCCATGAATCAATCACGCGGTTCACTGTATCTATTAACTGGATTTCTCCTAGGATTGGGAATTGGATTAATTTATTCTCTGGTAATCCAGCCGGTTCGTTATACCGACATTGCCCCTGCCATGCTTGATCCGGCTGCCAAAGACCGCTATCGTGCCTTGATTGCCATTGCTTACAATGCTGACCGAGACTTAGTTCGTGCGCGAGCTCGCCTAGCCTTATTAAAAGATGACGACCCATATCGCAGTTTGGCGGAACAAGCCCAACGCTGGCTAGCGGAGGGGAAACCGTTTGAAGAATCTCGTGCTCTCGGATTATTGGCTATCAGCCTGGCACAGGCACAAGCCACCATTCTGGCACCTCCCACGTCCATTATCAACTCGCCTCCGAAAACCCAATCAGCAACCCAAGCTTCTGAAATAAACCCGATCGAAATCACAGTCACCCCGAAGCTAACCAGCCAGCTGACTCTTACAGGGAGCGAATATCCTAACCCGAGTCAAGAGTTATTGTCATCTCCCTCCCCACAGGTCACACCCACTGCACCCCTGCACTTTCAATTAAGCAAACGCGATTCGGTCTGCGATCCAACCATCGGTCAAAACCTCATTCAAGTCTATACTTGGGATGCTACCGGAGCAGAATTATCTGGTGTGGAATTCATCATTAATTGGCAAGGTGGAGAGAACCATTTCTTTACCGGCTTAAAACCAGAAAAAGGAAAAGGCTACGCCGATTTCACTATGACCCCCGGTATCCTCTATACATTACGGTTAGCTAGTGGAGGTGAACCAGTGATGGATCTGAGCTCCCCATCCTGCACTACCGCAAGTGGAGAGAAATACTGGGGAATTTTGGTTCTGGAATTTTCTCCCCCCTAACCCTTCTCTAATCCAATCCGTAAACGCCAATCCAGTGCCGTAAAACGCTGGGTAACTTTATCATTGCGCACCGCAATCCCAATTGCGCGCTTATTCCCGACCAACACACATAATTTCTGAGCCCGTGTCACGGCGGTGTAGATTAAATTTCGTTGCAACATCATATAATGAGCGGTGATGATCGGCAGAACCACTACAGGGAACTCAGAACCCTGAGCTTTATGGACCGAAACTGCGTACGCGAGGGTTAACTGATCTGCCTCACTCCAATCATATTCAACTGAACGTCCATCAATCATCACGGTCAATGTGTTCTCTTGGGGATTAATCCCCTTAATCCAGCCAATATCCCCATTATAGACATTCTTATCGTAGTTATTTTGCATCTGCATCACTTTATCCCCCACCCGAAAGAGTTGACCGAAGAGGATTTTCTCGGCTTTCAGGTTAGTGGGCGGATTCAATAATGCTTGTAATCGGCTGTTCAACGCATGCACACCAGCCGCTCCCTTGTACATCGGGGAAAGAACCTGAATTTGCTGACGCGGTTCATAGCCAAAACGAGCTGGAATGCGCCGACAAACCACCTCTTCGACCCATTGAGCTGCTTCTTCCGCTGTCTCAGCTGGAAACAAAAAGAAATCAGCATCAGATTGCTCCCCATTTTGAAATAACGGCATGTCACCATGGTTGATCCGGTGGGCATTGGTGATAATTTGGGAACCAGCAGCCTGTCGAAATATGCGAGTTAATTTCGTGGTTGGGAACATCCCGCTGTCAATCATATCGCGTAAGACATCTCCTGCTCCAACGGACGGTAACTGATCGGTATCCCCCACTAGCAAGATATGTGTACCTGGTCGTAATGCTCGAAATAAAGCGTATGCCACCATCAAGTCCAACATCGAGACCTCGTCTAAAACCAGGAAATCAATCGGAAGAGGATGACCAGTATGATATTTATATCCTTCTTTTGGCGAATATCCTAACAAACGATGGATTGTGCTTGCTGGGCGACCGGTTGCCTCAGCTAACCGTTTGGCTGCCCTGCCAGTTGGAGAAGCAAAAGCGTAAGTCATTTTTTGCTGTTCTAGAATCTGAATTAGTGCTTTTAGGCAGGTGGTTTTACCTGTTCCGGGTCCTCCCGTCAAAATGGTGATGGGGTGTTGTAAGGCGGTGCGGACGGCGCTTTCCTGTTCCTCAGTCAAGGTATTTTCTAAGCTGATTTTCTGGAGGAGCGAGGATGAAAAATGAACGGGGTTCGCCTGATTAAGGACGGACAAACATTGGGCGATCCCATTTTCACTATAATAAAAAGGTGCCAGATACCAAGCTGGGGATCCATAAGGAGGTACGGTTTCGGTGACTCCATCTGGTTTTTGTTTGAGAGCTTTTGTGGAAACAACTTGTGGATCCACAAAACATCTACCATTCTCAACCAAGCGTTGAAGTGCTGGTGGAATCAATTCAGGGGATACCCCTAATAATTCAACGGTTTTCTCAATCAATATCGTTTGGGGAACATAAACATGCCCATCCTCGCTCATGCTAGATAACCTATACATAATCCCAGCCTCGATGCGGCTAGGGTGATCAATGGGCAAACCTAAAGTTTGAGCCAGTTTATCGGCAGTCTTAAACCCCACCCCATAGATGTCTTGCGCCAGACGGTATGGGTCATTTTGAATAATCCACAAAGATTGGTCTCCGTATTGTTTGTAAACCTTAATCGCCAAGTTAGTACTGATGCCATAACTATGTAAAAAGAGCATCACTTCTTTGATTTGTTTTTGCTCTTGCCAGGCTTGCAGGATCATTTGTAAACGCTGTTTCCCGATATCCGGTGCCTCTAGCAGACGCTGAGGTTGAGTATCCAGGATCTCGAGAGTCTGGTGTCCAAAAGTATCTACGATCCGTTTTGCCAAAGCAGGACCAATCCCTTTGATCAAACCCGAACCAAGATACCGACGAATCCCTTCCACGGTGGCGGGTAAAATTTGTTCACAAAATTCACTTTGAAACTGCCAGCCATGTTTGATATGACGGGTCCATTGCCCCTGAAAGCGCACCGTTTCTCCAGGGGTCAGTTGAGGTAAATTTCCTACCACCACCACTTCATCACGATCGCCGATAAGAAGGGGTTTATGTCCCTCCACTTTGAGACGTAAGACACAATAACCGTTTTCAGCATTGTAATATACAATCCCGCTTACTGAGCCAGTGAGGGTGTCCATTATCTCAATTCCTCTGCCATTTCCCCTGTATTGTAGCATGATGAGGGATTATTTCCGCTTCGAAATAATATGATCGAATTCTTGAGGGAGTATGATGCTTAGATTTACACCTGCGAATAAACAAACAAGCCAAATTAGGATATTCGTGACCCTCTTCCGTGGATGGATTTGTTTTGTTAATGAATCCCTAGGTATTATTTCCTCACTTATTCATAGACAATAAAAAGAAGGAGCATCCTTAATTATGCTCCTTCTTGATAAACTCATCCAAATCCATTAGGGGGTTGGTGCTTTATTCGCCCAATCTGTGCCGACAATGATGACTACATCTACTGTGCTGGTGGGATCGTAACGACTGAATATCCGGTTGGGATTGAGTCCCATTAATTCCAAGATGAATTTGATAGTGTACGGTTTACCCGTGTAATCGTAGATCTCGGAAACATTATAGAGAGAATCGGCATTCCCTGTGTCCACCACATTGACCCCTTGAGCTTTCAGGTAATCCATCGTACTGGCTGCCAATCCAGGCGATGAACTGCCATTTAAGATACGCACCTTTGCCCCCTCCGCTTTCATCTGATCAATGGTTGCCATGTTTGCGAGCGGGCTTTGCATGCTGCTATCCGCAAAAAGCTGATCACGGATGATCCGAATTTGATCGGGCATCGGTTTGAGTGCATCCAAACCATCTGGTGATTTAAAAAAGGTTACTTGTTCGGGCCCTATGATGGCTTGTTTGATGGATTCCTCGGGGATATCTTTGGCAAACCAGGCTAAGCGGATCACCTGATCAAGAGATAAGTTTGTACGGATTCCTGATGATAAATCTTTATAGAGCACCGGTGCTTGTGCAATCATGCGAGGCAGGTTATCAAACCGTAACATCTGGTTACGGATTGCCATGATCACTTCTTGTTGACGTTTTGCCCGGTCGAAGTCACCGTTTTCACTATTGCGTGCCCGGGCATAGGCTAAAGCAATCTGTCCGTTGAGAACCTGGACGCCGGGTTTAAGTTTCTTTTGGGTGTTATCGCCAAGCAAATCAACCTTGATAGGCTCTTTAATGTCCAGTTTGACTCCGCCAATTTCGTCAATGAATTTGATAAAGGCGCTGAAATCAATTTGGGCATAGTAATCAATGGGGACGCCCATCAATTTTTCGGCTGTTTTCATAGCCAATTCGGGACCACCACCGGGGAGTTTATAAGCTTCTCCCAACTGATAGGCGGTGTTGATCTTCCCATAATCAAAACCTGGAATAGCCACCCACATATCTCGGGGAATATTCACCATTCCAATGGTTTTGGAAAGAGGATCTATGGTGATTAAAATCATCGTATCGGTGCGCGGGGGACCTTCTCCGGCTGCCCAATCACGATAATCCAAACCCATAATTAATAAGGTGACCCGACTGGCGCCATCCCAAGGTTCTGGGGTGGGGCCAAGCGATTGAAGGGGTGCAGTTGTGTCAGTGATCACTCCAGAAGCGCTTACCTGAGGAGTGTTTTGGGGAACATTGACCCCGCCAAGGTCTGTCATCTGCCAGGAGCTGACAAAATCTCTGGTAGTTATAAAAGTAAAATATGCGGTTAATAGGGTGGCAAGTGCAAATGCAATTACCAAAATGATTAACAGCATCGGATTTGTCTTTTGGATAGGTTTCGAAACAGTACGATTGTCCATAGTCTTATTGAACGAGATTATAACACGGTATAATGAGCTGGCTATGAGTTTATTGAGCGCTCAAAAATTGTCCAAATCTTATGGAGCCCAGGATATCTTTAAAGACCTTTCTCTGGATATCCCGCCTCAAGCCCGGATCGCAATTGTTGGAGCAAACGGGATTGGAAAAACTACCCTTTTGCGAATATTAGTGGGTGAAGAGGAAGCATCTTCGGGAAAAGTCCAATATGCCCACCATATCAAGATTGGTTATTTACCGCAAGAAGCCTCTCTCCATGGAGAAAAGACTTTATGGGAGGAATGCCTGTCTTCTATCAATGAAATCCTGGCGATCGAGCAACAACTGCAGCATTTAGAATTCCAGATGGCTTCCCCTGCTGCGCCTGACAATATCCTTACAGAATATGGTGCTTTACAGGAAAAATATGAAAAAATGGGGGGGTATGAGTATGAAATAACCATCCGTCAGACCTTACGGGGTTTAGGGTTTAAAGAATCTGACTATCACCGCCCCATCCAGCAATTATCTGGGGGACAGCGAACACGGGCTTTTCTAGCGAGCCTGTTGCTTGCTCACCCGGATTTGTTGGTTTTAGATGAACCAACCAATCACCTGGACATTCAGGCTGTAGAATGGTTGGAAGGCTACCTGGGTCAATGGCAAGGCGCTGCTCTAATAGTCTCGCATGATCGTTATTTCCTCGATCGGGTGGTTAATCAAATTTGGGAAATGTCCGCCACCGGGCTTGAAGTCTATCGGGGCAATTACACCGATTATCTACATCAACGCCGGGAACGCTGGCAATTGCGCCAACAAATCTTTGAAACCAAAAAAGAACGTTTGGAAAAAGAATTGGATTATATCCGGCGTAATATCTCCGGGCAAAACACACTTCAAGCTAAAGGTCGTTTAAGACGTTTAAGCCGCTATCTGGAAGCTGTCGAAAAAGGCGGTATGGAATTAGTAGTGGGGAAAAAATGGTCCGAGGTAGCCAATGAAACTGGTGCAACCAGCCAAATGATGAATCTTGACGAAGCAACCAAGCGAGTGCATGGATTACATTCCCCGCTGCAGCACTTACCTTCGCTGGGTTTGAATCTAAAACCTAAGGCGCGTTCCGGTGATTTAGTATTACGGACATACGATCTAAAAATTGGGTATTCCGAGGAACGCCAACCATTATTTGAAGTTCCCGATTTGATTCTTCAACGAGGAGAATGTGCTGCCCTGATTGGCCCTAATGGTGCAGGAAAAACCACCTTCTTAAAAACCCTCTTGGGATTTATTCCTCCTTGGAGTGGTGAAATCGGATTAGGTGCCAGCCTGGATGTCGCCTATTTTGCCCAAGCTCATGAAGATCTACTCCCCGAAAACAACTTAATGCAAGAAATCGAGCGAGTTGCCGAGCATTTATTGCCTGCTGAAATTCGCGATCTCCTAGCCCGCTTTCAATTCAGCGGGGATGATGTATATAAAAAAGTGGCGGTATTATCGGGTGGCGAGCGGGGCAGGTTAGCATTAGCGAAACTATCCCTTAGCAAGGCTAATTTGCTCTTATTGGATGAACCCACTAATCATCTTGACATTCCCTCGCAAGAGGTATTGCAAGAGGTCTTGAGTGAGTACAGTGGGACTATTTTATTGGTATCCCACGACCGATATTTAATTGACGCATTAGCCACCCAAATTTGGGAAGTCCAACCAGATGAGAAGAGTTTACGCGTCTTTGAGGGAGGGTATTCTGCCTACCGCTGGCAGCGCGAAGCAGAAGCTAATTTAAGCATCCCTCTCCCAGCCTCGCCAAAATTCAAACAAACCCCAAGGAAAAATGTCAGTTCTGCAGAAAAACGACGCCGCGCCCACTTAGAAGAGCTTGAAAATAGCATCTCTGATCTTGAAAAGGAAATCGCCATATTGACTCGCCGGCTTGAAAATCCTCCTAATGACCCTGTGCAAGTCCAAAGACTTGGAAAAGAATACGTTTATCTTCAAGACCAGGTCAACCAGCTTATGAACGAATGGGAAAGTTTACACAACGAAAAACAGCCGGAATAAAACTCTACACTCCATCATAATGCCACAATTGCGGTAGACGGCGGACAATCCAAGCCACTGCAACAATACAACCAACACCACCACTGATGATCGCAATGGGTACTCCGAAGAATTGTGCTACCAACCCGGCTTCCACTTCGCCTAATTGAGGTCCGCCAATGAAGAAGATCTGATTTACGCTAGTCATTCGCCCACGTAAATAATCCGGCGTCAGCAGTTGGCGGATTGTGTTGCGGATGATCGTACTGATCGCATCTGCAGCTCCGATCAAGATTAACGCAATCATCGCTAACCATAAAACCCGGGCTGTACCAAAAATGATGGTTGCAAAGCCAAAGACCACTACAGAAATTAGAAAAACCGGTCCTTGATGGCGGATGACTTTTCTTTGGGAAACAAACAACGCAGCTAACACTGCCCCCACTGCCTGCCCCGAGGAGAGCCATCCATACTCGATCTCACCCACATGAAGCACATCCCGGGCAACAATGGGCATCAGTGTATTGGCAGACGAAAAAAATGTCGCAAAAAAATCCAACAGCATTGAACCAAATATGAGGGGTTGGCTGAAGATAAACTTCAACCCTTCGCGAATCGCATCCCCATCGAAAATAGAACCATGGTTGTTAACTATTTGTTGGGGAACTGGACCGATCATGACTAATGCTAGTAAGACTGCTAAATATGAGAGGGCATTGAAGAAATATGGATATGCCAACCCTAGATAGGCAATGATCCAACCGCTTATCGCTGGTCCTAAGATGGCACCGGTTTGGGCAGCAATCGAGGTCATACTGAATGCGTTCGGTAAATCATCCTTAGAAACCAAATTCGGTACGAGTGATTGGCGGGCTGGACCATCAAATGCAGAGGCAGTGGCTTGGATGGCGGTTAACAAATAAATATGCCATAAAGATATCCATTGACGATAGGTCAACCAGGCTAAGGTGGCAGCCACAAGAGTCAATACCACTTCAGCAAGAAAATAAATCTTACGGCGATCGAACTTATCCGCTGCCACACCTCCTAACAAAGAGAAAATGATAACGGGTAAAATACGGGCAAGACCAATCCCGCCTAGAGCAATCGGTTGGGGAGTCAAAGTGCGCACATGCCAGAATAATGCCCAGAGCTGCATTTGGGTACCAGCAGTAGAGATTAACAAACCGATCCATAGGTACAAAAAACGGCGATGATATAGGGATGGAGGAATATGCAAGCGATGCCGCAACGTTCTACCTTTTAACACATTACTTTTCCACCATCCACGTTAATCGCTTGACCGGTGATATAAGCAGCAGCTGGGCTGCATAAAAACAGGACGAGATTGGCAACATCGTATGGGCTTCCTAATCGCCCTTGAGGAATCGTCTCTAACCAGGCTTTCATCATTTGGGGATCCTGGCGTAATCGGGCTGTCATCTCCGTTTCAACCACCCCTGGGCAAACTGCATTCACCCGAATGTTATAAGCTGCCAATTCGCGGGCTGCTTCGCGCGTAAGACCGATTAAACCCATCTTGCTGGCTACATAAGCTGACCGGTCTTTAAGACCAAAAGCGCGTCCGGCAATCGAGGCTATGTTGACAATACAACCCCCTCCTGTCTGACGCATTTGGCGGGCAGCTGCTTGAATTAAATAAAAAGCACCACTGAGGTTGACATCTAAGGTGCGCTGCCAATCCCATTCATCCATTTCCAACAAGGAAACATGCGGTTCGACCCCAGCATTATTGACCAGAATATCAATTCTTCCCCAATCCGAGATAACCTCCTCGACTAGGGCTTGGGCAGGAAGCCTTTTAGAAATATCATAGAGATAGGCTTTTGTCTTGCCGCCTTGGTGCTGCCATTCGGAAACAGCCGGCTCAAGATTCACAGGCGTCAGGTCATCGGCTGCTACAATTGCTCCCTGTCCAACGAATGTCTGAGCAATTGCTTTTCCGATACCTCTTCCCGCACCACTGACTAATACAACCTGATCTTGAAAATCGTTCATAATCAACTTCCTATTCTATTTACAAATAGGTACTTCATCTCGATTGGTTTCTTCATTCAACGGTAACCCATAATAGGGTGAAGGGTCCAACGTATTTCCAATTTCCAACTCGTTGAGGAATTTCCCATGATGGTCTTTGACAATGGAAAAGTGTAAATGGACCCCAGTGGGTTGATCCGAATTTCCCGAATAATTTCCTTGATACCCCAGCAATGTTCCTGCTTCTACATAAATTTCTGTTGTTCCAGGCGGGTAATCTGCCACAATAAATGAATTCCCTTCAGCATCCGCCATGTGAGTGTAATAAGTCCAGATTGGTTGTTGGGGATTGAAGGGGTCTTGGGGGATGCGAATGATGACCGAACTTTTCCAATCCGCCAAACGGGTTAAATAACCAGAATAAGCTGCCTTAACCGCCACCTGCCCAGCTTCCTTCCCACCAAAAATATCGATCCCTTGATGGCGGTGACCCAAACGAAAAGAATCACCCCATAAGTAGCCAATAAATCCATCGGTCGGGAAAAGAAATGGCGCATCTCTGCATTGCGTTCCAGATTGGATTAGCCATTCGGTATGTACCTGGGGATCAGTGAGATAAAGCCTCAATTTCCGGGAGCGTTCCATACTGGGCGCCAACCAGTGATAAGTCAAAACTCCACCCAGGATAAAAAGCAATAATAATCCGAGAGCTACCATTAATATTGACTTCCGGTGCATACCAATAATTATTGTGCCGAATTCTTCGGCGCTCCGTTTTGCGATTCGTATTTTTGAATGTTTTCCAAATCATCTTCTTTATGATCAGCTAAGAATAGCACTAACTTTCCACCCGTTATTGACTGAAGCAAACGTCCAGCATTGCGGCCAGATTCAGATGCCATGGCTTGATGGAGATCCTGTGCTGTATCGAAAATCAGTTCGTGCATGAGTTGATAAGAGGATGAACCGAATAAATGAACATTTACCCGGCTGCTCATTTCCTGGCGTAAATTCGGCATTGCTTCGGCTTGGTGAAGGAATTCTGCCCAGCCTTGTTCAAGGGCTTGAGGATCAACAGTGCTATCAACTAGGATGACCAATTTATGCATGCATTTCTCTTCCTGAAGAGATTATACACCTGAGAGATGGGCTCTATGAGGATATCTCGTTTTCGTTTGTAGATACACCCATATAAGCGGTCTACCAGAAACCATCTAAAAGAGTTTTTATTAAGGAGCATCATTCAAATTAACCCTTATTCACTAATATTTTTTCATTATAATTAGCTATTGTGTCAGCATTAGGGATCGCTATAATTAGGATAATTGTTCCAGATTTACCCCTAAGGTAGGTGCGCACACCTCTGGCTGGGAGAATGACTTGCCAATCCAATTTACCCTCAACCACCACATAATTACCGTAAACAGCCATCCCCTCACTCCATTACTGGATGTCCTACGGAATGAGTTGAATCTAACCGGCACTAAACAAGGGTGTGATTATGAAGGGGAATGTGGTGCTTGCACAGTACTTTTAGATGGAAAAGCCATCCGGTCTTGCCTGACACCGATTGCTAACGTGGAAGGAAGAGAAGTTCTCACCATTGAGGGGGTGAGCGATGGGGAAATCTTGCACCCGCTACAACAAGCCTTCATCGAAACCGGAGCAGTTCAATGTGGTTTTTGTACCCCAGGTATGATTTTATCCGCATTAGCCCTCTTGGAGCAAACTCCAAACCCTAACTCACAACAAATAAGCCAGGCATTGGAGGGTAATTTATGCCGCTGCACGGGTTATGTGCGCATTGCTCAGGCAGTTGAACAAGCTGCAGCACAATTACGCGGCGAGGTTTCTTCTCCTGCTAACCAATCCACAGCGAATCTTCAACCTTTAGGGGGTAATGGATTGCGATCGGATTCAATGGAGAAGGTCACTGGTAAAGCAAAATATGCCGAGGATTATCGCTTTCCCCATGCCCTTCAGATCAAGGTTGGGAGGAGTCCATATTTTCACGCTCGTATCATTAAATTAGACACTGAAAAAGCCCAAAAAATACCCGGTGTGGTTAAAATAATTACTTCAGCAGATATTCCGGGGGAAAATGGATTTGAAATCTACAGTGTTGCCGAGCCTGTCTTAACCAAACTGGGTGATAATGTGAGGATGCTGGCTGCCCCTATTTTCCTGGTCGTGGCAGGAAGCGCAGAAATTGCCGAAGAGGCTCTGCAGGCTGTTGATTGTGAATTCCAACCTTTACCTCACACATTCAACATGGACGAAGCGCTCAGTGAGCATTTTCCACCCATTATCGGGGATTCAAATATCCTTTCCTCTTTTGAAGTTAAACATGGAAACCTCGAGGGGGCTTTTTCAAATTCAGAAGTAGTGCTGGAGACCCATTATGAGACTGCCTTTCTTGAACATGCTGCCCTTGAACGCGAAGCGCTGGTAGGGTACATAGACGAAGAAGGACGTATCACAGTGGTAGGTGGAAACCACCAACCTCACAATCAACAGCGCTATATTGCCAATGCTTTAGGTATGCCTATAGAAAAAGTGCGAGTGATTACACCCTATACTGGCGGTAGTTTTGGGGGAAAACAAGACCCCTGGCCCTTTATTGCTGTGGCGCTAGCGGTTTATCACACCCATCAGCCTGTCCGCTTAATATACAGCCGCCAGGAATCATTTGATGCTTCTCCCAAACGGCACCCTTATTCTGTCCATTACCAAATGGGTGCTTCAAAAAACGGCAAGTTAAGCGGTGTAAAAGTGAGGATCAATGCCAATACCGGCGGATACGACAGTGGTGGCTATTACATCCCTAATTATGCCTTAACCGCTGCAGGGGGTGCTTACCGTTGGCAAGCAGTGGATGGGTTGGCTCGCTCGGTTTATACCAATGGACCTAAATCAGGTCAATTTCGGGGATTTGGAACTTCCCAGTCTACCTTTGCTTTAGAATGTGCTTTAGACGAATTGTCCCAGAAATTAGAGGTTGATCCATTGGAATTTCGCCTCCAAAATTGCCTCCAGGACGGTCAAATCTCCTTTCTAGGATATCCGTTGGCTGAAACCTTAGGCTATCAAAACGTACTAGAAGAGATGAAGCCTTATTATAAACAGTTCATTCGCCAGACTGAGGAGGTTAACCAACAAAATTCACAAAGTCCTTTACGTCAGGGTGTCGGACTGGCTGGAATGTGGTATCGCTTTGGCAAAGGCGGTTCTTTAAGAGTTGAAGCACACTCTGAACTGGCACTGGATGGACACATTGTCATCTACGCCTCTGCTCCCGATTATGGTCAAGGGACACAAACTGCCATCAGCCAAATTGCAGCAGAAACCCTTGGAATCAAGCGAGATTTGGTGGAGTTCATCAATGCCGATACGGCTAAAGTACCCAACAGCGATATCCAAGGTGCATCCCGGGCACTTTATTTCGTAGGAGGGGCGGTCCATCAAACCATCACAACCCTGAAAAAAGCGATATTCAGCGTCGCCTCCGAACTCATTGATGCGCCAGTAGAGACACTAACCTTGGAGGATGCGTGGGTTCGGATGATTGAGGAACCCAACCGTAAAGTAAGCTTGGCGGCAGTGGCAGAAGAATTTGAACGGATCGGTAAATCACGCCGGGTGAGAGAATGGTTCGACCTGACGGATCGGGTTCCGCTAAATCAGCAGGTTGAATATGCTCCTTTTTTTGTCACTGGTGCACAATTGGCTGAAGTTCAAGTAGACCTTGAGACGGGGTTCACTCAAGTACTTCGAATGGTCGCAGTTCACGATGTAGGTAAGGCAGCCAACCCAACCGATGCAGCCGGGCAAATCGAAGGCGCCATGGTGATGGGTCTTGGTGCAGCTCTCATGGAAGAATTTATTCCAGGTGTTACAAGCGGATTTAGCAGTTATCAAATCCCCACTTTTGGAGCGATGCCAGAAATTAAGGTCATCCTGGTTGAAGTCCCCAGTCGTTATGGTCCTTTTGGAGTAAAGGGGTTGGGTGAAGCAGCCATGCTGCCCTCCACACCGGCAATCATCAATGGGATTTGCCGTACAATCGGCAAGCGAATCTATTCTATTCCGGCTACACCCGAAAAAGTCCTTAAGGCAATCTTGCAGGGATAAATTGAAATATGGATGCCATCACATTAATACAACCACAATCGATTGGGGATGTTTTACAAGCCTTTAAAGAATATCCAGAAATGGGTCACATTCTAGCCGGGGGAACCGATTTATTGCCCGATTTACGGAAAAAGAAAAAAGAAGCCCCTATTCTGATTGACATTCACCATATTCCCGAGCTTCAGCAAATTAATATCACAGGGAATTTTCTAGAGATTGGGGCTGCTGTGACTTTTGCTCAAATTGAAGAACATCCATTTGTTCTAGAACAAATCCCTATGCTGACTGAAGCAGCTCGTTCGGTAGGAGCTCTGCCACTGCAAAATAGCGCCACCTGGGTAGGCAATCTGGTACAAGCCATGCCAGCTGCCGATGGTGCGATTGCGGCTTTAGCTTTAGAGGCAGAGCTATACATTGTCAGCCTGCAAGGATCTACTTGGCAAAAAGTGGAGACCTTATTCCGGGCAGCCGGGGTATCTATCATTGATCCTTCTCAACAATTGATCACGAAGGTGCGCGTTCCTATTCCGGTTGTCCAATGGGGTACTGGTTGGCAACGTTTAGGGCGTAGAAATGCCTTGACATTGCCCATTCTGAATTGCGCGGTTAAACTGGAATTGGAAAGAGGAACCATTAGCAAAGCAAGAATCGCTCTGGGCCCAGTGGCACCCACCCCAATGCGGGCTCTCCAAGCAGAAAATCACTTGGTTGGCAAACAGCTCGACGAAAAAATTCTTCAGGAAGCCGCCCTTCTTGCTCAAGCAGAATCTCATCCGCGCAGCAACGTTTTACGGGCTTCAGCAGAATACCGTAAAACAGTTGTTCCGGTTTTAGTCAAGCGGGCTTTGAAAACAGCCTGGGAAAGAGCCCAGTAATCTTAGATCTATTCGATTAATCAATAAGGAGTTATTCTATGACTTTACAAAGTAATTACACCCAAATTAGCGCCCCTCTTTTCCGTAAGTTATCCGATGATCAGGTGGAGCAATTACACAATGCCAGTTTAGAGATATTGGAGAGAACAGGTGTGCGTTTATACGAACCTAAAGCTCTTGAATTGCTCAAGAAAAAAGGGTTAACCATTGAAGATGGGAATCGAGTGCGCATCCCGCCCGGCTTGGTAGAATGGGCATTATCCGTGGCTCCTAAAAGAACCACTTTATATGACCGCAAAGGTAAACGGGTCATGCCACTCGAACGCTACAATACGTTCTTTGGAATTGGTTCGGATTGTCCAAATGTAATTGATTTACGAAGTGGCGATCGCCGACCCGGCACACTTATGGATATTGTGGAAGCGATCACCGTTTGCGATGCACTCCCAAATATTGACTTTTTAATGTCTTTTTGTATTGCTCACGATTTACCNNTTCGTAACCCTGGAATTATCAGGTTGGATAGATGCCATCAAAATGGCAGAGACCGTGGTAGGGGGAGCAGAAGAACTGAAACGGCATCCGATTTGTGCTGGCTATATTAACGTAAGCCATCCCTTGCGCCATAATCAAGAAGCCCTCCAAAAACTGCTCTACAGTGCCGATAAAGGATTGCCCACCACCTACACACCGGTCGTTTTACGAGGAGCTTCGGGACCCGTCACCGCAGCCGGGGCGATCGCTCTGGCGAATGCTGGTGAGTTGGCTGGTTTGGTGATCGCTCAAATACAGAAAGAAGGCACGCCGGTGATCTTAACTGGCGGAGTCACGGATATGTTAGATATGCGCTCAACCATTGACAGCTATGGAGATCCCAACAACCGGGTTATGTTAGTGGAATTAGCCCATCGCTATGGCTTACCCATCTTTGGATTGACCGGCTGCAGTGATTCGAAACAGCCCGATGAACAAGCTGCTGCCGAAGCTGCCTTTTCGATTTTATTGGAAACTCTGGCAGGGGCACAACTGGCTCACGATGTGGGTTACCTGGATAGCGGAATGACCAACTCGATTGAGCAGGTTGTGATTTGTGACGAATTAATTGCCTATACCAAGAGCTTTATGAAAGGATTGGAGATCAATTCGGAAACCCTGGCATTGGATTTTATCGATCAAATCGGTCCAGATGGAGATTTCCTGGGCTCATCGCATACTCGGAAACATTACAAAGAGGATTGGTATCCGGGGTTATTTGATCGGCACAATTACGAAGCCTGGGAAAAAGCGGGTGCAAAGACGATGCGCCAACGTGCTCGAGAAAAAGCCTTCGAAATCCTCGAAAATCATAAACCTGAACCATTACCCAACGACGTAATCAGAACCCTCGATACAATTATTGCTGAAGCAAAATAGGTGATAAGGATCTATTTGAAATTGTCCTATCAACATCTCACTTTTCGCGATATAATGAATATGGAATAGAAAGTGAGGTGTTTATGACTGAGAAAACCACAGGTAGTAAAATGCCATTTGATAAATGTATTCCTCCAGAGGCACGAGAACATTTTCGAGCTGCCAGAAAAGAAATACACCAAAGCGTCGAAGCATTCCTGCCGCCTGAATTTGCGGAACATCGTCACAATGCCCGTAAAGAGGTTTTGCTTGCCTGGCGCAGCATGATTGACCAAACCTTGCAGCAAATGGAAAAAACTACTCACTAAATCAAATTAAAAAAGATCGCAGGAGGGCTAACAACCCTCCTCCAATGCAAATCCATCCCCAAACCAGATAGCCGGCATTCAATAACAAGATACCGCTGATCAATAACGCAGCAAAAATTACCCCCCGATACAAATGATTAATTGTCCCTTCCAATCGTCTCAATTGGAATTCAGATTGAGTTGCTTTGAGATTTAATTCTCCGCGTTCCACCATTTCTAAAACACGGCTGATTTGTCCTGGCATAGCAAGCCAGGTACGAGCCAAATCTCCGAACTCTTTTAACCAAAACTGCCAGTTGCTAGCGGCTTCATCTTTGACCAATTTTTGAGCATACGGTTCAAGCTGTTTCCAGACATTGAACTCCGGGTATAAACCAGTACAGATCCCCGATAATATTGAGACGGCTCGCCCTAACAAAAGCAAATTTTCAGGCAATTGAAAGGGCATCGTATACATTAAGTCACGAAATTGGACAGCAAATTGGTGCATTTCTTGCGGACTGATTTTGCTCAGTTCACTCATGGACATGCCCCAATAGCGGTCAAAAAGCTGGTCGGCTGCTTCTTCTATTAGCCTTACATCGGCAGTTGGCAATAGCACCCGCATCATCTGAAAAGAACGCACCATTCGTTTGGTATCGCGTGTACCCACCGAGATTAGCAACTCACGCAATCCATTGCGCAATTCATCTGGGACTACCCCAACCATCCCAAAATCCACAAAAGTGAGCCGCCAAGTGAGCTCATCATTATTGGAAAGCGGGGTTACGAACAAATTACCAGGATGGGGATCGGCATGGAAAAACCCATCTTCAAATATTTGTTTTAGATAGGTTGCTATCAACTCTTGAGCAACTTCAGAACGTTCTATGCCTGCCTCTGTGATCGCATCGTAATCAGTGATTTTAATGGCATAAACGTCTTCTAGAGTTAAAACACGCTTAGTGGTGGATTCCCAAACTACACGGGGAACATGAACGCGCTCTTGATCAATAAAATTTGCTTGGAATTTTTCCGCATTCTGTCCCTCGGCGATATAATCCACTTCCTGCCAAATCGATTCCGAAAATTCGTTGATCAGAGCTTCGAGATCAACCCGTTTTCGGATTGGTTCATAGCGCTGCAGCCACTCGCCAACCCTTTGCAATGCAGATAAATCCACCGCAATCAATTGCTCTATGTAAGGGCGTTGGATTTTTACCACGACTTTCCTAAAAGGATATCCTTCCTCTTCGCTCGCAAGCAATAAAGCACGATGAACTTGCCCAAGCGAGGCAGCTGCCAGTGGAGACGAGTCAAACTGAGCAAATTTTTCCTCTAATCTCCCCTCTAATTCAGTTTCTGCAATTTGTTTGATTTCCTCAAAATCCTCGGCGGGGACTTCATCTTGCAAACCAGCTAGACCCTCGGTAATTTCCGGCGGTAACACATCCAGACGAGTTGACAGGAATTGCCCGACCTTGATCATTACCCCGCCTAACTGAATCGCTAACTGACGAAATTCAGCTGCTGTATTCTGCAATCGTTGGGAACGGTTTCGTTTGCTTAGCCACCGCAAACCAATCCGTGGTAAGAATATCTCCCAATAGATAAACCAGATTATCTGGCGGGCGAAAAAAACCAGGATTTTGCGATAACGGGCTCTTAGACGATTTTTATCCATTGTGTTTCTTTATAAAACAAGAATTATCCTTCAGGCACGATCCGATCATTCCATTTCCAAATTATATCAATTGACACCGGAAGGTCTTTAGCCCAACCACCAAATCACCAGGTAATATCCTATAACCCCTGCCCACAGCCAGCTATCTATTCGGTCAAATATTCCCCCATGTCCTGGTAATATATTAGAAGAATCTTTTACACCAGTTTCCCGCTTGATCATGCTCTCTCCTAAGTCTCCTAAAGGAGTAATAACCGAGAGGATCAAACCTAATAATGCTCCTTTAGTGAGAGATAAATGAGTGGCAGGACCAGCTCCAATCATCCATAAGGCGGCTAGCCCCCATCCCCCAATAGTGCCACTGATCACACCTCCCCAATAACCTTCCCAGGTTTTTTTAGGAGATAACCGTGGGCTTAGGGCATGTTTTCCAAATCTCTGACCAATTAAAAACGCACCGCCATCCGCCAGCCAAACGATTGGCAGAACCAATAAGATCCACCACTTGCCCTCTGGTAACTGACGCAACGAAACCAGATACCCGATAAACCATCCGCAATATACTAATCCAATCAAATCAATGGCAAAATCGCTGGCTGCCGATTCACGACCCCGTTCATAATCTATCAAATGATAGGTCATACTAAGTAAGATGACTAAACTCAATGCCCAGGCGGAGGATTCGATCCCGCCATAATACCGCATCAACACGATCAGTGCAGCACCTAAAGAAATTCCCCATTTGGCAGGTTTCAAACCCTTGTGAGCAAACATATTCCCCACTTCCCAAGCAGCCATACCCGCCAACAGTGCCACCATTAATGCAAACACCCAACCACCTTGGTTGATCGCCCATACTCCAATGGGCAACAAGATGATCACAACCAGTAGTCGTTTAGCTAGCATGGGGATTGGATCCTCTATCCGTGGTAGTTACTCCGCCATAGCGACGTTCCCTGCGGCTAAACTCAATTAAAGCTTTTCCTAATTCTTCCTTATCAAAATCAGGCCAATAAGTGGGTGTGAAATACCATTCGGAATAGGCTCCTTGCCAAATCAGGAAATTACTCCCGCGCAATTCGCCGGAGGTGCGGATGATCAAATCCGGATCAGGGACACCCGCAGTGAAAAGGTATTGACTGATCAACTGATCGGTCACTTCTTCAGCTTTGACACCATCTTGAATCATCCGTTGAATAGCATAGACTATTTCATCCCGTCCACCATAATCAAAGGCAACATTTAAAACTAGGCGATCGTTACTGCGGGTATAATCAACCGCATGGAGGACTTTCTTGCGCAAGGCTGGTTTCAATCGGTCCAGACGACCGATATGGCGTATTTGAACACCTTCATCATAGAGCTGCCGTAGCTCTCGATCAATTACATTCTCTAAGATACCCATTAATCCCCGCACTTCTTCTTCTGGTCTCCCCCAATTTTCAGTTGAAAATGCGTAAAGGGTGAGATATTGAATTCCATATTCAATGCATGCTTCTACGATCCGGTGTAAATTTTCCGTTCCGGCGCGATGACCAGCCAAGCGCGGTAAACCACGCGCTAATGCCCAGCGTCCATTGCCATCCATGATGATGGCAACATGCGTAGGGATCTTATCAGGTAACGAGGGTGAAGATGTTTGATCCATGTGGGCGCGGTTCCTGGTTAAACCTCAAGGATCTCTTTTTCTTTTCTCTCACCAATTTTATTAATTTCTTCAATATAGCGGTCAGTCAGTTTTTGAAGTTCAGCTTCCCCTTCTTCTTGCTCGTCCTCAGAGATCAATTTTTCCTGAAGAAAGTCGCGCAGATCGCGAATGCTGTCTCTCCTTATATTGCGGATGGAAACTCGGGCATCTTCCAGGCGATTATGGACCACCTTAACTAATTCGCGCCGCCTTTCCTCGGTCAATGGGGGCAGATTTAGACGGATGGATTTGCCATCATTATTGGGAGTTAATCCTAGATCTGAAGCCAGGATAGCCCGCTCAATAGTTTTCAGAGCTGAACTATCAAAAGGCCGGATTAACAACATTCTGGGTTCGGGCACACTTATGGTCGCCAACTGAACGAGGGGAGTATTCGTTCCATAATACTCCACTTGCAGGCGCTCAACGAGGGCTGGACTGGCTCGCCCGGTACGAATCCCAGCTAAATCTTCTTCCAGAGATTGGACCGCCCCCTTCATCCGTGTTTCAGCTTCTTTATAAACATCGTTTAACATACCAAACTCCTCCGGTTATCCATATAAAGCAATTTTATTAAATCGAGCCGGTTAAAGTTCGTATCCTTTATGATCCGCTATGAAAATGATT
>DHFN01000209.1:0-7893 GCA_002402275.1 Anaerolineales bacterium UBA4823
CACTAATCCCAGCTGATGAAGACCAAAAATCCATTGGCGGCATAAGGAATATTTACATTGATCAACTCGTTGCTAACCCCCACCAACCGCGTAACCAATTCGACCCCAATGAGCTAGCCGATTTAGCCAATTCAATTCGTGAGCATGGTATCCTCCAGCCTTTAATAGCCAGTTTCGATGCCCAAAACAATCAATATATTCTTATTGCTGGCGAACGTCGTTGGATAGCAGCCCGTCAAGCTGGCTTAGAATTTGTGCCGGTTATCATTCGCCAAGTTGATGAACAAAAACGGCTTGAGCTGGCACTTATCGAAAACCTGCAACGAGAAGATCTCAACCCTCTAGAGGCAGCCGAGGCATACAATCAACTCATCGAAACTTTTCACCTCTCGCATGATGAAATATCCCTGCAGGTTGGAAAAAGTCGTGTAGCAATCACTAATACCTTGCGCTTGTTGAAATTACCCAATACTCTTAAACAAGCTCTTACCGAAAGACGAATCAGTGAAGGACATGCACGGGCTTTGCTCGCCCTTTCCACTGCCCAAGCTCAAATAGCCGCCTTGCAAACCGTCTTAAACCATGAACTGAATGTCCGTCAAACTGAAGAATTAGTGCGCAAAATGATGGGGAAAAAACAAGCTTCCCGTCCCAAGAAAGAAAAGAAGGCAGAACTCAATGCGCTCGAAGAAGAACTCCGTCAAGCTTTGGGAACGCGGGTTAATATCCAACAATATCAAAAAGGGGGCGGAACGATCACTATTCATTATTATTCCAATGAAGAACTAGAGACTTTGCTACAAAGGTTTTTGTGAACCAGCTTCTTCCGATTAAAGTTTTTTATAACGGTCATATCTACACGCAAGATACAGCCTTTCCAATAGCTACAATGTTGGTTGTAATAGGTGATCGAATTTTAACCGTCTCCAAGGATGATTCTCTTCTTGACCAGTTTACTGGTTCTAATCAACAGAAAGTCGAAAAAATCAATTTAAATGGTCGGACAGTATTCCCCGGCTTTTGTGATGCCCATATTCATCTTAATTATTACAGCAGTTTTCTCGAACAGATCAACTGCGAGACGAATACCCAACAAGAATGTTTAAACCTTGTGGGTGTTCAACTTGCCCATACTCTTCCAAATCACTGGATTCTTGGACATGGGTGGAATCATAATGTATGGCAGGAGGGATATGGTACAGCCCAACAACTTGATAAAATTTCTCCCAACCTTCCGGTTTATCTGACTGCCAAATCCCTCCATGCTGGCTGGGCAAATACACAAGCACTGAGTCTTGCTGGGATCAATCAGAACACTCCTAATCCATCAGGAGGAGTTATTGAGCGGGATGAACTAGGAAAACCAACTGGGATCTTATTTGAGTCCGCTATGCAACTGGTTGAGAGGATTATTCCCAAACCATCCGTCGCGGAATTAGCTCAATCTCTCTTAAACGCTCAAGCGACGTTAATACAGATGGGGATTACTTGTGTACATGATTTTGATGGTATTGATTGCTTCAAAAGTCTACAAATACTTGACCATGAGCAAAAATTAAAAATACGGGTTTTAAAAAGTATTCCGTTCGAATCGATCACCACCGCAATTGGTTTAGGTTTACGGAGTGGCTTTGGAAACCAACATTTACGGCTGGGAAGCATTAAACTGTTTGCCGATGGAGCATTAGGTCCACGCACAGCCGCAATGTTTCAGCCTTATCAAGGTGAAAGCAATAACCTCGGGAAACTGTTTCTAACCAGAGATGAATTAGTAGAGAAAACCCACCAAGCCGTTGAAAATGGATTAAGCTTAGCTGTCCACGCTATAGGCGATCGAGCCATTCACGAGATGTTGGATGGCTTTGAAAAACTTCGTCAAATCGAAAAGGGTAAATCGGGACACACTTCTCCTCTTCGCCATCGTATCGAGCATGTCCAACTTCTTCATCCGCAAGATATTTCTCGCTTAGCCCAATTAGATATGATTGCCTCCATGCAGCCAATCCACGCCACCTCAGATATGGTTATCGCTGACCGATATTGGGGTGAGCGATCCCATCTTGCATACGCTTGGAAAACTTTACAAGAACAAAATACTTGCCTCATCTTTGGATCCGATGCACCAGTTGAATCACCGAACCCATTTTGGGGTTTGCATGCTGCGATCACCCGCCAAATTATTGAAGGAAATCCTCAACCCGGATGGATTCCGGAACAAAAGATATCCCTAAACGAAGCGATTCGAGCTTATACCACCAATCCCGCCTATGCGGCTGGGATGGAAAATATGTGTGGAAAACTTACAGCAGGTTTTCTAGCCGATCTGATCATTCTCGATCAGAATCCTAATGAAATTACACCAGATCAAATCTACGATCTTAAACCAAGTGGGACAATCCTGGATGGCGAATGGGTTTGGAGAGATTTTGATTAAATAAAGGCTGCTCGACTTTGAGCAGCCTTTATTCTATAGTCCTTCAGGTTTTTTGAATACCTGGTTACTATTCCCCCAAAAGGTCCAATTCATCAGGTAACCCTAATGGCGAGCCAGCCTGAGTTTCCAGATCAAGCTCTAAAATGATTTGAGGAGCTTGATAGATATTCTGGATTTCTTCGATATTTGCAGGAGTATTTTCTAAGGTTTCCATGATTCGCTCCATTTTCTACCCGAGATTATTGCGGATAAACTTTTTATTAACCACCCAGCCAGTTAGAATTAATCCCAATCCAGCTAATAACCCGAACACCAAGGTGGAACTGCTGGAATTATTCTTCCCGCTAAATGAGCTCAATTGAATCGCCGATGTTGACCCCTGATTCACAAATGTACAGGTCATTTTTTCATTAAGGGTTAAATCTAAATTCAAAGTTTTGGCATATAAATCCACCGTATAAGAAGGAGTTATACTTGCCTCAGGAATTCGGCTTATTGCTGTACAAGTAACATCTACTAATAACCAGCTCGTATTGGGTGCAATCGATTCAGTGATGGTATAAGTACCATCTAATAACCCTGGGAAAGTGATTGTGTTGGGTGGATTGGTCGTTGGATAGTTATCATCCGCTAAGTAGAACGGGCTGGGGGTAAGCATCGTAGGAGCATCGGCAGTGGCTGTATAGGTAAATACTCTTTGATAATCAGGGATAGCATCTTTGATAATTGTCAGTTCGCCTGGAGGAACTAATGCTGCAGTACTTACCTGGTTATCCCTATTTCCAATTGACGCACCATCCAGGTAGGTAATATACATATGGTAAGGTTCACCAGAAATGTTTGAGGCGGAGTTACCCATTCCCCAATCTAATACCGAAGCAATATGACCACCCCAGACGAAGAAAACCTGATCCGCGGTCGTTTCAAATGTAATCGTCAAGCTAGTCCTGCTATCTCCAGAATAATCACCGTTCAAGGTATATCCAGACATGCTGCTAATCGTCCCATTGAAAATGGTCATGTTACCGGGAATTTGATTCACAGCATTGGGATCTACTGGGAATTGAAAACTCGCTTGCGGCCAATCCGTGCACCCTACAATTCCCTCACACAAATTTGATAACGGGATCCAGCCTTCTGAGTAATCCCAACTCATCAGATAATCATAAGCGTGTTTACCACCTTTAGTGGTTTGGTAAGCAATCTCAAGGGTATGGGTACCGGGAGTTAATCCGGTCAACAATAAACGATGTACAACCGCGTCGCCTTCTGTATAGGTCGAGTTGTTTTGGTTAAGGGCGCCATTGATCCAATTACATGTCCCGGGGTTTCCACCATAACCATCCCCATCATCATTGGCGCATTGGCTGAAAATGTTCACATTGCCATCACCCGCATCTCCTGCAGCGCGGACCGTAAATGTCCCAACGGCAACAAGAGCAAAGGTCAGCAAAATAACACTGAGATAAATCCAGATCGTCTTTCGCATAGAATCCTCCTTAAAAATAAAAGCTGCCATGATTTACAGGCAGCCAGACTTTCTGAATGATCAGATCCTCAGCTTTGCGCCCTCACTTCACAATGAGTTTGCCTTTTTCTGTTAATGAATGAAATCTACAATTATTAATGTTTATTTATCTTGATTATATAGGTATATAACCAAATAGTTCCTGACAATTTCCTGACAGTTTTGGAGTAATTTACTCCAATATTTAGTTTCCAAAACGATAGCCACTACCCCAAACCGTATGAATTAAACGTGGCTTAGAAGGGTTATCTTCAACTTTCTTGCGCAATCTCCGAATTGCAGCTTCGATCATATTCAAATCTTCGGAATGATATTTATGGTTCGGAGAGTATCCCCAGACAGAACACAATAATTCTTCTTTACTTGAGATCTCACCCGGATGATGCATGAGATAGAAAAGCAATTGATATTCTAAGGGTGAAGTTTCGATCAACTTTCCTTTTTTCTTTACTTGCCGCGTTTGCGGTTCTAGGGTCATGCTCCCGTAACTAATGGAGGATTTTTCATTGGAAAGCATCCGTTCATTCCGTTTTATGACTACCCGTAAACGGGCAAGAAATTCTTTCTGGCGGAAGGGTTTTTGAATGTAATCATCTGCTCCACAATCTAATCCTTTAATCACATCCTCTTCCTCACCTAAGGCAGTTAATAGGATAATAGGTACATTCGAAAGCCGTCGAATCCGCTGACATAGATCTAAACCATTTATTACTGGCATCATGACATCAAAAACCAGGCAGTCATAATATTCTTTTATCCAGGCATCGAGTACTTGCTGACCATCGGAAGCGAGGCAAACCCGATAGTTCTCTTTTTCCAACAATTGTGAAACATTTTTTTGAGTTTCCGGGTCGTCATCGCCAATTAGAATTTTGTATGCCATAAAATTTTTGAGGTCCTTCAAAGATTAATTAGTTTCTAATTAAAGAAACGCAATTAACCTTGAATTATTACAGTTGGGCGACCCGTCGTTATTTATCTATCGGGATTTAACCCCCAGACCCTCTTGCCTAATGACACGCTTGTTATCCCAGATGGGTCGCCCCTACGGTTTTTTTAATGTCCCGTTTCGTTAGGGCGACCCATATCTCATATTAGGTATTCCATTGGTCCCAATTCCATCATCAATTGCATATTCATCCGCAAAGACAGGTCGCCCAAACCACACGATTCGGCGTAATTTTTCGTTTATTCGTGGTCCTCATTCGTGGAGGGTTTTTTATCGCCTGGTCGCCCAAACCTTAACTCGTCCTATTTGGGCGACCCGTCGTTATTTATCTATCGGGATTTAACCCCCCAAACTCTCTCCCTAATGGCACGCTTTTTATCCCAGATGGGTCGCCCCTACGGAAAAATATATTAATTTACCTTCTCGTAGGGGCGACCCATATCTCATGTTAGGTATTCCATCGGGCACGATTCCATCATCAATTGCATATTCATCAGCAAAGACGGGTCGCCCAAACCACACGATTCGGCGTAATTTTTCATTTATCCGTGGTCCCCATTCGTGGATGGTTTTTATCGCTTGGTCGCCCAAACCTTAACTCGTCCTATTTGGGCGACCTGTCGTTATTTATCTATCGGGATTTCACCCCCAAACTCTCTCCCTAATGACACACTTGTTATCCCAGATGGGTCGCCCCTACGGAAAAATATATTAATTTACCGTCTCGTAGGGGCGACCCATATCTCATATTAGGTATTCCATCGGGTACGATTCCGTCATCAATTGTATATTCATCGGCAAAGACGGGTCGCCCAAACCACAATTTGCCGTATTTGGGCGACCCGCCGTTATTTGTCTTTCGGGATTTAAACCCCAGACCCTCTTGCTTAATGACACGCTTGTTATCCCAGATGGGTCGCCCCTACGGTTTTTTTAATGTCCCGTCTCGTAGGGGCGACCCATATCTCATATTAGGTATTCCATCGGGCACGATTCCATCACCAATTGAATATTCATCGGCAAAGACGGGTCGCCCAAACCACACGATTCGGCGTAATTTTTCGTTTATTCGTGGTCCTCATTCGTGGATGGTTTTTATCGCCTGGTCGCCCAAACCTTAACTCGTCCTATTTGGGCGACCCGTCGTTATTTATCTATCGGGATTTAACCCCCAGACCCTCTTGCCTAATGACACGCTTGTTATCCCAGATGGGTCGCCCCTACGGATAATCCCAATAATAAACCCTAACCCTCTTGCCTAATGACACGCTTGTTATCCCAGATGGGTCGCCCCTACGGAATAATATATTAATTTACCGTCTCGTAGGGGCGACCCTTATCTCATATTAGGTATTCTATCGGGCACGATTCCATCACCAATTNNCATCGGCAAAGACGGGTCGCCCAAAATGTGTTATCCCTGTCCGGTTTTTCGTTTATTCGTGATCCAATTCGTGGATGGTTTTTTTATCGTCGGGTCACCCAAACCTTAACTCGTCCTATTTGGGCGACCCGTCGTTATTTATCTTTCGGGATTTAAACCTCAGACCCTTTTGCCTGATGGCATGCTTGTTATCCCAGGTGGGTCGCCCTTACGGAAAAATATATTAATTTACTGTCTCGTAGGGGCGACCCATATCTCATATTAGGTATTCCATCGGGTACGATTCCATCATCAATTGCATATTCATCGGCAAAGACGGGTCGCCCAAACCACACTAATCGGCGTAATTTTTCGTTTATTCGTGGTCCCCATTCGTGGATGGTTTTTTATCGCTTGGTTACCCCCACGAAAATTTCCTTTTTATTTCCCCACCATCCCGTGAGTTGCAAGAGGTTTGACTTCTGTAAGGTCTGCTATAACAATCAATCGCTGCAAATAATGACCTAGATCACTATTCCATCCGGCACAGGTAATCAAAGTTAAAATTGGTTGCTGGCTGGGTTTAACGATCGAAAAGTCATCATCCTTGACAACATTCTGCTGGCGTACTTTATAAGTATATAGATTACGCTCGGTAACCACAGTGATGACATCTCCAGCTTGTAGGGATTCGAGCTGCCGGAATGGTCCATCAGCTCCATTGCGTAAGGTAACATGCCCAGCTAGTCCCGTGTTACCCCCTAAACCAGGCCAAGAAGTACTGCCCATCCAAGCAATTTCATTTTGCAGTCCTGAGATCAACCAGGTGTAGCCATCAAATGGGACATATTTTACAATCGTATCCAATCCTAACGAGGGAATCAATATCCGATTGGGTGGCGAATCATCCACGGTTTGCCCTTCCACAGCGGTAGGTAGAGCAGTCGGTGTTGGAATTGGATAATCAGGTAAGGTGGAATAATCTTGAAAAGCTGGAGCTCCAGCAATTTTGGTTGGTTGAGTGATCATGCTGGGGGAAGGGATGATTTCAGAAATTGTGGTAGGAAGGGGTATCGGGTTTTGTTGATTTAGAAAAATCCCAAATACGAAGAATAATCCGCCTACGATTGCAATGAGCCCTCCCATTTGCCTGCTCCAGTTAGCCCATTGCGACAGGCGGTTAACGAAACCAAAACCAACCCCTCCCAAGCCAATTAGAATTAATAGTAAACCAATCAATAATATCGTCCAAAAGACGAAGGAATGATTGGAATAATTGCTTTCTAAAGGAGGAAAACCAGTGCCTGGTAAAGTAGAGGTCCCTAAGACGCGATATTGGACTGTGTTGGATTGTCGAAATTGGTAATGGGTGCCATGATAAAAATGTAAAGTACCGGTATTATTTAATGTTTGGGTTGATGAAGCTGCATTATTGACTGTCATGTAGATATAGACCGTTTTAGGGGAGCCATAACTGAGCGTCCCTAAATTTAATGAAAATACTCGATAATAACTATCATAAGAACCATAAGGGGAGCTCGAATAATAACTTAAATAGCTTGGAAATGTATCTGAAAATACCACACTAGTTTCTGAAACACTTGGATTGTGATTCGTGA
>DHFN01000209.1:8046-28249 GCA_002402275.1 Anaerolineales bacterium UBA4823
AATGTCATGGTTATTTTACCCATTGGGTAAAGCGGAAAAGACGGTAATTGCCATCTATATAGATTTCCAGTAGCGGTTGTCTCAGTTAAGACAACACTTGAGTAAGGAATCAAGACATTGCTTTGATCTCGGAATGAATAGGTAATAAAACTCAATAAACTGTCAAGCGGATCGGTAATGATCAAATTGGTGGCGGTGATGAATCCAACATTGGTGATTGGAATATAATAGGTAATCGTCTGACCGGGAATAATATAGGTATTGTTATCACTTTTAGATAAGGCTAACTCTGCGCAGACATTCTTAACACTAACCGTGGAATTATTGTTTGCTTTCACCGTGTCAGTCAAATCTGAAGTTAAACCTTCAACACTATTCGCAAATGATCCGCACTTGGCAATTGACGTATTAATATTCAATACCTTTGATTGATTAGCTGGAATAATTCCCGCTTGCCAAACCCCGCTTGAGGTATTATAACCAGAGGATCCTGAATTAACCGTAAGGGTTGCTGGAATGGTATCCGTTAAAAGGACATTTGGGGCATCATTTGGACCATTATTCGTTACTGTGATCGTGAATAAGATATCTTTGTGGCTCGAAGAGGATAGCGGACGCATGGTTTTCTTAACTTCTAAATCCGCACTGACATCGGTTTTATCTTTGTCAACCTTATTCGTTCCGGATAGCATAATAGTGTTAGTGACAAATTGTGAATTGGTAATAATATTTTTTGTTACANNGGTTTTATCAGTGACTGTGATGACATTTATTAAAGATGCTGAGGACAGTACTGCTGTATTTGTGACAAATTGGGAATTAATAAAATTAGATATATCTGGAGATGTCACAGTGATCATTAGCGATGATAAACTAGCACCTAGGGGAATATCAGTATCATTTGTACAAACTATTTTCCCATCCCCAAGACAATTCCATCCAATTCCAAAAAATCCCTGATAATCTAAATTAATTGGCAGGATATCTGTAATAATAATTGTATCTGTAAATGGAGTGTTTGTAGATGTATTCGTCACCAAAATTGTGTATTTTCCCACGCCATTCACGATAAAATGGGGATCATGAGTTTTGGAAATGGTAAGTGGAATGGTCTCATCTTGGAGAGCACTCTGTTCAACTACCCCAGATTGCACAACTTGGCGAGCATTGGGAATCGCTTCCTCATGAGCAGAATTAAAATTGGCAGTTGCAGTTTGGCGAATTGATCCCAGCAGTCCGATGACTCCCAGGAGTGCTATGCTAAAACTGATAACCCATTTCCCCCACATCCATCCCAATTTGCGATTTCCACTTTCCATGGTTCAAGCTCCCATCCCAAATAAAATCAACAAGTTTAGCTAAATTATATCCCAATTCCTTCCTTCAATCGCCGTACATCCCCCTCCCGCTGAGTAATCCCTTGTGCATCCAGGTATTCTAGGAATGCCAGGGCGTATTTGCGGCTGGTTTGAAAATAGTCGCGCACCTGGGCAGCAGTGATTTCTCCTTGATTTTGTAGCCGAGCCCGGATTACTTGTACCATCCTCTCATAATCCTCTTTGCGAAACACTACCTCTGCCGAAACTGGCAACAAGATCCCCTCATCCACCAAATAAGAGTACACTTCCTCCCCAACACTGCTCAAACATTCTTTTACCGATGGGGGTGAATAGGGGGTTTGTCTAAATCGTTCCAGCAATTCGTCTACTGACCGGCTTTGATCACGATTGAGCTGCTGCTGAAAAGGAACTTGTGCCACCCATTTACCACCATCAAGAATAAGGTTCTGATCCACTAAGCTGGCAATCAAATGATTCAATGCCCGGAGTGATAATTTTAATCGGCTTTTTAATTCTTCCTTGGGAATTCCCTTCCGTAATGGATAAACCTGATGATACCTTTCGATTTGCTTGAGCGCCGATTGTTGAGTTTTTTGCCACTGGTTCTCTGTGATCAGGTACGTCTCCAAGGTGATTTTAGGAGTTTGGTTCGGAGACTGATCCAAATCAATCACCCGCTGCTCATGGATCAATTCATTGACAAGAAGGACTCCATCGCTTTCCGCTATATTCGTGTGCTGGATTAACTCTCGAAAAGAAATAGCTGGATTCATCTCGATAATCCCCAAGATCCTCTCTTTCAGATCTTCTTGTGTCAATGTTTCCAGAGTATCGAGAATGGTCTGGGAAAAGCGTTTATGACGATTCTTTGGAAACGGATCTACGATCGTCCCACCTCCGATTGTTTCAGCTGGAGAAGGTCGGCGCAATATGAATCGGTCTCCGCGTGCCACCGTGATCTCTTCTTCCAGCTCAAGTTGTAAAAACCCTTCTTCCCCAGCAGCCAGTTCTTCCCTTCCCAATAACCTAACTCTTGCCAGCACTTCGCTTGACCAAACGAATAACTTTACTCTACTATTATGTTTAATGGGTGCCTGAGCATTTTTCAACAAGCGAAAGTTTACATCAAGGAGGTGGGTTGGATGAAAATCGTTGGGGTGAGCGATGAGATTACCGCGGGCGATCTGTTCTACTGCCACACCACTTAGATTAACTGCAGTCCTACTTCCTGGCAAAGCAGAGTCTTCTTTTTTCTTGTGAGTCTGTAAACCACGGATGCGAGATCTTATCCCTGAGGGGAATATTTCCACTTCATCTCCCACCCTGAAAATCCCATCGCTCAATGTCCCGGTAACCACTGTCCCAAACCCAGCAATCGTAAAGACCCGGTCCACCGGCAAGCGCGGTTTACCAAGATCGCTTCGGGGTGGTTTTTGCTCTAAAAGGATTTGCAGGGTTTGTTTAATCTCAGGTATGCCCTCATGCGTTTTCGCTGAAACCCGGATAATGGGTACATTTTCGAAAGTAGTTCCCAATAAAACTTCACGAATTTCTTCTTCGACCAATCCTAACCAATCTGGATCGGGTATTAAATCAATCTTCGTCAAAGCAACGATGCCAACTTTCACCTGTAGCAAGTCTAGAATAGCTAGATGTTCACGGGTTTGCGGCATGACCCCTTCATCAGCCGCGATCACTAGAATTGCCCCATCAATCCCACCCACACCTGCCAGCATGTTTTCGATAAAATCACGATGCCCTGGTACATCAACCACTCCCACTTCTTTGCCATTGGGCAAATTAAACCAGGCGAATCCCAAATCAATGGTCATTTGGCGTAATTGTTCTTCAGCCAGCCGATCGGGATGAATGCCGCTTAACGCCTCGACTAGAGCACTTTTTCCATGATCTACATGACCCGCAGTTCCAATGACGTACATCGCTAAACCTGACTACTTTTGCTTGACAGCTTCTTCATAATCAACCGCCCAATCATGGAAGGCACCCAGTACTTCGCGCAGATGCCTTTCAATTTGATCGTTTACAATTTGGATGATTTCTTGTAGGTTGGATAAACTTTCCTCGATCTCCTCCAATCTGGGAGGAATTTTGTTAATCTGTTTCGATAATTCTGATCGAATTTCTTCTTGCACCAAGGTGTAATTTGTCCACCGTTTTTGATCCTCGCTTTTATAGGCTACCCATTCCTGACGAATCCGTTCCTCCCCTAAACGCTGTAATTCGGTCAGTTCAACCACCCGCCTTTCCACTTTTTGAGTGAGATCATCAATTCCCTGCTGAGCGCGACTGACTTCTCGAGTAGTGTTTTCGATGGTTTGGATAGAGCGTTCCACTTCAGCGGGTAATGCCTCTATTCGTTCTAATTTAGCCGTCCATTCTTTCCACACCCGTTCTCGTTCAACCTGAATGAGAGTCTGTTCTTCCACAAATTTTACCTGAGACTGCTTTCGCTCTGTATCAGCATTTTCTAGCTCCCCCATTCGGTTTTCCAATTTCTTTATTGAAGCTCCATAGAGTTCAATTTGTCCGATCAACTCATTATATACCTTCCGTAATGAATTGATCTCTCCAATCAAATCAGTGATTCGTTTGCTGTCCTGACGGCGATTTTCTTCATTTTGCTGGATCAGGCGGCTGAATTCCTCATCATTCTGTTTAAAAATAGCGATACTTTCTTTCAATTCATCAATTGCGCGCGATAAACGCATTTCCTCTTCTATACGGGCTTGTAAGCTCCGCCGGATATCTCCTAAAACACTGATTTCCTTGCGCGCCTCGGTCAACCCGACATCCAGGGATTTGATCTCAACTCGCCGAATTTTCTCAGCTTCTTCCTCGCGCCTTCGTGTCTCTTTTTCAAGATCATCAAATTGTTGTTTGACCTCAATTTTATATTTCAAGAGAGCTTCTTCATCTTGTTCAATCCGGGTTTGAATCGGCTTCAAACGGGCTAATTCACTACCCAAATCCTTAATTTGTTGGCGAGTAGTTTGCAAATTTTCTTCCAGGTTTTTAATCCGATCCTCTAAAGTAACAATAAGACTCTTATCTTTGCGCCTCTCATCATCAAGCCAATCCAATTTTTTAAGCATTTGCTCAGTTTCCATCAGCTCTCCTTTATCAGATTGAGGATAAATTCCCTAATTTTTCTTGTGGTCCTCAATCGGATTTAGATTGATTATAGCATGAGCAAATTATCTTTCTTATTTCATAGCCATCTGGTTTTTAAGCAATTACAGTTTCCTGGAATGTCGAATCTGTCAACGAATGAGCCCAAGGAATTAACCAATCCCTTGTTGGCTTATTCGTTCCCTGTTTATTGACCCTTTATCGAACCCCCGAAACTGCTAACGGTTGATCACAACGAAAAAACCTATCCCTTTTTCGCTTCTTCGTTCCCTATTCGTTGATATCTTAAACTACTTCATCCCCCTCCAAGGAATGTTATTCCCATGTTGAAAGTAATCGGGACAAAGATTTGAGGAAAGATCCCCATAATGAATATCACTAAAATTCCAACTCCAAGAAGAATTTTTTGATAGCTCGTCTCGACAGCCATCTGATCCATGGTTTCCTCCGTTCGCATCATAACTGCCAAGGTTCGTACGCAGCCGATTAAGATTCCTAAACTTCCCACTAAGGCGCTGATCCCACCTAGAGGAAAATTTAAGAATAGACTTTGCCAGATTGCTAAATATGCTGGAAATTCGGCAGTTATCGGAAATCCAGCTAGGCATAATAAGGATATAAAGACTGCAATAGTGGCTAAAGGAAAGTTTTTTTCAGACCCAGTAATAGAGCTCAAACTCAAATCCTTGAAATGAGACTGGAGTATGCTCATTGATAAACCCAACATAACCAAACTAATCAGACTTGCGAAAATAAGTGGAAAAATAATTGCCATGAAAGACCGATTCTCTGCACTTACGAAGCCAAGCCCGAGGATTAATTGGATCATCCCGATTTCTACCATAATGGCATAGCTCATTAATTTCCCTAAATGATGATGAAATGCGGCTTCCAATCCACCAATCATTGTCATTAAGAATCCATTGATCCGGAAGAATGCCACTACCCATAAAGAATTATTGAACAAGGGATTTTGTTGGATGAAGAGAATCGAAAAAATATTAGTCATGAACGGAATAATGAAGAAAAGATAGCTCACTAAAAATGGATGACTTTCTGTTGAAACCATATCTAACCAGCTATGGAATGGGAAAACTGCCAATATTAAACTTAACCCTAAACTAATCATCAACGAAACGCTCGTTAATTGAAAAGTGTCGTTGGGATTAATTTCTAGATTACTCACCATCCAACCGGCTAAGAGTAAGAAAGGTAAACTTAATGCCTGAAAGATCAAAAAACGGATCATCCCCACTCCAACCTGACCGCTGATATTTGCCAACATAACGACAGCCAGTACCATCGCTATAAAAAGAAAAATTACTCCATAATAAAAGGGTTGTATAAACAGAGCGGCACTCATCAAGGCACTCAACCCAATACCCAAGGGGATAAAACGGGGATGAATATCACACTCCAAAGCGCCAATAAACCAAAGAATTAAAGCTAGGTTTAAAATTACAATGATTGGTCGGTCAGATGACTGGAGGACGAACTTTCGTCCTAAAATAGACCAAGCTGGGTTAATCTCAAAGGCGAATATCCCAAATTGAGTGAGTTTCCCCACCGGTAGAATCCAAGCTAAACCAGTTAACCCTAGTTCTAGAAAGATAGCAATAGATGCCGTAAGTCTTTTCCAACGGGTTAAACCTAATAATATAAAGGCGACGATCGCCGGTATGCCTATCCAAATCAGAGGTGCATTCATCTTAATGCCTCAGATCGAACATAGAGCAGGTAGGCACATACGCTGGCAATTGCCAAATCCACCAATGCCAATAAACCGGTTAACAAGACCGAGGATTCCAACCCGACAAAGAGAACCTCAAACCCCCCCATAAATGTCAATAACCCGATCGCACTCGAATAAATAGACTGTCGAAAGCTAATCATTAGGATTCCAAATACCAGCAAATACAAACCTGTGATAGTCTGAAGAGAATTGAGAGAAGGAAATAATATCCGAACAAGTGAACTATTGGCAACGATTGCAATCCCAACCAGAATCGCCAGGAATAAACGGAATAGTCTGGGAGAAAGAAATTCTTTTCGTCCCATTTGGGTAAAATGATTATCAAAAATAGCTTCATCCATCACGGAAATTGTGGACATGGTTGTTTCCAGAATGGCAATTGCCATCCAGCCTTCTAATAGTTTTACAAGTGCTAAAGAAATCGGCAAATTGAGACTAGCAAAAAGAAAGATAATTCCAAATTCAATGGCTGAAGCTAAACCCATTTTCCGCCAATCATTCCCAATCAGATTATAGAGTATGGCTAAAGTAGATATGACAAGAGCTATCCAACGAAGTGTTTGAATGAACAAATTTTATCCCCCTATAGTCACGAGATACAAAAAGCCCCCCAACAAAATGACCATTAGCAGCGCCCACAAGATTCCACCCTGACCTTCAAATACCAGGTTGATAAAATTAAATAAAGCTGAAAACTTTCTAAATCCCCACTTTAAAAATTCTATAACCCAATTGAAGGATAANNAAAATTGCGCTGAACCCAAGAACAAGTAAAATCAAGATTCCGATCCAATGTTCCACAAAAGATCGGGTTAAAGGGTAAGCGAATCCGGTACCACTCTGAAGCATAGGTTTCCATCCTAGATAGCCAATCACGAACGGGAGTAGATACAATAGAGTGATTCCAATATTATATATAGCATAAATCCAACGTTCACCAAACAAGCGCTCTGTAGACCGTCTTTTCGAATGAAGCCAAAATCCACCTATCAGGAGCATCTGAGCGAAGAATATCAACAAACTCCAAAAATTAACCGGCGGTTTATAAATACGATTAATATCCCATAATGGAGAAAACGGTATCCCAGATAGTATGAGCACTTGCACCCCAGCCCAAATAGTCCAATAGCGATTATGGATCCGGCTAAGAAATAATCCACCACCCAAGCAAACCAGTACGATGCCCCAGGCTAACGCGGCTGCAGGTTCGTTTTTAAGAGCAGCAATCAGTATAAAAGCAGAAATCGTGATAATCCAGAATGGACGTCCTTCTAGTTCATTCTCCGCCCTGATCCATAACAGTGCTGCAGACAGAGCCACCAAAGCAATTAATGGAATTAATCCAGTCAAATTCTGATTACGCCCAACACCCGCTAAGCGAACCAAAAAAGGGATAGTAACTAATGGTGGTACCAGGCGAAGAATACTTCCAAAGCCGCGTCTAATTTCTTTGCTTTCGATATAAGGTATATGGAAAGGGAATACTCCCAAACGTAGAAAAGATGCCAGTAAATAAATTCCCATTTGTCCAAGCCCATAAGTTGAGAGGATCAATCCACTGGCTCGGCTGGTAAATGCTAAAATGATCCTTTCTCTCGATTCCGGGTGAGTTAATCCACTTAACCAAATGAAAAGTTCAACTAAGTCAATAGCTGCCCAAGCCAATAACAATGTTAATTGATTGCCTGCTAAAATGCCAAAATCCGCCAGCGAAACCATCAGCAATCCGTTTGCTAAAGAACTAAAACTTAGCCCTTCACTGAGAGAGGGTTCTGTAAATAGAAAAGCTAAACCCAAGCTGGTCAAAGCGATTGCCAGTCCCCAATTATATCCATCAGCTAAAATTGCTGGCGAATCAAAAAAAAGAGCCTGGGGCTGCCAGGTGACCAAGGTTTGAATAGTAGGAAGTCCAAACCGCAGAAAAAAGATGGATAACCAACTAATGGCTAATCCAAAAAATGCCGTTGTCCAAATGAGTGCCATTTTGGCGTTAGCTCGATTCATCAGCAGGATGATGAAATACGCCAAAATCGGACTAATAACCGAGAGAACTAGCAGAATTGGGCTGATTGACTGCATTACCAGGTCAGATTACATTGACCCCAGCTAGACGGCGGATGAATTTACCATCCCCTGCTTTTCCAAACCATTTCCCATCATCCACGATGATTTTTCCCCGCAAAAATACTTTGATTGGATAACCAACCAATTCCCATCCTTCATACAAGTTATAATCCGTCCGATGTTGGGCATATTGAACCCCATAATCCACTCTACGTTCCATATCCCAAATCACAATATCGGCATCTGCGCCAGGGATTAATGCACCTTTTTGAGGATATAAACCAAACACTTTCGCAGGATTAGTACTGGTCAACGCAACAAACTGATTGGGTGAGATTTTTCCAGAGCGCACTCCGTAGTTCCACAAGATAGGCAAACGATCCCCTACGCCGGGCAAACCATTTGGGATTTGAGTGAAATCACCTTTGCCTAGCTCCTTTCCCGGAATAGCGATTTCTTTCCCTTCGTAAAGGATCGGTTTCGTTCCATCATAGAAAAAAGGGCAATGATCAGTAGCAATGGTTTGGATGATTCCTTGGGCGAGTCCTTCCCATAAACGTTGGTTATCCTCTACTGATCGTATCGGCGGTGAGCATACCCATTTTGCACCATCGTTACGCCTTAAATGGTCAATCGTGAAGAACAAATATTGAGGACAAGTTTCCCCAATGATTGGTAAACCGTTTTCGCGGCCGTATTGCAATTGGTCCACTTCACCAGCCGCGTTCATGTGAACAATATATAAAGCCGCTCCGCTTTGCGCAGCTAGGGCAATACCCCGCAAGGTCGATTCAACTGCTCCCCAAGCTGGACGAGTAAGCGCATGCCATTCTGGAGACAGGTGCCCTCTATCAAGTGCTTCACGGGTGAGAATTTCAATCACATCCCCGTTTTCCGCATGCAGGAGCGTTAATAAACCCAACTCCTTTGCCTGCTGCATAGCTGAGAAGATTTCACCATCTTGCAAACGCAAACGCCCATTATAGGAAGTAAATACCTTTATCGAAGGCATCCCCCATTTTACAAGCAATGAAAGTTCTTTTTTTATTTCTTCATTCCATTTTGATAGATTCATATGGAAACTAAAATCAACTGCTGCTTTAGGATACGCTTTTTCCTGCCACAAAGTGATACTTTCTTCTAATGTGGGTCGGTCGAAGGACACAAAATCCATTACAGAAGTTGTTCCGCCAAAAGCTGCTGCTTTATGCCCGCTATAATGGTCATCCGAGGACACAGTTTTACCCATTGGTAAATCAAAATGGGTATGGGGGTCCACTCCCCCAGGCATTAAGGTTAAACCGCTAGCATCTATCACCTCGCAATCTGTTTCGGGTAAACTGCTTCCGATTGCTTTTATCTTTTCACCTTCGATAAGGATATCTCCGATAAAATTTTCGCTAGCTGTAAGAATATTTCCATTACGAATCAAGATCTTTTTCATGTGCTTATTTTACCTACAAAGTTAATATTTTGGATTTATGGGAAATCCTAAGAGCATCGCCAAGATTTTAGGGTTAATCTCTTCCTGCATCTCCAGCTCTCGGGTGGATGGATAGTCAATTGAGGCTCTCTCTCGTAACGCTCTCCATAAAGTTAATCGCTCCTCCTCCCGCAAGATTAAATCCGAAATCTTATTTGCTTTTAATAAACACTCTCCAGTAGTGTAAAAGAAAGTAATCCGCTTCCAGTCCGTAGCTTTAATAGGAGGTTCAAGAGGAAATAAGGGTCCTAATTGTATTTTATAATATTCTTGATGGGCATCCGGATGATCTATTTCCTCCTGAAGCAACTCTGCTCGAGTAGTCAATTCATATCCTCTCATTGGTGCAAGATAATGAATACACCATTTCTCATCTTGAAATGCTGCAGTTTGATAAAAAGCTAAATAATCCACCGCAATAATTTTAGGGGCAGAACGCATAGGAATCCGGTACCAACCCAGTAAACGCGCAATTTCCAAATCACGGGGGGACTTCATCACTCCAACCAGAATTAATGCAGCTTGATCTAGCAATGTGAACCCTTTTTATAAGAGCAAAAGATGCTTATTTGCCTGATTTATCAAATCTAGAGTAAACCTACATCATGATTGAATTCCTCAATCAATGCATCAATTTCATGGACTTGTTTTTGAACATCGCTCCAATAATTGGGTTGAGCCCATTGATCGAGAATTTCTTCATATGTTTTGCCTTGCTGTTCTACCCAAGTATAGTATTTCAAGTTATGAATGCGTCTTCGGTCTAGGTATCGAAGTTCGAGCATATTATCGGTTGATTGACCGATGAGATAACGCGCAAAATGGGCTGCCGCATCATTTTCTGTATACTCACCGAATTCTTTATGCATCTCATCTAAACGGCTTTCATATAGCTGCATCGAGTCAGTCAAAACGGTCAGCAAGATATCGTTCTCGCCTAATTCATAATATTTTGCCATCTTAATAGCTGAAAGCATATTTGAAATCCCTGAAAAGCCGAATAAGTCTAACTTTCCCACCATTTGTTCGGGAACGCCTTGTTTCAACAAATATGCTCTTCCTTCTGGTTCATTAAATAAACGAGCTAGGTTTACAACTGCATTATCATCAATCGCCACCACCATATCGGTATTCTTGGTATTATGGATCCAAGGTACATGTTTATCCCCAATTCCTTCTATGCGGTGTGCCCCAAATCCATTTTCAAGTAAGGTCGGGCATTGTAATGCTTCACTGGCACAGATTTTGCTGGCAGGAAACAACTGTTTCATATAATCGCCGCTGGCAATTGTACCTGCAGAACCTGTTGCCGATACCATCCCCCGGTATACATCATTGGTTCGCATGGTATTCTTAAGGACTTCTTCCATTGCATGTCCAGTCACTTCGTAGTGCCAAAGATAATTTCCAAATTCATCAAACTGATTGAAAATCATCAAATCTTGGCCGGATTTTCTTAACTCCCAGCATTTATCGAAGATTTCTTTCACGTTTGATTCACTGCCTGGCGTAGCAATGACTTCGCCAGCGATTTTTGCTAACCATTCAAAGCGCTCACGGCTCATCCCTTCCGGTAAAATTGCGATCGATTCACACCCTAATAAGGCAGAATCATACGCCCCACCTCGGCAATAATTGCCAGTCGAGGGCCAGACTGCTTTTTGAGTACTAGGGTCAAATTGCCCCGTAACCAATCGAGGCACCAAACACCCAAATGCCGCCCCCACTTTATGCGCACCAGTGGGGAACCACTTTCCAACTAACACGATAATGCGGGCTTCGACCCCAGTCAGACTCTTCGGTAACTCCATATAATTCACACCATTAAAACCACCTCCACTATCTACCGCTTCGTTTTTCCAAGTAATGCGAAACAAATTGCGCGGATTGACATCCCAAAGACCTATGCCTCCGAGTTCTTGCTTAATCTTGTCAGGGATGAGGGTTGGGTCTTTCATTTGAGAGAAGGTTGGAATGATAATATTTCTTTCGCGAACTCTCTGGACAGCGCGCTTCCGCCGTTCAGGGATTAAGGTTAAATCAATCTTTGCCATTTCGATAAACTCCTCAAATTAATTATATTATTTACACACTGGCTGCTTTTATTAACGATTTTCATTAAACTTGTTGTCTATTGGATAACGAACAATATATAAAGGTCTTCCTTTCGCTTCGTCGTAGATTCTCCCGATATATTCACCTAAAATACCGAGTGAGATTAATTGCACCCCGCCGAGAAAAAGAACTGCAATTAAGGTGGTTGCCTGTCCAAAAAATGCTTGCGAACCTGATTGGCGAAGGATGATCACAATTGGAATAGCTAAAATGCTCAATCCAGCTGAAATAAATCCTAGATAAGTTGCCATTTGCAAAGGTAAATAGGAAAAACTGGTGATGGCATCAAAAGCAAATTTGAACATCTTCCGAAACGGATATTTCGTTTTTCCAGCAAAGCGGGCAGCCCGGCGATATGGTACACCAATTTGTTTAAATCCAACCCAAACCGACATACCTCTCAGAAATCGGTGCCGCTCACGCATTTGTTTTAGAACTTCCACTACACATCGGTCAAGTAACCGAAAATCCCCCGAATCAAGAGGAATTTTGACATCCGTAATTCTATAGATAATACGATAGAAAAGTGAAGCAGTCGTTAATTTTAACCAACTCTCTCCTTCACGTTCTGTCCTGACTGCATAGACAACTTCATAACCTTCATGCCATTTTTCAATAAGGTCTTTCATAACTTCAGGAGGGTCCTGTAAATCTGCATCAATAATGATAACTGCTTTTCCACAACTATAATCTAAACCAGCAGTTACCGCTAACTGGTGTCCAAAATTTCTGGCAAAAATGATCGGACGAATATGAAGGTTTTCCTGCGCTAGTTTCATGATGAGTTCGGTAGAACCGTCCGTTGAACCATCATCTACCAACAAGAGTTCCCACGTCTCACCAAGATCATCCAATACTTGTTGGATGCGGCGGACTAATTCGGGTAAGGATTGAACTTCATTATACAGGGGTGCAACAACTGAGATTTGAGGAAATTCAACCATTTGTTCTCTCTAAAAAATGCTTTAGTGCTTCCATACTTGGTTCAATAATTGGAGCTTCCTGAACTGCTTGCATGGCAGCTTTTACGTCTTTCAATCCGCTGCCAGTATTAAGCACCAATATTGTATCATTAGAATATATCACTCCATTTTGGGCAGCCTTGACAAATCCAGCATAAGAAGTTGCTCCGGCTGGTTCGGCAAAAATTCCCACTTTCCCTAAAGCAGCAATTGCCTTCAAAATTTCCTCATCCTCAACAGTTATATAAGTGCCATTGGTTTCTCTAATTGCTCGTATAGCTCGTACTCCATCCCTCGGAAAATCCACAGAGATGCTATCCGCTAAGGTATTGGCTGCGACAGGAATAATTTTTTCGTTTCCCATAAAATAGGCATTGGCTATCGCTGCAGAACCTGCCGCCTGTACTCCAATAATGCGTGGCATCCTTTCTAGCCAACCTAGAGCTTGCAAATCCTTGAATCCCTTATGAATACCTGAGATGATATTGCCATCCCCAACCGAAACGAACACAACCAGATTATGGTTATCTGAAAATTTTTTTCCAGCGGTTTCCCACCATTCCCAAATCTCAAAAGCAGCAGTTTTCTTGCCTTCGGCGGTAAACGGGTTATATCCGGTGTTTCGACAATACCAGCCAAATTCTGAAGCGGCTTCAATCGTCAGGTCAAAAGCACTATCATAATTCCCATCTACTAGAATGACTTGAGCGCCAAAAACTAATAATTGGGCAATTTTCGCTGGTGGGGCAGTGCGTGGAGCAAAAATTATCGCCTTTTGTCCAACCGCGGCTGCCATCCCCGCCAAGGCTGCTCCGGCATTGCCGGTGGATGCCGTCACGACTACCTCGGCTAGAATTTCTCGAGCTCGCGCAACCACCACTGCACTCGCTCGATCTTTAAAAGAGGCAGTGGGATTGCGACTTTCATCTTTAACCCACAGTTTCTGGATGCCAAATTCTTTCCCTAAACCAGATGTTGCAAAAACGGGTGTATCTCCTGCCCGGTGAAACGGAGTATCTTTAAATCCTGGTTCCCCAACTGGTAATATGGGTAGATAACGCCATAAAGAAGCTTCTGTGCTTTGAAAAATCTGTTGGGAGGTCACAGTCTTTTTTATGGTTGAATAATCTAAGATTACATCTAAATTTCCACCATCATGCGGACATGAGTATTGCACTTCATCTGGGGCATAATCTTTATTACAAATGGAGCAACGATAACCAACAAATGAACCCATTGAAAAATCCTTTAGATATAATTTATAATCCTCTTTCACCACGGATATAGGGAATCCCTAGGGCAGCTGGGGCACCGATTCGCTTACGGATTGCCTCCCGCGAGCCAATGACCAATACGATAATCGTAAAAGCATAGGGTAACATTTGCAAGAAAAATCCCCAATATGGGTTGTAATAGAAAGGATTCTTCATCCCGAATAAAAGCATTGGACCTTGAATATCGAGGATCAAGCGCCGTAATGCTCCAAAGATATAGGATCCAAATGCTGCCCGAAACGGATCCCATTGAGCAAAGATCACTAACCCCACTGCGATCCATCCCTGCCCGGCGGTGGTCATTTCACTAAACCAGCCTGGAGCAACAGCCAGGCTAATGGTCGCCCCAGCTAACCCAGCCAGCACCCCACCAACAAAAACATAGAGATAGCGTTGCCAATAGACATTGATCCCTAATGTGTCTGCTGCGGCTGGATATTCCCCTACAGCTCTCAGATTTAAGCCCGGGCGAGTGTAATTGATAAAATACCAACAAGCGGGTATGAGTAGATACCCAATGTAAACCAAGACACTATGATGATCAAAGAATATTGCACCCAAAATTGGAATTTGAGAAAGAATCGGGATAGAAAACTTTGGTAACAAAGAGATAGTTCCGGCTTTACTCAGCCCTTCCCCCAAAACCAGGCTTACTCCAGTTGCTAAAAACCCCAATGCTAACCCACTTACCACTTGATCAGCCTGTAAGGTAATTGTGATAAAAGCATGAATCTGGCTGATTAATCCTGCGGCAATCATCGCAACCAATAAGCCCAGCCAGGGATTACCGGTTTTCACAGCGGTGCTAAAAGCGCTCATTGCGCCAATTAACATCATACCCTCGACACCTAAATTCATTACTCCAGATCGTTCTGCAAAAATTTCCCCAATCGTAGCAAATAACAAAACCGTTCCAGATGCCACACCTGCTTGTAAGATCGTAATAAAATCCATTCTGCCTCCTAAACCCGTCGCACGATGCGGATTTGGTAACGAAGGAAAAAATCACTGGCAATCAAACAAACCAAAATGATTCCTTGGATCATTTTTGGAATACCCGAAGGTTGGATCTCACGCCCCGCTAGAATCAATGCACCAAATAGAACCGAGACGAGAATTACCGCAAAAGGATTTAATTTTGCCAGCCAAGCGACGATGATCCCCGTAAAGCCATAGCCTGGTGATATTGCCCCCTGTAAACGATGGACTACCCCAGTGATTTCCGACATACCGGCTAAACCTGCCAATGCACCGGAAAACATCATTACTAAAATAGTGTTACGGGTGATATTCAAACCCGCATATTGAGCTGCTTTCGGGTTATCTCCGATCAATCGAATCTCATATCCCCACCGGCTGCGATAGAGGATAAACCAGACCAAAATGCTGGCTAATATCCCAAATAATAAACCTAAATGGGTGGTTAACCCTCGGAACGCCGGAACTGTTTTGGAATAATCCGCTAAGCGAGGTAACCAAGCAGTTTTAGGAAAAACACGGCTCATTTGAAATCCACTCTCGCTCCAAATAGCATAAATAAAAAAGTTATTCCATGCTACCGCGATGTAATTCATCATAAGGGTAGTAATGATTTCATTGACGTTATATTTTGCTTTAAGGAAACCAGGAATAAACCCCCATACTGCCCCCATCAAAATACCGGCTGCCATCATAACCGTTATGAAAATCCACGGAGATGTATCCGCGGGTAATAAAGGGGTTAATACAACCGCACTTGCTCCAAAAGCTCCAAGGTAAAATTGACCTTCCGCACCAATATTCCATAACCGAGCTCGGAAGGCAACCGAACAAGCTAACCCCACTAATATAAGGGGTGTAGCTTTCACTAAGGTATCGGAGAACACTCCTAAACTTCCAAAAGATGCTTTCAAAATATGGGCAAATGACTTTAATGCATCTCCACCAGCAAGCTCAATCACAATGCCACTAATCACTAAGGCAATAAAAATTGCAAATAAAGTGATTATAAATGATATAAATCCCGCTGGTTCTTTTAACCGCTTTTCAAATACAACCCGATAGGAGAAAGGGGACGAAGACCTTGTTGTTGGTGTTACGCTCATTTTTACCCTACTCCTTTTTGGATTTTTTCCAATGGGGTTCCTGTCATCATTAATCCAATGGTTTCTAAATCACCATCTTGGACTTCACCCATGATTTTTCCTTCATAAATTACGAGAATTCGATCGCTTAAAGATACTAACTCTTCGAGTTCTTCCGAGATTAATAAAATTGCTGATCCAGCTTCACGTTGTTTAAGGAGTAATCTCTGAATTCCCTCGATTGCTCCTACATCTAAACCTCGGGTGGGTTGAACCGCTACAAGCAATTTCGGATTTCCGGAGATTTCCCGCGCCAGAATAACCCTTTGTAAATTTCCACCCGATAGTAAGCGAGCGGGGGTTTGAACAGATGGGACGATGATCTCATAAGTATCTTTTAGCTGATTGGCGAAATTCACGGCTTGATTCATGTCGATCAGCCAACCTCTCGCTATGGGAGGTTGACAATATTTCTTCATAATCACATTATCGGTTACACTTAAATTAGGGGATGTGCCAACCTGAGTGCGGTCTTCCGGAATATGTCCCAATCCGCGTTGAATGCTATAACCAGCAGATTGATTGGTAATTTCCTCCCCATTTAAAAATATTTTTCCTTTATTACATTTCCTCAACCCTGTGATTACCTGGGCTAATTCGCGCTGACCGTTACCAGCCACACCAGCTAAACCGACAATTTCACCAGCTCGGACATTTAATGATACTCCTTGTAGTGCTGGTAAGCCTTTATCATTATCTGCATTGAGATCTTCAACCGCTAAAACAATCGGACCGGGTTCTTGTCTCTTCTTATCTAATCGGAACAATACCTCCCTTCCCACCATTAACCGCGCCAGCTTCTGGATGGTAACATCCTTGGCTGGGATTCCCGCTGCTGTTACCTTACCCTTACTCAGTACCGAAACCCGATCAGCGATTTCCATCACTTCTGGCAATTTGTGACTGATGAAAATAATGGATTTTCCTTCGGAAACCATTTTCCGTAATGTTCTAAATAATAATTCAATTTCTTGAGGAGCTAACACCGCGGTCGGTTCATCCATTACTAGAATATCTACCCCGCGATAAAGCATTTTTAAAATCTCTACCCGTTGCTGTTCTCCAACCGAGAGTTGCCAAACCTTCGCCCGCGGGTCTACTTTTAAACCAAATCGTTCTCCTAAATCCTTAACTACCTGATCATATTCAGGTAGTTTCATCAAAAAACGCGGGTCATTTAATCCTAATAAGATGTTTTCGGTTACAGTCTGGGATGGCACCAGCATGAAATGTTGGTGAATCATTCCAATTCCCACTTGAATGGCGTCTCTGGGGGAATGAAAGTTAACTTTTTTCCCTCTAACCATAATCGTTCCTGAATCAGGACGGTATAAACCAGCCAGGATATTCATCAGGGTGCTTTTCCCAGCACCGTTCTCCCCTAACAAAGCATGAATCTCCCCTTTATAGAGAGTAAAGTCTACCTGGTCATTAGCCAATACACCGGGGAAGTGTTTGACAATTCCATGCATTTCAACCACAGAATTCTTTTCAGACGTCTGATTGAATGGCGGATTTGGATCATCCATAACTTGATTTTCTACTGATTTGATAGTTTATTCAATTAAGAAAGAGAGGGTCAGAACAAATTCTGTTCTGACCCCTGTAAATTGTTAACTATTGGGAAAGTTTCGGTAATTCAGCATTGATCCCTTCGGCCCACCAGTACATACAGTACTTACATTCCAAACCAGGAGCTCCAGGCGGGAATTGATCCAGATCTGCCTGTTGCATTTTTTCACCTTCGGGTACAATAATGTTTCCCTGATTGTCTTTAATTGGTCCAGCGAAAACATCAAAGCGAGTGAACTCTCCAGCCAGCATCTTGGCTAAGGTGTCTTTGACCAGGGTGAGAACTTCTTGAGGAAGGTCTTTTTCCCCTAAAGTCAATTCTTGACCTTCCATAAAGCCAAATAAACCTAAACCACCACTGTCGGCGTCAAAATAATCCCAGCCGGGTTTATAAGTTCCATCAATCACCCCTTGGGCAACCTTTGCATATACAGGCCCCCAATTCCAATATGGGGTTGTTAAGCAATGGTCAACTTTGCAGGATCCGGCCCAATCATAGGTAACACCCCATTTTCCTTTTTCCTGAGCCACATCTGCGACCGCTGGGGTATCGGCACCGGTAAAGACCACCTGCGCACCGCCATCAAATAAGGATGCCGCGCCTTCTTTTTCGATTACCGGGTCATGCCAGGTATTGATCCAGCGCACATCCATGGTGCATTCTGGGCAAACCTTGCGCATCCCTAAAGCAATGGCATTGCCCAACCGAGTTTCTTCCGGTATTGGGAACGTTGCCATATAACCTATCTTCGGATTCCCATCTAATTTGGCACGTGCTCCAGCTACCATACCCGCCAGGTACTTCATGTCTTCCATGGCACCAAATAGGTTGCCGAAATTTTTAAGATTGGACTTATAACCACTGATATGGATAAAGGTTACATCAGGAAATTCTTCCGCAACCGTTGCCATCGGATCCATATAGCCGAAGCTAGTCCCGAAGATCAGATTGAAACCTTTGCGGGCTAAGCTGCGGAATACCTGCTCTGAATCTGCACCCTCAGGAACGTTTTCGATATAGGAAGTATGGACATTGGGTACATTTTCTTGAACGTAGACCAAACCTTCGTAATGAGATTGTGACCAACCACCATCATCATGGGGCCCGATTAGAACAAAGGCGACATTGAACTTTCCTTCCTCAATATCCGGGATTTGTAAACTGGTTGTTTCTGCAGGAGCTTGAGTGACAGTTGGAGCCTCCGTTGCTGCTGGTGCCTCAGTGGCAGGTGCTTCGGTAACCACAGGAGCTTCCGTTACCACTGGAGCCTGTGTTTCGGCTGGTGCAACAGGTGTAGCAGTTGGTTGAGTTGTACAGGCAGCCATAATCATACTCACAATGATGATCATAGCCAGTACAGGAATATATTTTTTCAGATTCATCATAAACTTCTCCTCTATATAAAAATAATTGAGCTAAGTTTTCGATCCGATTGATAGGTTTTATGGGAATTTTTTCTAGACACCTCCTTCCATTCTTATTTTTCATTATACCTAATTTATCTTATTTCAAAAATGAATTTATTCCCGAATTTACTAAAAGAAAATTAAGCAATTTTTGTTTAATCCCTGACAATATGAGTCCCAGTTTCTCCGTCCAATGCCCGTCCGATATTTTCGGGATTGGTGATGATTGCTTCTTTTCCACCTGCTTCCAGATACCAGATAATCGCCTGGATCTTGGGCGCCATAGACCCTTTCGCAAAATGTTTGCCTTCTGCCAGATATTGTTTTGCCTCAGATAAAGTCATGCGATCGATCCATTTTTGATCGGGTTTCCCATAATTTAATGCAACTTTTTCCACCGCCGTCGAAATCAAGAAGAGATCGGCTTTCAACATACGGGCGAGTAAACTGCTGGCATAATCCTTGTCAATCACTGCAGCAACGCCGCGATATTCTCCATTTCCGACATCCACAACCGGAATTCCCCCACCGCCAACGGTGATCACGATCACCCCTCCATCAATGAGAATTTTTACCGAGTCGAGTTCAACAACCTCTTTAGGAATTGGCGATGCCACCACTCTGCGCCAGCCCCGCCCGGCATCTTCCACTACATTCCAACCTAGCTCTTGTGCTCGCCGGCGGGCTTCGGCTTCGTCCATAAATCCACCGATTGGCTTGGTTGGATTCTGAAAGGCTGGGTCATTCCGGTCAACTAAAACTTGAGTGATAATTGTAGCAACATTCTTTTTGATACCCCTCCGATATAATTCATTTTGTAAGGTCTGTTGGAGCGCATATCCGATTGCCCCTTGGGTATCAGCACCACAAGAATCCAATGGAACTTCATGCATTCCTTCTACTTTGGCAGCAATCTCGGAACGTCGTAAAATAAAACCAACCTGAGGTCCATTTCCATGA
>DHFN01000061.1 GCA_002402275.1 Anaerolineales bacterium UBA4823
ACCATCCACGAATGCTACCACGAACAAACGAAACAGGCTCGTTTTACTTGTTGATTATGATTAGCCTTATAAAATATTAATTTAACTTACCACGATACTATCGCCTTGAAATTAAAATTATCGTACTATTAACCTGTTTTCTCATACTGTTTAATGGTTAGACACTATCAGAGCCGCGGCAGGGTTTTCTAGATATTATCCTTCTCACAAGACACTTTATTAAGCCGATCATAGTAGTCTAATCCTACGTTGATCTCGAATATAACACCTACGGGAAGCAATAATGATCAATAAGGGGGAATGATAAATCCTCTTTACGCTATCTCAATAATCTAGCAAAATATATATCTTGTCAATCTTGTAAATCCTGTCTTAATTATTATATACGCTTCACCTATTCTTATAATTTCCAAAATAGCAGCAACCCAATGATTAACCCGATAAAACATACGATGGTCAATTTCCAGCCAATGTTTAAAAAATCACGGAATTGATAATTAGCTGGGGCGACCATCAGGATATTCACCGGATGAGCAATCGGTGTAAAAAAGGATGCTGAGCAGCCAATGGCAGTTGCCACTGCAATCGCCTGGGGATTGGTGTTCATCGCAATGGCAGCACTGATCGTGATTGGGCCCACAACCAGAGGGGCTACTTGCCCACCCACAAATTGGGTGATCAAGGATGCCAGAATATACGCTCCACAAGCCAAACCAAGCGCTCCGAAGGGAGAAACCAGATGCAGTAAATTACCCCCAATCAATTGGGCTAATCCAGTATTGACCAAGGCTAAGCTGACCGAATACATCCCGGCGATCAAGAAGATTGCCTGCCAATTAATCGCCCGGTAAGCTTCTTCAATATCGAGGACTTTAGTTAATAACAAAATGATTGCGCCAGCTAACATCGCCAAGTAGACCGGCATACCAAACACTGAAGCGATAATCGCAAGAAACAAAAAGATGATCGTTAGGATAGCTTGGGGACGCCGAATGGGTTGATCGCTCAAATCGGGTTCTAATACGATAAAATCGGGGTTATTGTGCAGCCGGCTGAGATATTGGCGTGACCCTATCATCAACAAAGAATCACCTAGCATTAATGGAAAATTACCTACATCCGTGCGGTAACTGCGTCCAGCCCGGAAAAGTGCCAGGGCGGTGAAATGGTATTTAGATCGAAATTCGATCTCACGTAGTGATTTCCCCAAAGCTTCTGAATGGGGTGATGGCATCAGCTCGATCAAGGTTACTCCCTGTTCGCTGATATGTTCATTGGTTTGTTCCCTCCCGATTTGCAGCCCTAATTCAGTCAGGGCTTTCACTCGATCTTGACGGCCGACTATTAAAAGGATGTCGCCCGGATGAATGAGCAGGTCAGGAAGAGGAGCAAAAATAGCCTGGTGACCATGCCAAACTCCCGCCACTGCCAAACCAAATCGTTCCCCAATGCTGGATTCTGACAAAGCCTTATTGGCAATGGAGGAATCTGGAAGGACAAGCACCTCCCATAATCGTTCGATGAGCTGATAATGCTTTTCTAGTTCCGTCCCAGTCGGGCGAGCCATCATCTGTTCTGGAGCTGGCTCCCGGTCGGGTAGCCAACGCGGTCCAAAAATCGTCAGGAACAGAATGCCCAAGATGGCAATTATGCCACCGGTAGGGGTAAAGTCGAGGATATGCAAAGCATGTTGGGGTGGATTAGCGGCAGTGAGTAAATCGCTGACGATAATATTCGCCCCGGTAAAATAGGTGGCCGCGCCTCCCAGCAGGCTGCCATAAGCGACTGGGATTAATAGCTTACTGGGTTTGATCCGCGTCCGCCGGGCGACTTCCATGGCGCTAGGCAATAAGAGCGCTCCTGCTGCCAGGTTGTTCATAATCAAAGATAACACTGCCGTAGTGGTGGCAAATAAAGCAATAAATATCCGCTCTGATTGCCCGCCGATCTGGAGGATTTTCCGAGCAATCCAGCGGGTAATGCCCGATTTATCGAGGCTGGTGGTGAAAATGAAAAGGCTGATGAGAGTCAAAACCACCGGCTGACTAAAACCGGCGATGGCTTTGACTGCATCATGGGGGTTGTGTGCAGCGCTCAGTATCCCCATTCCAAAGAATTGCGATAATCCAAGGATAGTAGCAATCAGCAGAGCTGCTATATCAATCCGCAAACGATTTAAGCTGGCTAATATCAATGGGAGAATGATAACAACGATTAAAAAGGCTTGTGGGAATGTCATGGAAAATCAAGAAAATTCTACCACCTAAAAAGTCATGTTACAAACATGACCTACGATTTGGCTTTGGGATGACCAAGTTCCTCTCTGTAGTTCACGCTTCCAGCATGAAGTTTAAAAAGTCATGAGTATATAATCTTTACCAATCCAGACTATTCTCATAACCCAATTGAATCAATAATTCCCCGCCAATTTCTTTAAATATATTAATGTGTTCCGCATTAAAACTTTCCCGCCAGGTTCCGATTCTCCCTTTACGGAAGGTGGGTGAACGGGCTGGATCTAACTGATGTTCGATGATCTCAACGGCCTGGGACATCGAACAGTTCAAGGGTAAACCCCGCCGGACCGCATGCTCAATAATACTCTGGATCTGACTAGAACGATTTTGCATCAGGTCTTCATAGCGTAAAGTTAAAACTTCCGGAACATCTAGCCAGCCAATGAAAGGTTCAAACCGCTGACGGATATCAGGCAGCGGTAAAGAAAGGGATTCTAAACCGGTAATACTAGCGCTCAGCCGTTCTTCGAAGGTATGCAAGTGATTCTGGTAGTAATCGTGAAGAACATGGCGGGCTTCCATTTCGGTCACGTAATGAACATGCGAGACAACCACATCGCGTGGATCACGCAAGATAAAATAAGCGGCAAAAGCGGGAGAAGAGAGCATCTCCATTATTTCAAGTTGAGCATGTAAATGTCCATAGCCGATGTCCCCGGGCAGAAAGCGCTGTAGATCCGAGAGGAGCGCGGCAACAGGGCGCTCCTGGGCAGTATCACCGGCATAAGTCACCACCGCCGGCAATCCGCTATTTACAACCGGGCTAATTTGAGGAAAGGCTTGCAGGATTTGGGTGAGCAGGTGAGTGCCGCTTTTCGGAAACGAATTTGCAAACAGGATGGGCAATCCCTTCAAGGATAAACGCCGATAACGAACCTGCTGGCTGAAGCGGCGAGCTGCTCGACGGACTAAACGAGCTCGCAAGCTGATTGCGGAAGGAGTAAGAGAAGATGATTTTGACATGCTAAAGGAAATTATACCCATCAACCACATTTATTCTGAAAGTAAATAGATAAAGATAGATTCTTTTGCTTCAAATAAATTGAAATCCAGATTTGAGCAAAATTCTTTCTGCTTCTTCAGCTATCAATTTCGGTAATTTAGGCAACACTCACCTCATAAGAGGTCGTTAGTATTTCCTTGCTTAAATAGAAATCTATTTCTTCAGGAGACAGAGTTTCTACGTAAAGCTGTATAGCTTCTTTTATATTTTCCAATACCTCATCCAAAGAATCCGCTTGGCTATGACAGCCCCTCAGTTCTGGACAAAATGCATAATATCCATATTTATCTTTCTCAATGATTACATTCTCTTTCATCTTGATCCCTTCCATTGCCAATTTTTCCGGTTTTTTTTCATGGGCATCCTCATTAAAAATGATTACAGCATAACTGCATCCCCTCAAAAAACCTAATGACCCCAAAGGGTTAGTTATGCTTCACTTACAAAGTATCCAGGTAACCTATCGCGGACATACAGCATTCAACTTAGCTGAGCACCGACTCACGGTTTGTTCTAAATTGGTTTTCATCCTCAATGAGATGTCTCTCTCAATTTCTCGTAAAATATAATGCCTACACGTTGAATATGGTCAACCACATCTGGGTCACTGATCTGCTCAAAAATGGATATATCGAAAGTATAAGGCAAAAGCAGATCGTCTATCTCATCCAGGATGCGGTAAAGCACCTCGAGAGTCAAATCATTCCCCCCAATCAGGGTCAGGTCAATATCCGAACCTTTTTTGTAATTACCCTTGGCGCGCGAGCCATAAAGTACGGCTTTTTTCACCTGTGGATATTTGGCAAATACACCGCAGGTTTTTTGGATGGTAGCTTCACTCAACCCGAAGCGGGTGGTCATTGGTTTTCCTCTTTCATTTTTGCATTCGGGTATGGAAATCTGAAAGTTCTACAAAGTAGGAATTTATTATAGAGGACACAATAGCTGTTGCAATTTCTTCATTATATGTATGTGAAGTCAAATTGCGGCTTTCAATCATTCTCATCCATATTTCACTATTTTCGATCAAGCCAGCCTTAAAAGCCTCACGGGTGACGTCTTTTGAACCGTACATTTTTTGAACACCCCGCTCCTCCAAAAAATCCTTCAAGGTGTTCCAGGCTAATTCATGGGTGTATTCAAAAGTATGGATCAGTCCTTGTTCTTCTAACTTTGAAAGCTTCCGGTTTTTAGAAAGCTCAATAGCCTCGTTCAATTGAGTAAATGCCTTACTGAAATGGTTGAACCGTTGAATCCAGCGGATATCTTTAGAAGTGCTCATAAAAAAATTATAGCACAATGATTTATCGGTGCTTTCCTTTTATCTGGCAAAAAATAAATTTTAGGTGGCTATAAGATTGTCCCAAAAGAAGGTGAACAATCCAAGCGAAGCGAGTAGTTTTTTATGGAAAATAAGATCTCTCGCTTCGCTCCTAAGGAACTGTCACTTTCAAGAGTGTTATTTGCGACGTAGTAATCTCCCTCGTAAGGACTAGGACAGCCAAGATGACGCGCATAAACAACCATGCTCAACTTGGGTATCTTAAAGCACATGTGATCTTGTAAGGGCGGGTTTGTCTGGCATAACAGACGAGATTGATAGCAATTAACTTTGGTGTCTTGAAATGACCATCCCCCCTGGAAAACCCGCCCTTACACAGGCGCTCCCAAGGAATTGGCGCTGTGAAAAGTGTTATTTGCAATGGGACAGAATCTACTCCGAACTAGGAGATTGGTTCAGCAAAGAACGCTTCGTAGTGACAATCCCTTGTTGATAGAAAAGCGTTTTTCGCTATGAAATTACTACTACTACTACTCATAACATAATTATGGGATCTCCGCTGTGAGAAGGCGGAAGCCAAATCACCACAAGAACATCCCGTTACAAACGTGAGCTACAAATTCACTGAACCAATCTACTCATAACATAATTATGAA
>DHFN01000221.1 GCA_002402275.1 Anaerolineales bacterium UBA4823
GAACCGAAACGTTAAGCAAGCATACCTTAACGTCGAGGAGCTGCTGAACGGGAAGAGGAACGAGATGCCGCCGATAAGGCAGGTGGAGGCGACGTTCAAGAGGGCGGATAAGGTGAGGGGGAGGAGGGGGAGGCAGATGGAGATGGGGGTATAAAGGCTTAATTATTATTATGCTGCAAGCTGTATAATAAATAAGAATATGTATGTTATACGTAAGAAACGTAAAATAAACTGTTGGGTGAAAAACATCTAAAGGGAGAAATAAGATGATTCCAGTCTCTCTGAAAGGCGCATTCCGAGATACACTGATATCGGGAGGTTACAACCTTCTTCTAGGTGCAGGAATTTCTCTCGATAGCAAGAACCCTAGTGGTGATTATTTAAGAAGTGGGGAGAAGTTACGAAAGGACTTATGCCAATTGGTGGGAGTCAATGAAAACACGCCCATCCAACGTGCTTATACTGCACTATCCCAAAACCAAATTAAGTTGGAGCTAGTCCAAAAGTTTACTTGCCAAGAACCAGGCAACTCGGCAATGCTCCTTCCAGAGTTTGTATGGAGGCGGATATTTACCTTTAACATTGATGATGTTATTGAACAAGCCTATTCACGAAAGCAGGGAAGGAAACAAGACACGATACCTGTAAACTTTAATGCACCATTCGAGGCTACACCCACAAAGGATCACGTTCAAGTAATTCATTTGCATGGATGGGTTCGGGATGCTGGAGTTGGATTTGTTTTTTCATATGCGGAATATGCAAGAATAATGAGCGGCCTAAATCCATGGATGCATACTTTGGCCGAAATATTAGCGTCCGAATCATTTATCATTAGCGGGACTTCTCTTAACGAAGGGGATTTAGAGTATTATTTGAGCTATAGAAATAAAAATACCCCAAGAAAGGGCAGAGGGCCTTCAATATTGGTTGAACCATATCCTGACGCGATCACCGAAAAAGATTGCAAGCGCCATGATTTGCTTTTGGTTAAGGAAACTTATACTGATTTCATTTCGTGGGTAAAAAAAGAGTTTCCCACGGTTCCAACCGTTGCTGAGTTGATTGTCCCGGACACTCGGACGTTGTTCTCGGCGCATGTCAAGCCCCACTCTCAATTGCGTTTCTTCTCCGATTTTCAGGTGGTTTCAGCCACTCAAAAACCAACACCCAAAACCCCCGGTCCATTCTTGTATGGTCGTCCACCAGACTGGGAGGATATTAACCAGCACTTGGATATAGAAAGAGCAAGCAACCAAATGGTGCTCGACTTGGTTAGGAAGTTGTTATCAGATGGTTATGGGGGTGAACCGCGGATTGTTTTGGCTGTTGATGAGGCAGGAACGGGAAAATCTACCCTTTTGAAGAGAATTGGTCATGAGTTGACAGGTAGTGGAATTCCTGTTTTTTACCTAAAAGCCTTGGAGAAAATCGATCGAGTTATTTCCATTGAAATGTTTAAAGAACTTCAAGGTGAGGCAATTGTCTTGGTTGATGGCCTTGCCGATCATGCAGAACAAATTCTTGACGTCGCTTCTGATTCCGTTGTTGCCTCAAAAGTTGTTTTTCTTTGCTCAGAGCGAATTTATAGAAAGGATTATTTGGATATAATTTTCTCAGGGGTCATAATACACGAAGCCCCTCAAAAAAGACTAACTCAGGACGAGTGCAAACAACTAATTGGAAGATATCGGGAATTTGGATTAATCGGAGACCCAGGAGCTTTAAGAAAGCCTGATGCTTTCGCATTATCAATCATGAATGAACCCATTTCAGTGGCAATTTGTAGAATATTGAATGATTTCCATCCTATTGATTCCATTGTTGATTCGCTTTGGGAAGCTTCTAGTGATGTTAATAGAATGATTTTCTTATCTGTGGCTCTCTGCCAACATTGTTACAAGGAAGGAGTGAAATTTGGCCTGCTTCAAAGCTCCGTCGGAAAAGCTCACTCAGTATCGAATTTCATTAACCAGAAAATTCCCCTTCCTATTTCTTACAACGAGAACGACCCTGATTACATTATTTCGTATAATTCGGCAATATCGGAGCGAACCTTGAAAAGGGCAGCTTTAAAAGAATCGCAACTCCTTAAAACAGTTTTTTCAGAGATTGCAAGGGTTTTGGCTCCTCACGTTAACCGCGGAGCTATATTGAGAAGAACCGCTGAAGCGCGCTTGGCAGGAAGACTTTTTGATGCTGACAAGGTCGTCATTCCCTTGTTAAGTGGTGCCGCTGAAAGTTTCTTTGTTTCAATTAAATCAAACTGGGAATGGGATTCCAGGTATTGGGAGCAAAGAGCGCTGCTGGCAAGCAAAACTGACTTGTCATCGGGGATTCAGTATGCTCGTCATGCTGTTGCAATAAACCTTCACCCATTTCCTTTAACAACCCTTGGAAAGCTTCTATTCCTGGAAATGGAATCTACCCCATTTAATCTTGAAGCTTCCTATACTGAAGGATTGAAAATTCTGATTCAGGCTGTTGATTTAGAGAACCGCCGATCTCGAATTACAATTTATCCATTTATTACCATTTTAAGCGGAACAGCCAAATTTATTGAACTTGGAGGAGGCTTGAATCCTGGCCAGGACGCCCAAATTAAAAGCGTAATTGTTAGAGCACAATCCGAATTCCCAGGGCATCCTATAATTTCAGATTTCGTTCGAAAGCTTGAATATCTAGGGGTTTCATAAAAATCACCCAAAAAGTATATCGAGCGGAAATTGAAAGCTGGTAATGGGTCTTGCTTGCGCAAGCCCCACGCCCGTTTTCCAATTACGCTCATCTGCGGCGTTATACAACCTCCAAGCCAGCGACCAAAATCCTTAATCAACAAAGCATCACC
>DHFN01000133.1 GCA_002402275.1 Anaerolineales bacterium UBA4823
GCGAGCCGAGAGGCGCCGACCTCGTGAAATCAGCGCAAAAATTTAAGTGCCAATCGCACTAGCTACGCTGCTCTTCCTCTCGCTGCCTAAGCGAGGAAAGATCGGCTGGTCTTCGACGTAAGACCACGTTCGCCTACCCCGTACTCCAGCCGGTGGTAGAACGGGCGTAATAAAGTTGGAGTGCCACGCATGATGCAGCTAATTGCGTGTAAGAAAGGCTTTCGGGTCTTAGCTGCTAGTCAGATTGATCCATTGTCCCTTGGGGATTATCTGACGAAATGAACAAGGGTCTAGGCTCGTAGATATTCGAGGGACGATTCTTTCGGACGCGGGTTCGATTCCCGCCATCTCCACTAAGACTGTTGCAGGTTGGAAACAGTCTTTTATTTCAGTTTACCTCTAAGATAAAACCTTTTAAATAGGCTGATTCGGGGAAATTGAGTGCAATTCCATGATCCCTTGCTTGATGGAGGGTTTCAAGAATTTTCACTTCCCGTTTTGCATCTAATGCTGCACTATATATGATTTTTTGGAACAAATCCAAGCTGACCCCTCCGGAACAAGAAAACGTGACCAAAATTCCATTGGGATTGAGCAATTTCAATGCGACGAGATTGATATCTTTATACGCCCGAGTTGCCTTATGGACAAATGAAACCGTCGGGGCAAATTTTGGTGGATCTAATATAACCATATCGTACTTACTCACTTTATCTCGTCTTTTCCTTAACTCGCTAAAAACATCTCCTTGTATGAGATTTGCTTTTTCTTCTGGAATTTGATTTATAAGAAGGTTTTCATGGAAAAGTTTAAGGGCTTCCGAAGAGCTATCAATGGCTTCAATGGTTTTTGCTCTATTGATTAAACAGGGTATAGCCATTCCACCTGTGTAGCAAAAACAATCTAAAATATTTCGGTCCTGGGCATATTCCTTGACATGTACCCGGTTATCTCTTTGGTCTAGATAAAACCCGGTTTTGTGTCCGTGGATCAGATCTACCCAATAAGAGATTCCATTCTCTTGAATTAATAGAGGGTTATCAACATCTTCTCCCCAAAGTTTTCCTATCCGATTATCTAAACCTTCTAATTGGCGCGTATCACTATCGGATCGTTCAAAAATGGAGATGGGTTTAATAATGCTGATAAGAATTTCTAACAGGTCTTGGCGCCAGTATTCACATGCCCAACTCAGAAATTGAACAACTAGAATGTCCTGGTAAACATCAGCAATAAATCCGGGTATCCCGTCTGATTCTGCATAGATAAGTCGGTAAGCATTCACTTGATTTGGAATAAACAGTCTTTTTTTCGCCTGAAAGATTCGCTGAATCACTTGTTCGAAAAAGGGTTGGTCAATCCTAGTTTCATACTCCCAAGTATAAATTCGAACCCGAATTTGCGAATTTGGACTAAAAGCTCCTCGGGCTAACCATTGACCGCTAGCGGAAAAAATATCAACTGTCTCCCCAGGTGCAATCGAATCATCCTGTTTTTGAATTGCGTTTCGAAAAATCCAAGGATGACGATTTAATACCGAATGTTCTTTTCCAGGTTTAAGGATGATGCCCGGTAATGAATCTTTTATTTTAATATTCCAATCTTCCATCCAGCATTTTGGATCACGTCCATTGCCTGTTCGATTTCTTCAGGCTCGTGAGCTGCGGTTACGGTGGCACGTAAGCGAGATAGTCCTGGTGGAACTGCAGGGGATACCACTGGTAAAACAAACACATCATGATGCTGTGATTCCCTTGTCATTTGAAAGGCAGCTTCATCACTGCCACACAAAACCGGGACAATTGCTGTTTGGGTTAACATTGTGTCGAAACCGCGGGCGCGTAACCCTTGAATAAATTGTTCTGAATTGGCTTTTAGCTTTTGAATTCGCCACGGTTCTTCCAAAATTACCTCGAAAGCAGCCTTTGCTGCTCCAGCTTGAGCTGGAGGTAGAGCAGCAGAAAAAATGTAAGCTCGACTGACATGGCGAAGGTAATTGATCAAATCTTGATTTCCAGCTATATAACCACCAACGGAAGGTATTGTTTTACTCAATGTGCCCATTTTGATGTCTATTGAATTTGGCATATTGAAGTGCTCTTCTATCCCGGTTCCTTTCTCCCCCAGTACACCCAATGAATGGGCTTCATCAATCATCAGCCAAGCATGATATTTTTTGCATAATTCAACAACCTTGGGAAAGTTGATCAGATCACCATCCATGCTAAATACTGCATCAGCAATGACTAGTTTAGCGTTTCCATCCGGTACTTGTTGTAACCGTTGTTCTAAAGCTTCCATGTCATTGTGAGGAAAACGCAGGAATTTTGCTCCCGACATCAAACAACCATCCACAATACTAGCATGGTTGAGTTTATCCGAGATGATGTAATCACCACGACCAACCAAGGTTGAAATGACAGTTAAATTTGTGACATAACCGGAAGTAAAGGTAATCGCTGCTTCAGTGTGTTTGAATGCCGCGATAGTCTCTTCTAATTCCTGATGTAATTTCAAGCTACCTGCTAAAGACCTTACGCCATGAGTTCCCGTGCCATATTTTTCGATCGCTTTTTGAGCAGCTTGATTGATTTTAGGGTGTCCTACCAATCCTAAATAAGAGTAAGATGCATACATCCCCATTTCTCTGCCATTTACTAATACACGAGATCCTCCTCGCAATTCTTCCACTGGTTGATTATAAAAATATAAATCCTGTTTGTAGGTTTCATCTAACCTTTGATTCATGGTTTCGATTCTTTTTTCAATGTTGTCTTTTATAGGATTTTCCATAATCGCTCCTTTTTAAAACAAGTTTAATGATGTTAGATCATAGCAAGAAATATTTTCGCAAATTGCTAAGTAATAAGTTTAGCTTCATTGACTCAATCTGTCAATTTCATAAGTAAGGGTTATCCTTTTGCCATCTTGATCAATTCTTCCTCATTCAAAATAGGTATATTAAGACTCCGGGCTTTATCCAACTTTGAACCAGGATTACTGCCAACTACCAGGTAGGTTGTATTTTTACTGACAGAATCGGTCACTTTACCACCTCGTTTTTCGATGAAATCTTTAACCTCGTCCCGACTAAATTTTTCTAACGTACCAGTAACTACAAAGGTGTCTCCCTGAAAGACTAAGGGGAATTGTTCAGAGAAGGTGCTTTGTTCTTGGATAGGCCAGACCCCGTTCTTTTTTAATTTTGAAAGCAATTCACGATTGCGTGGAGTTTGAAACCAATCAACTATTGCTTGAGCGATATTTGGGCCTATCCCTTCAATGGACATCAGCTCATCTTGGCTAGCATTCATTAGCTTGTCAAGAGAGCCAAAATGATTAGCAAGATCATTTGCCGCGACTTCACCAACGCCCCTAATCCCTAGTGCTATAATAAATCTCGGCAACGTTTGTCGTTTTGATTGCTGGATAGCGTTGATGATATTCTCAGCTTTTTTATCAGCAAAACCCTCTAGATTTAGCAAATCTTCTTTCTTAAGCGAATATAAATCTGCTGCATCTTTTATTAGCCCAGCTTCCACAAACTGCTCCACTAGTTTTATTCCCATCCCTACGATATCCATTGCTGAACGAGAAGCAAAATGTTCAAGATTTCGAACTAGTTGAGCTGGGCAAGCAGCATTTACGCAATACCAGGCAACCTCTCCTTCGAAATGCTCAACTTTTTGACCACAAGCTGGACAGTTTTTTGGGGGTTGATAAACAACTTCATCCCCATCTCGAGCATCTAGGATTGGACCAATGATATAGGGAATTACATCTCCTGCCCTTTTTACTATTACTCGATCACCTATGCGAATGTCTTTTTCTCGAATAAAATCAAAATTGTGAAGCGTGGCTTGTTTTACAATAACTCCCCCAATTTCTACTGGCGCTAATATTGCATAAGGGGTTAATACCCCCGTACGACCTACGTTTACACCGATGTCCAATAATTTAGTTGTCACTTCCCGAGCAGGAAATTTATAGGCTAACATACCGCGTGGATCTTTACCCACCACACCTAATTGATCGAGTAAGTTTAGATCGTTTAGTTTGATCACAGCTCCATCTGCTTCATAGGGCAATTGATCGCGCTTTTCTAAATAAACCTGATAGGTTTTCAAAACACTGGCAATGTCCGGGCAATGAATACTTTCAACCACTGGAAATCCCCATGCATTCAGGAGATTTAACATTTCTAATTGCGTGGATGGACGTTCTTCCTCTATTTGAACAATATCATAGGTCAATAAAGTTAAAGGTCTGGAAGCAGTTATTGATGGATCTAGCTGTCTTAAACTTCCAGAGGCTGTATTCCGAGGATTGAGATAAACTTTTTCACCTTCTTCTTCTAATTTACGATTGAGTTTTTCGAATTCTTTTAATGGGATAAAAACTTCCCCTCGTACGACCACATACGATGGGGGTTGTAAATTCGAGTTTGCTAGTGGTATATTAAGAGGAATTGCTTTAATGGTTTTTAAATTGGTGGTTACATCTTCTCCTACGATTCCATCTCCCCGAGTAGCACCTTGCACGAGGACACCATTTCGGTAATGAAGTACAACGGTTAAACCATCAATTTTTGGTTCGACAACAAAATCAGCATTTGCTACCTGGTTGTTAATTCTTTTTATTCTTTCAAACCAATCGAGAACGCCTTGATTATCGAAGGCATTTGAAAGGCTCAATATTGGTTTAGGATGAAATACTTTTACAAATTTATCGGATGCTACTCCAGCTACGCGTTGAGTTGGAGAATCTGGGGTTATCCATTCCGGGTGTTCAATTTCGATTTGCTTCAATTCAGCAAAAAGCTGATCATATTCGTAATCGCTTATTACCGGATTATTTAATACGTAGTATTGGTAGTCGTGATATCTGATTTGCTGGCGTAGCTCTTGTAAGCGGTTGAAGAGGTTTAATTGATCATCCATAGCATTCCCTTTGTGATAAGTGTCCAAAATAATATTGAATGAATATTTGAATTATATCTATAAATCTCGCTGTATAATAAATGAGGAAGTAAATTAGATTTGATGGAGTGGGTAACGTGGAAAATTTCAATATTCGCATTTATGGGACTGATTGGTGTGGGGATTGTCAACGGGTAAAAAAATTTTTCAAAGAGCACCAAATATTTTTTGAGTGGATTGATATTGACCACGATACTGAGGCTGAGCAACTGGTTATCAAAACCAACCATGGCAATCGTAGTGTACCAACGATATTTCTCCCTGATGGCAATATTTTAGTTGAACCGTCTCAAGCAGTACTTAAAGAAAAAATACTTGATAGATATAAAGGGATGTAAGATGAGTGATAAGATTTTAGTTGTTGAAGATGAAATCGCATTAAGGGATACCTTAGCCTACAATCTCACGAAACAAGGTTACGAGGTTGAAACGGCTGATGATGGACAGAGCGCGATTGAGATCGCCCGCAAGATCCAACCTGATTTAATGATCCTAGACATTATGTTACCAGTTTTAGATGGGTTTGAAGTATGCCGCATTTTACGACAGGAAATGAACATCCCAATTATTATGTTGACCGCTAAGGATGAAGAGATTGATCGGGTGATTGGTTTGGAAATGGGAGCCGATGACTATGTCACAAAGCCTTTTTCTATGCGGGAATTAATGGCGCGGGTTAAAGCGAATTTACGGCGGGTGAGGATGGTCAGAGCAGAGATTGATACCGAATCACAGATGCCAAAAGAAGTGGTTCATTTTGGAGATTTAACGATAGATTTAACCAGGCGTGAAGCATATAAAAACAATCAGGCTTTATCCCTTAAACCGAAGGAGTTTGATTTGCTCCTCTTTTTAGTGCGCCATAAAGGTCAAATGCTTTCCCGAGATTTAATTTTAGAACGAGTGTGGGGATGGGATTTTAATGGCGGCAGCCGTACCGTAGATGTGCATATTCGTTGGTTGCGGGAAAAAATTGAAATCGATCCTGCCCAACCAAGACGAATTCTTACTGTTCGAGGGTCTGGTTATCGTTTTGAGGGATGAATGTCTAAGAGTATTCGTTATAATATTGCTTTACCAATAATCATAGTCATTCTTATAATCCAGCTCGCCTTGGGGGGGTTTTATGCCTACTATTTTAATAAAGTAATTTATGAGACCATCCGCGATGATCTACTTACCACAGCCCGATTTATTGCACTATCTTTATCCGAAGATAACCTTCAGTCTGAGGATGGGTTGAATCATAAAATAAGTCAATGGGCGACCCTATTTAGTGTCAGAATAACCGTTATCAATGATCAAGGTTCCATAATTGGTGATTCCGGATCCCGCCCACAATACGATGAGACTTACCTTGAACTTCCAGAAGTAATCAAAGCTAAAACCCAAGAATATGGAATTGACCAGCGCCGCAGTAACGAAACGAGGATAGACACTCTTTATATAGCTCTTCCTATAAAAAATGGGAATCAAACTGAGAGAATTGTACGCGTTGCAGTTCCTCTAACAAAGTTTCACACCGAACAAACCCAATTATTCATGACACTCGGAGGTGTAATCCTACTCTCAACTATCTTAATCACGGTGTTAATTATTAATGTTTCCCAACTGGCGACTCGACCCATAGAAAAACTAACTAAATCCATTTCAAAGTTGTCGCAACAAGGATTTTCTTCCGATTGGAAACCAGACGTTGCAGACCTTGAGCGGAACGATGAGGTGGGGCGTTTAACTTTTGCATTCAATTATTTAACTGAGCAATTACAAAATCAAATTGAAGCATTAGAGTATGAACGGAATAAAATTTCTGCTGTCCTGCAAGAAATGACCGATGGAGTGTTGATCATAGACAAAGAAGGAACAATTCAATTGATCAATCCAGCTGTCAAAAAAATGTTGAATTTAGACGGGGTAAATCTCATTGGTAAATCTATCATGCAAGCATTGGATTATCCTCATTTCATCGAGCTTTGGCAGCGAGTATGCAACAGTAAAGAAACCCAAAGTGCTTTGATTGAGATTCAACCCAAGAAATTATACATTCAGTGCAGTGCGGTTCCATTAGAACAAGTATCCGAAGGGAGCGTTTTAATGATCCTACAAAATTTAACTCGTCAGCGCTATTTGGAAACCGTGCGGAGAGACTTTATCAGCAATATTTCTCATGAACTACGGACTCCTTTGGCTTCATTGAAAGCTTTAACCGAGACTTTACAAGAAGGTGCCTTGGAAGATCCACCTGCGGCTCGAAAATTTTTACTTCAAATCGAAGTAGAAGTTGATTCTTTAAGTCACATGGTTTCTGAACTCCTGGAATTATCTCGAATTGAATCTGGACAGGTTCCCCTCCGGTTACGTCCAGCATCTCCTGTTGAAATCCTCGAAAAGGTGGTTGAGCGGTTAGGGTTACAAGCTGAACGGGCAGGGGTTGAAGTTATAAGCAATTTTTCACCCCTTACTCCAAATGTACTCGCTGATCCCCAACGGTTAGAAGAGGTTTTGGGAAATCTATTTCATAATGCCATCAAGTTTACACCGCGGGGTGGAAAGATTACCCTATCGGTTCGACCTGAAGGAGATCAAGTTTTATTTTCGGTCGAAGATACCGGGGTAGGAATTCCAGCTGAAGATTTGCCACGTATTTTTGAACGTTTCTATAAAGCTGATCGAGCTCGAGCAAGTGGTGGAACAGGATTGGGATTAGCGATCGCAAAGCATGTCGTCGAAGCCCATGGTGGAATTATTTGGGCTGAGAGTATAGAGAAGAAGGGTTCGACTTTTTATTTTTTGATACCAAAGGGTTAATTGGAAATCACGAAATTTCTTTGACCAAAAGAGATCACGGTGCGTATATAATAGAGTAATCGAACTATGGGAATACTTTAGAAAGGAATCATTATGCGTCTCATAGGATATATATTAGCTGGAATACTTATTTTTTTTGGTGTTTTATTTATCTGGGGTGCTTTTAGTCCCACAGGCAGCACGGGTTGGATCATAACTGGTGTCATTTCAGTTGGAATTGGGATAGTCATTATTTGGTTTATGCGACGAAAAACAACCACAGCAACTCAAGCAGACCAAAATGTGACAATCAAAATTGACCTGCCGTCCAATGTGAATTTAGATAATTTGCAATGTAAAAACTGTGGAGGAAATCTATCGGTAAAGGATATTGAAATGGTGGCTGGAGCGCCAGTGGTTCATTGTCCATATTGTAATACCACCTATCAATTGACCGAAGATCCAAAATGGTAGGAATGAATACTTAGCGAGGAGTTCCCTGTGAAAAAGAAAAATCTTAATTTGGTGTATATCCTGGTAATTGCTATACTATTCTTTTCCTCTCAATCGGGATTAGCCCAAACTTATTTATTTCAAGTTGCCCGGGAAGTTGTTGATGTTTATTGGAATGATACCGGAACCCTCACGGTCGCCTACCAATTCGATATTATCAATTCGCCCAGTGGGGATGCTTTTGATGTTGCGGATATCGGGGCACCTACATCAGATTATGATATCAGTAAAGCAACCGCGTCTATTAATGGTATACCCCTCACTGGAATCCAAAAATCACCCTATGTAAAAAATGGCATTGCGGTTGAACTTGGTCAATATGCGATTCCCCCAGGTGGAAGTGGAACCCTGCAGGTCGTGATCCCTGAAATAAAGAATGTTCTTTATGTAGATAGTCAGGATTCAAACTATGCGAGTGCCGTTTTTTCACCCAGTTGGTTTGGTTCTGAATTCGTTCAAGGAGCAACCGATTTAACCGTGACATACCATTTGCCAAGCGGTATACAACCAGAAGAGCCGCGTTGGCATGCTGCTCCATCAGGATTTTCTGAACAGCCAACAACTGGTTTCGATCAGAATGGACACATCATCTATACTTGGACGAATCCACAAGCATCTGCAGCTACCGAATATAAATTTGGGGCATCGTTTCCAAAGAATTACATTCCTGAATCTGCAATCGTTGCTCAGAGCATCGATATTGGCAAAATCGTGAATTTTATATTTAGTTTGTTATGTTTCATAATCCCTATAGCCTTTGTCGGCTTTATCATCTATACTGTTATCATTGCTAATCGGCGGAAATCGCAATATCTACCACCGAAAATCGCATTAGAAGGTCATGGGATTAAAAGAGGTTTAACCGCCGTTGAAGCTGCTATTTTAATGGAGCAGCCTCTAGACAAGATTTTGACGATGGTTTTATTTTCTCTTATCAAGAAAGGGGCAGTAAAAGTAACCTCAAAAGATCCATTCGCGATAGAAACTATTGAACCCCTATCTGAAAATCTTCGCCCGTATGAATTAGATTTCATCAAAGCATTTCAGAAGACCGATAAAAAAGAGAGACAAGAAGCCTTACAAGAATGTGTCATCGGGATTGTACGTTCCCTACAAGAAAAAATGCGTGGCTTTAGCCGGAAAGAGACGATTGATTATTATAAGAATATTGTCGAGACCGCCTGGCAACAAGTGGAACAAGCTGATACTCCTGAAGTGAAGTCTCAAAAATTTGATGAAAACCTTGAATGGACAATGCTCGATAAGGATTATGATGATCATACCCGCACGGTTTTCCGGCAAGGTCCAGTCTTTGTACCAACTTGGTGGTCGCATTATGATCCAGCCTACCCTCGAACAAGTTCAAACGTTCCTTCTGTTTCCCCTTCTAATGCACCTGCGCAGATCAGTCTTCCGCGTTTACCGGGTTCTGATTTTGCAGCATCAATGGTAAATGGAGTCCAGAACTTTTCGGCTTCGGTGATTGGGAATATCGAGGCATTTACTGGTAAAGTGACCTCCAAAACAAATCCCGTCCCAGTTTCCACAAGTTCTCGTTCGTCAAGCCATACCAGCGGGGGCTGCGCTTGTGCCTGCGCGTGCGCTTGTGCGGGCTGTGCCTGTGCTTGTGCTGGTGGAGGTAGATGATTGTGAAAATTAAGAATTATGAGCTATTCAAACATTCGCCACCCGAATCAGACCCTTCACCAGGTTTATATCATTACAATAATATTCCTGGATTTCCTCAGGTAATCGTGCATTTGCGGATTGAAAATCCAGAGAATTCCACTTTAATTATTAATGGAAACACTGTATTACACCTTAATTCCACAGCTACCAGGATGGTTTACTATTATCTCAATCCAATGAGCGAGGAAGAAGCTCTAAAAAAGCTATCTCGGAATTTTCGTATCAAATATACCGTGTTAAAGCAAGATTATCAACAGTTTATTTCTTCTATTGAATCGGTCTTATCAAATGGTTATGCTTGTTTTTGCGACTTTCAAGATTTAAATCCTGAATACCCATTTCAAAACATTCCCATTGCACCTTATCGGATGGATTTGGCTCTCACCTATTTATGTAATAATCATTGTTATCATTGCTATAATGATCCTGACCGATCCTTCTCGCCTCTGAACATTTCCCAATGGAAAGAGGTCCTCGATAAAATGGTTGAGATTGGGATACCGCATATTGTTTTTACTGGCGGTGAACCAACGTTATACCCAGGGCTTGAAGAACTCATTTCTTATGCAACCGATAAGGGGTTGATCACTGGTTTGAATACCAATGGGCGGCGTTTAAATGATAATAGTTTTGTTCAAAGATTAATCGATTCGGGATTGGACCATGTACAAATTACATTAGAATCCTTTCACTCTGATATTCATAATCGCATTGTTCAAAACCAATCTGCCTGGCAGGAAACTATCGCTGGACTAAAAAACGCTCTTGCAAAAAACCTCTTCGTGATGACGAATACAACTTTATTACGGGATAATACTCCCACCCTGATAGATACTTTAGAGTACCTGGCTGAATTAGGAGTGCCCACAGTAGGTATCAATGCGTTGATTTATTCAGGTCGCGGGAAAAGGGTGGAAAATGCACTCTCAGATGATGAAGTGTCGCCTATTCTCAAGATGGCTCAAGATTATGTCAGGGGGAGTGGTCAAAAACTGATTTGGTATACTCCCACTGCTTATTGTCATTTTGATCCAATGTCACTCAATTTGGGAATTAAAGGGTGTACAGCAGCTTTTTACAATATGTGCATCGAGCCAAATGGATCAGTTATCCCTTGTCAATCGTATTACATATCGGTTGGGAATATCTTAATGGATGATTGGAATAAGATTTGGAATCATCCATTATGTAATTCATTGCGGAGTCGTTCTTATATGAATGACGAATGTAAATCTTGTATATTACAAAAGGAATGTGGTGGAGGTTGCCCCCTTTCACCCATCCAGGCTGATCGTCAACTAGTCTATAGGATGCTGACATGAAAAACTTTATGAATAATATACTCCATTTTTTTGAACCACTTCCCCCTATTCAACCTGGCATTTATACGGCTCAAAATTTACCTCAAAATTTGGCAATCCAAAAGGCTTTCTTGAGGGTCGAACCAGATGGCACTGGGACATTAATCTTAAATGCAGCGATGGTATTGCATTTAAATCAAGTGGCAGTGGATATGGCTTATGGATTGATTCAAGGGTTTCCAGATAAAGAAACTATCAACCGAATTGTTCAAAAATACCGAGTATCTCGAACAATCGCAGAAAAAGATTTTAAGGAATTTCTGGAAAAACTCACCACATTTACCCTAAGGACCGATCTAGATCCAGAGGAATTTTTTGAGATTGGGCGAGAAACACCCTATGAAACATCACACCTCACAGCACCTTACCGAATAGATTGTGCCTTGACATATCGTCTCTCTCAAAATTCTAATGTGAGTTATACACCTGATCAACGGGTTAAGAAAGAATTATCTACTGCTGAATGGAAGTCCATTATCAACAAAATTTGGCAAGCTGGTATTCCTCATATCATTTTTACCGGTGGAGAACCTACTCTGCGGGAGGATTTGGTGGAATTAATTCAGTTTACCGAGGAGATAGGGATGGTTTGCGGGTTGATTAGTGATGGATTAAAACTAGCTGATGAAAATTATCTAAATCAAATCATCCAGGCTGGGTTGGATCATATATTAATTACGCTGGATACCAATAATGAATTAAGTTGGAATGCTATTCAACTGGTTGCTTCAAAAGATATTTTCACTGCAATTCACCTCACCCTCGATGCGAAGGATCGCCAATATTTACGCGAACTTATCCAAAGGCTAGCTGAATCTCAAATAAATGGAGTCTCTTTAAGTATTCGTGACCCGTTAGATGTAGAAACACTTGCGGCGGCGCGTGATCTTTGTGCTATGAAAGGATTGAGGCTAATTTGGGATCTGCCCGTCCCATATTCTAGATTTAATCCGATCACCTTAGATATGGTTAATGACCAAGTGGTAGATGGAGCTGGAAAAGCTTGGGTTTATGTTGAGCCAGATGCAGATGTGCTGCCAGCTCAGGGTGTAAATGTGATTTTAGGCAACCTACTAGCGGACGACTGGAAAATGATATGGCTAAACTGTCAGAATTATGTTCAACAAGCAACGAGCATCACAAATTGACCAACAATTCCGTTTCCAGGCGGAGTGGACTGCCCCCCTGCGCGATTATATTCTGAAGCAAGCTAATTTTCCAACAGAAACCCGGATACTTGAAATTGGGTGTGGGACAGGGGCTATTTTACAGGACCTTTTCCTTAAAGGTTATTCCAATCTATATGGTGTTGATATCAACCTCGAAGGGATTCGATTTGCAACCCAAAGCAATATTCAAGCAAGCTATATAAACGCCAATGGATTTTTCCTTCCTTTCCCCCCAAACAGTTTTGATGTTTGTGTGTTTCATTATTTTTTACTTTGGATATCTCCATTAGAACCCTTACTGAAAGAAGTCATAAGAGTTATCCGTAAAAATGGGGTAATTATGGCAATGGCTGAACCCGATTATATGGCACGGATTGATTATCCCGATGAACTCCAAAAAATTAGCCAGATTCAAAATCTTGCTCTTGCTCGATCAGGAGCTGATATAGCCATAGGAAGAAAATTGAAAGAAGCTTTTTCTATAAGTGGGATGAAAAATATTCATGGCGGAATTATTGGACAGGAATGGACAGATCGGTTTTCACAGGCTGAATTTGAATTTGAATGGAATTATTTAGAACAAGATCTCTCCCCCTTCATTCCATATTCTGAAGTCCAAGAACTCAGAGAATTAGATTATCAAGCAAGAATAGCCCAAAGGCGGATTCTCTATATTCCCACTTGCTGGGCTATCGGGTGGACTTAGAAGACCGTTTTGGAATTCCGACTTGAATGCGATGATTAACAATCCGGGTGGGATAGGCAGGAATATCTTCGACAGCAGGCAGCGCGAGTGCTTTTCCAGTAGCCAGGTCAAACTGAGCGCCGTGACGCGGGCAAATGATTTTCATCCCATCCAGATCCCCCTCTCCGATTGGTCCGCCATCGTGCGAGCATTCGTTTTCGATGGCAAAATACTCCCCATTAATATTGAATAAGACAATCGAATGGTCTTCAAGCTCTACCAAAATCCTTTGTCTATTTGCCAAATCGTCTACATTGGATATATCTACAAATTTACATTTCGATGGTTGGAAGTTTTTATAGTTTAACATAGAACAGCTCAATCCTCTACCAGTTCATCACTAGCTTCTCCTAACCCATACACTCCAGCTTTGAGAACTTTTAAAGATAATAATGCACATTTTAGACGCACCGGACCCAAATCAATTCCGAGCATGTCAAGAATATCTTGTTTGGTGAGTTTTTTGATGTCTTCAATATTTTTTCCGATAATCGATTCAACCAGTAAATCTGCGGATGCTTGCGATATAGAACAGCCTTTACCACTAAAAACTGCATCGGTAACCATTCCGTTTTCATCTACACGCAAATCAATCCGAATATGATCCCCACATAAAGGATTGTCATCTTCGAAAGTGATATCTGCCGGTTCTAATTCACCTCGATGCTGAGGGTTTTTATACCGATCTATGATGATTTCCCGATATAAGTCATCCATTATTGCCTAAACTCCAAAAATATTCTTGACGTTATATATCGCTTCTACAAGATGGTCAATTTCATTCAGATTATTGTAAATATAGAAACTTGCCCGGGCTGTTGCATTAAGTTGTAATTTGTCATGAAGCGGCATCGCGCAATGATGCCCTGCTCGAATTGCGATCCCATGGTCATCTAATATTTGAGCGATATCGTGAGGATGTACCCCGTCCAATGTGAAGGAAACCACCCCGCCTTTTTGTTCTGGAGTTGGTCCATAAATCGTTACGCCTTCAATGGAACCAATTTGATCTATGGCATATTGAACTAAATTTTGTTCATGTTTTGCAATGGGTTCCATACCAATCGAATTCAAGTAGGTAACAGCAGCACCTAAACCGATCGCTTCAGCAATGGCGGGAGTTCCAGCTTCAAATTTATAGGGAATTTCATTAGCGGTGAATTCTCTTAAATGCACCCTTTTAATCATATCACCGCCACCTAAAAAGGGAGGCATTTTTTCCAACAATTCTCGTTTTGCATAAAGGACACCAATCCCGGTTGGACCGCACATTTTATGACCTGAGAATGCTAGAAAATCTACATCCAAATCTTGAACGTCTACACCAAAATGGGGAACGGATTGAGCACCGTCTAACAAGACCAGCGCGCCAGTTTGATGAGCATCTGAAATCATTTGTTTGGCTGGATTAATTGTGCCAAGCACATTGGACATGTGAGTAAATGAAACTAATTTGGGGTGTAAATCTAATAGGTTATGAAAAACCTCTAAATCTAAGAGTCCATCTGGAGTTACGGGGATAAATTCAAGTTTTGTTCCAATTGCTGCCGATAAAATTTGCCAGGGGACTAAATTAGAATGATGCTCCATCTCCGTTAACAAAATGGTATCCCCTTCTTTTAGAAAGGTTCTTCCCCATGAATAAGCTACTAAATTAATGGCTTCAGTGGTATTTCTTGTGAAGACGATTTGTTTGCTGGAAGGAGAATTGATAAAATGAGCAATTCTGGCACGGCTTTTTTCATACATCAAGGTTGCTTCTTCAGCCAGGAAGTGGATTCCTCGGTGAATGTTGGCATTGCTCATGCGGTAAAATTCATCCATTGTCTCGATAACTGCCAGCGGTTTTTGGCTTGTGGCAGCTGAATCCAGATATATGAGGGGAACGCCAGGCTTGACCTGGCGTTCTAAAACCGGGAAGTCTGCCCGTAGGTCTTTTAGATCTTTGTTTAATTCTACTGATGTTTGAGTTTCCATTTTTTAGTTAACCTGCTTTGACACGTTTACGTTTGCGGGGTAAGCGAATATTATGAGAGTCCTTTGGGCACCACAATACTCGATCCGGCACCATCCATCCATCGGTTAAGTACACGTTTTGTTGAAATTGAACGGCTACCATTTTGGGATCTACTTGCACCACTGTGCCAAGTAGCCAATCCCGAATACGATTGCCATCTTTCTCATGATCGCAATATACTTCCACCATTGTTCCAACATCAAACGCTTCTTCGAGGTTAGGCGCTTTTGTGAAATGGATTTCTGTCAAATTCCACCTCCATATTTGTTTTTATGTCAACAAAATATTTTGTCCTTATTGATTTTATCTGATTTTTCTTGAAATGATAGAACGAAATCTCCGTCGAATTTCTTCATAAGGTATCCGCTCCATCAGGGGTTCAAAGAAGCCTTCAACCAGCAGTCTTTCTGCATCAGGATAGGTTATTCCTCTACTAAGTAAATAGAAAATCTCTTCTTGGTTTAAACTGCCAACCGTTGCGCCGTGAGAACAACGGACATCATTGGCTAAAATCTCTAAACCTGGGATCGAATCTGCCCGGGCTTTCCTGCTTAATAGTAGATTCCGATTGGCTTGATAACCATCCGTTTTTTGCGCATTTGGAGCTACATAAATCATTCCTTGCCATACCGAACGGCTTTGGTCCTTGAGCGCGCCCTTAAACAATAAATCGCTGGTTGTGTAAGGGGCAAGGTGGTTTTGCTGGGTATCAAAATCAAGGTGTTGATTTTTATTAGGAAAATAGAATCCTGACATCTTTACTGCAGCACCTTGACCAATTAAATCAATGTCGCTGAAATCCTTGGTCAATTGACTTCCCATTGCTCCAACTATCCAATCTATCCTACCGTTTCGGTTTACCTGGGCACGCTCATGGGTGAAATTCCAGACATCATTCCCGAGCGACTGGATTTCGACAAACGTAAGGTGGGAAGCTTCACCGATATAGATTTCTACATTCCCGGCATGGAAACTCTGACTGTTTGTTTGATTAGGTGAAGACAATTCATGGACAAAGGTTAGTTCTGCATCATCTTCAAGCCATATAATTAAATGAGTAAACCGGGCTAAATTTTTGCCTGGCGACCAAATTACACTATGTAAAGGTTCTTTCAGGTGAACTCCCCGCGGAACATAAACAACAATTCCATCTTCAGCCATTGCCGAGGCTAGTGCAGCGAATTTTCCGTCGTCGGGTTTTACAATTTGCCCGAATGATTGGGAAAGAAATTGAGCATGTTCAGCTGCTGCTGATTTTAAATCAGTAAAAATTACCCCAGTTTCGCTTAAAGATTGATCAACATTATGGTGCGTAGAAATTCCGGGAATCAGAACGATTTGATTGGTTTGTTTTTTACCCATCAGAGGATTTAACAAAATTTGGGGAGGATTGAAATGATCGTTAAACCTTGGTTTTAATTCTAATGAATTTAACTTAAGTGCTCTTAAATCAGTCCTTCGCCAGGCTTCATCAGAAGTTTTTGGCATTGGAAGATTTTGAAAGGTTTCCCAACTTTCTAACCTTTGCTGGAGGATAAAATTTCCATTGGCTGGATGAATGGAATTCCCTGGAATATCCGCTTGAGTGAACGGGAATGCCTTTTGGTTTAGTGCTGGACTAGCTACTTTTTTGGGGATGATCATAGGTGTCGACATTTTAACCAACAGCCCCTTCCATTTGCAATTGAATTAAGCGGTTCATCTCGATTGCATATTCCATAGGAAGTTCTTTAACTAAGGGTTCGATAAAGCCGCTTACAACCATAGAGGTAGCCTCGTCTTCATTCAATCCGCGGCTCATCAAATAAAAAAGCTGCTCCTCCCCTACTTTCGAGACCGTGGCTTCATGTCCAATGGTTACATCTTCTTCGTCCACTTCAATATAGGGATAGGTGTCGGACCGCGAAGTATCATCCAATATCAGGGCATCACAAACCACGTTTGACTTAACATTGGTTGCCCCTTTATATACTTTTAATAACCCGCGGTAAGAAGAACGTCCTCCAGCTTTGCTAATTGATTTTGAGACGATTTTACTTGTGGTGTGAGGTGCAAAATGAATCATTTTACCCCCAGCATCTTGATGTTGCCCTTTTCCAGCAAATGCCATCGAAAGGATTTCTCCATGCGCGCCTGGTTCTTTGAGATAACAAGATGGGTATTTCATAGTCAGTTTTGAACCTAGGTTTGCATCAACCCACTCCATGGTGCCTCCTTCATAAACAAAAGCTCGTTGCGTTACTAGATTATAGACATTGGTGGACCAGTTTTGAATTGTGGAATAACGAACCCGTGCGCCTTTGTGAACGATGATCTCAATTACTCCACTATGAAATGAATCAGATGAATAAGTTGGTGCAGTACACCCTTCAACATAATGCACCTGAGATCCTTCATCGGCAATAATTAGTGTGCGTTCGAACTGACCAATGTTGGCAACATTTAAGCGGAAATATGCTTGCAAAGGTAAATCTACTTTTACGCCCTTAGGTACATAAATAAATGAGCCGCCAGACCAAACTGCACTATTCAAAG
>DHFN01000118.1 GCA_002402275.1 Anaerolineales bacterium UBA4823
CCCATTGATGGATTTAGAAGTCAGGCAAACTGCTTCCAGGTAATTGAGGGTATATTGGGGATGGTCTGGTAAATATTCCAAAGCTTGCTGATAGCAATGTTGCATCTGAATATAATCGTTTTGTTGATGATAAATTGTTGCTATAGTAGCCAAAACTCGAGCTGCTTCATTGTAATCAACAGGTGCTGAATTTTGGATTTGGGCTAGACGAAATTTCCAACAGGTGATCGCAGTGTCATTATCCCCTAAAGCAGATAAATTGCAGGCGAGTTTCTCTAATTTATTAGGGTCAATCAAAGCATTCTCATTGATTAATCGCTTATTCACGAATTCTTCATAGGTTTGTAATGCTTTGAGTGATTGCCCATGTTGATAATATGAATCACCTAATAACAATTTTAGATCGTCTCGATCTGGATCGGAGTTTAAAGCAATCTCAAGTGCTTTGATAGCCATTTCCTGTCTGGCATATAAATCTTCTCCAGGGGTTGTTGACAATTGACTCAGAAAAATTGCATACCAGGCAAGTGTATCAACATCTTGGTTTGCGTTATCGAGGACAATATTCGCATATTTTATTGCTTCAGAATTAATATTCGTTTCCGCGTAAGTCTGTGCTAGGAGTTTTAGAACCTCGATATTATTTTGATCACACTCTAAAAGAGTAGTCAGAGCAAGCTCATATTTTCCGGCTTGTAACGCAGCTCGGCTTAAACCCAGTTTCAATTTTTCGAGTTGGATAGGATCATTAACCTGTGGAAATCGAAATATGTGACTGTAAATCTGTAAAGCATCTTCCGGGTTATTAATACGTAGAAGGTAATCTGCTAAAAGAGGGTATGCCTCAAAATAATTTGGATCGAGTTCGATGGCTCTATTTAAACTATTAATGGCTTCTCTATCGCTGCTTTCAGAGTTCTGATTCCAAAGACAACGCGCCAAATCCAGGTAAGCATCTGGGCGTTCGTCAAATGGTAAAACTTTATTCCGTAATAGATTTTGGGCAGCCAGCCACTCTCCTTTTAGTATTAATGTTTTAGCCAGCTGGTAAGAGATTTGTGAGTTCTCTGGATAATGTTCACTCTCAATTGCCAGCAAGTTATAGGCTTCCTCTAAATGCCCTAATTGGCGTAATGTTTGACCAAGGTATTCGACTAAAGCAGCCACAAGCTGATCATAGGTGATGGTTGAACTCCCATAATCCAGTGAATAACGCAGCTGTATTTGAGTGATAAAATCCGGAATTTCGCGGATATGGTTAAAAATACTCGCCGGATCAAAGGTCAATGGGGGTGGGAAGTTCTTTTTTAAGATTTGTTCAGCAGATCTCAAGTGGGTTAATGCCAAACTCGGTTGATTTCCATCCGCATAAAATTTTCCTAAAGCTAATTGGATTTCCGCACTAGAGGGCAAAGTTTGATCTGCACCTTTGAGGACATCCAAAGATTTCTCTAGGTTGTCGTGAATATTAAGAAACCTGGCATAGGCGAGCCATGGATAAGGATGAGAAGGGTTGAGTTGGAGAGCTTGTTCGAACTTATTTATCCGTTGTTCAATCGGTAATTCGTCGCTAGCTTCTGCATATAACGCTAAAGCGATGCCATCGTCTGGTATTTGCTCAAGGAGCTGTTTGCAAATATTCTGCGCATAGGCTTTTGAGTTTGCGTGAAGTGCAACACTAGCAAGCTCATAATTCCATCCAGGAAGCTCTTGTTGGAGAGAGTTTTCATCTCCTATTCTTAAAGCTTCTTCAAAATGATGATTTATTTGGCAGCTTTGAAATGTAAACGATAAAAAGGAAAGGTTAGGTCGGGTAAGACATTGGCTATATTCTAAGATGTTATGGGCTATCTGATGTTTAGCCGATTTGTGGTTTAGATAAGCGGATAAAATCAGGATGGGTACGTTATTCTGTTGATACTTTAATAATATTGCTACACATTCCTCGGCAGCATGATATAGATGAAATTGAATAAACAAAGCAGTGGTTTGAGCTAAAAGATAATAAAAAATATCTTTTTCAGAAGTTTTCTCTTCTACTTTAACGGAATACGACCATAGTTCCTCGATGACTTCATTGACCAGTGACAGAATTTGCTCGTTATGGAGAGCTGTTGGATCAAATTCGTCATTTGAAGGGAAAAGTTCAAGGAGATGGATCAATGCACTAGGGTGCTCTTGGAAATGACTGACGACGTTTTCCCTTTTGGTTAAAAACTCTTTATATTTTAAAAACCATAATGTGATTAAATAGCTGCTGGCTAATATGGGATCAGCAGGGATTAATCGGGATGAATTTTCAAGGTAGGATAAACTCTCCTCGATCTGCCCTCTCCTGGTTGATAAAATTGCTAGTTCGGCAAAATACTGCGCCTGAGTATCAATAAGTTCATCTATTTTCTGCTTGAGTAGTTTTTGAAGAGTTAATTGTTGTTCCTCTACATGTAAATCCAAAGCAGACGGGAAAATCGGTTGCTGAGAAGGTGTCTTCAATACTAAATCATCGCTATCATAGAGTGGTTGAATAACAAAGTTATTGGCTAGCTCTGGGTCTTGAGAATTTAATTGACGGATGAAAGCCTTCTGTTGATCGGGGTTTAATGATTGTAACAAGATGCGAATTAATTCAACCTTGCTGGCGGTTGGCTGCGGGTTGGCTAGCAGAATGTCAGTGATCAGGTTATATTTTTTGGATCGCAGTATACTAGAAGGAGATTCATCTGTTTTACCAGAAATCAATGCAATTAAAAAATCAATCTGATCTGGAATCATTCCAAATAAGCAGACTAAACCACTAGGGACGATTTGATTGAGTGATTCGGAACAACCGTCCCAAGAGCCTGAACGAATGCGCTCGTCGCGTAGCTTCAATGCGCAAAGCCCAGCTTCTGAAAGAGAGTTCACATTGGTATAGGATGCTGTCTCGAGAAGACCCTCAAATTCGGGAGCGGAGGGAATAAGGGGCAATGTTCGTAACTCTTCTATTGTAAAGGGGTAAGAAAGAGATTTCAGAGCTAAGCTTGCCGGGGTACAGTCCTCAGGAAATTGGATAACCTCCTGTAGGTTAAGACCATTGAAAGATTGCTCCGATGTAAGGAGAGCTTGCCAGACCAATTTATCTTTCCGAAGAGCAGGAATTGTCCAATTCCAGGTTTCAATAGGGAGGATTTGTTTAAGTAGAGGAACGATACTATATGGATTTAATTCTGTCATAAGTTTCACCGAAAGAGTTGGAACGCCATAACAGCTGCAATACTATTAAGGATAGCCCCGAGGATGATTAAAGTAACTCCTACTCCAGCAGTACTTCGGATGAGTTCATTGAGGGAGTTGAGTAAAGTAGATGCCTGACCGATTAAACCGCTGATTTCCTCAGTAATCCCTTTTTGGAGCAAGCGATTGGTTTGTGTAGCGATTGCCTGGATTTCTTTACTGGTTGTTCGGGTGATCAAGATGATGATGCCAGCAATCATTGAAATGGTGCCCAAAACAAAAAAAGACATCGTGATGATTAAAAAAATATTTTCAGGGGTGAAATTATTCATTCAGAAACTCCTTGAAAATTTCTCTGGAACAGGTTATTCGGAATAGATGCAAGAAGTATGCCGAAAGGTTGATATGGCAATCCCATCCAGTTCATCCAGCTAAGGAATCGATGGGAATGAGTTACATGATTTGTTTGGATCCAGCAAATTGATTTATATTCCGGCCTGGACAATTAATGTGTCAAAGTAGGAAAATCGCAAGTGAGGGAAGGTATCGGTGATGTTAATATATCCTTTTGAAAATAAAGAGAAGAATTACCATCGGAATAGGAGTGATATTTTACTAATTCTTCAAAATTACTTAAGGGTAAACTTTTATTGGTTATATTTTGACAGATTTTATTCATTAATTGGTTAAGTGTTGGGTTGGTTAATTGATAGAAAGCACTTAATTGGTTAAGAAAAATTTGATCCGTAACGAGATAATGGTGCCATAAAATGGCGTGACTATTTAACAATGCCAGGAACTTCTCATTGAGCTGATGATTTTCATTCAATTCAAAAGTACGATTTAATTCATCCGAAAACGAATCGACAACTGCAGGATTAAGTTGGGGATCAAAGAGGGGAAGAAATGTCCAGTGGTCTTGATCTGTTTGAATAATCCAAATCCATACGCTCTTTAAGTTCGGATTATCTAAGGATAAATCATCTACAAGAATTAGCAGAAAATTGGTTTGTAACTCGGAATCAGCAGGAAGTTTGTTTTCTTGGGCGGAGGTAACTTCAGGTAGGATTGGAATAGGATAAGAGTTCTTTTCTTTAGGTTTTTTTGACGCCAGCTCATGGATTGTAGGATAAGGTGTATTGTTGATTCGTCCATGAGCATAAGAAGAGATGGAGCTGCCTAATATAATTCCTATTCCCATAAAAGCGAGATAGAGGAAAGCTGCAAAAAGCCAGTGATTCAAGCGCATGTTAGCTGGTCTCCTAAAAATTGACTAGAAAACCAATTATTAAACCACTGACGATACCAGCAATTGCCAATATAAGGAATAATAATAAAGGATTTAATGTTGATTCATTTCTGGTGAATCGAGGATAGGAGTTTTCTTCAAATCTGGAACATTGACTCATGATGCGGATGATCAACCTCCAAAATAGAATTTCCAATTTTGACCAGAAAGCATCTTCATTCTTTTTAGGAGAGCAACTATTCGACTTAACGCGAAGAGGAGATCCGTAAAATTTTTCCCTGATCATTGACAGTGGCACGAACATATTTGGTGATCGTTTTTTGGTTTGAACTAATTGCACTGGTTTTAAAGACCACTGAATATTTTCTTTCATTCGTTCCATTGCTTTCCAATTCTCGAACTTGGGGTGTAATTCCCCTCAAATCGGGGTATTTTTGATAAACCTGTTTTATAACTTGAGAGAGGATTTTGTTATCCATAACCAACCCTACTGGACTGTTGGCGTCTGCGTAAAAATGCCGGCACATCCAAATTAGATAAATCTGTTGGGGCTATTTCTATTTCATTGAGGAATCGTGAGGGTGTTGAAGAAGCCCGGGGTGGGGTGGTTTGTTCATGTAAGTTTGGCAGCGGTTCAGGATTCTTCAATGGTTGGGCATGCAGAGACAAAGCTTCCTCCAATGTGGGTGCCCCAATTCCGGTGATTACTAAAATGGCTTGGACTCGGTTATGCATCCGTTCATCTTCGATTACACCAAGGATAATTTCCGCATCTGGATTTGATTGATCTTGAAGAGTTTTAATGGCTTGATCCACTTCAAAAAGAGTAAGGTCTTTACCACCAGTGAAATTGACGATCATTCCACTCGCATGCTCCAGGGAAACAGATTCAAGGAGGGGGTGATGGAGGGCTTGATCTATGGCATCGGAAGCTTTATTTGAACCACTTCCTTGCCCAATAGACATAAATGCACCCTTACCCATTAACATCATTCGTCGGATATGGGCAAAATCTACGTTGATTAAACCGGTTTCGGTCACTAACTCAGTAATCCCTTGGATCGCCTGCCTTAGCACATCATCTGCCATGTGGAATGCAATGGTGAGAGGTTGCCCTTTAGGAACTACATATAAGAGCCGATCGTTGGGGATCGTGATTACGGTATGGGTATTTTGCCGTAAAGAAGCCAGGCACGCAGAGGCATTCTTTTGGCGGAGACCCATTTCAAAGGAAAATGGCATTGTAACCACAGCAATAGTTACAATGCCCATACCTTTTGAAATTTCCGCAGCCACTGGAATCGCACCGCTTCCCGTACCTCCACCCATTCCAGCAGTGAGGAAAACCATATCTGCGCCGCTCAACGCATTGGCGATCGCATGGGAACTTTCCTTTGCAGCTTCCCGTCCGATGGATGGATCACCTCCCGCGCCTAAACCACGGGTGACTGTTGGTCCGAGTTGAATTTTGGTTGGAGCAGGATTATTCTTCAGGGCTTGGAAATCGGTATTGGCAGCAATGAACTCAACTCCCCGCACACCAAATTCCATCATTCGGCTGATCGCATTCCCACCACCGCCTCCTAATCCCACAACCTTAATGACGGGCTTATATGGAACTAAGGGAGAGACAGTAGTTTGGGTTTGAATTTTATCCTGATTGTAGGGAAAGTTTCTGTCCATAGGTTCTCCTCAAGAAATGGGTAATGATACCGTTACAATATTCATGCCAGAATGTTACAACCATTCAATCTCACTGGGTTGTTTATTCAAACGCTCCAATTCTTCTGTAGAAAAAGCATTTAAGTGGCTGATTAGAGCAACATGCTCAGCCTGGAGGGCTTCATCTACCGAAAAGACTATTTTCGGTTGCTTTTGTAATAAATACGGTTGAATTTGGGCAAGCTCAGCATTCAATTGAGCTTCAGGCAGGGGAGGAATAAGTAAAACAAGTTGATGATGTCCATTAGCTGATCCCAAAGAGGTATAACCATAGCGAGATGAACCCATCCAGGCTTTGACCTGCAAACTAAAAGGTTTGGGATTACGGTAGCTATCGTACCAGGCTAGGTAGTTTGTATCCGAAAAGATTTGTTCTACGAGTTGAGAAAACACAAAACATATTGTATTGTCGGAAAACGAAATAATTTCATTACCGTTTGCAAATGGAGAAGGGAACGAATTAATGTGTAAAAGACTTTTAATAATCTTAAGGCGCCGCTCATCCAATTGGGAGAGCTCGGCTAATTGGTTTAGATTTACGGTTTGATCGCCTTCAAATAATACCATTGGTAATGGATGCCCTAGAACCTCTTTAGCAATCGCTGAGTACCAGTCATCAATGTGCAGCCCTTTTTGATCTTGGGAGTGTCCTGGCAGAGAAAAAGGTCGGGCTTCTGGGAAACGTTGTGGCCCACCGGCTCCCCAATTCAGCGGTCGTGACAGGTCAAAGACATGAGCGTAGGCGCTGATTAGAAGTTGATCGAGAACACATTTTTCACACCTTCGGACCAGGCTTTGAAGAGCTAATTTGATAAAGGCGGTATCCCAATATTCATCAGCTACCACAAGCGGGGGAAAGATTGGTTGAATTCCATTGGCGATAGCAAGCTTTGCATAGGGAAGAAAGAGATCAATAAATCGTTCAACAATGTCACCATGCAGCCATTCTTTTTCAGACCAAAAACCTTGTGAATTGGGCTGATCAAAGAAAACCATGTAATGGATGCCGATTTTTTGATAATAAGTGAGAATTAATTGAAATTCATGGGGAGGCTTTTGCAAGGAATAAGGAAAATTGAATCGAATGATCGGGGTAATATTCAGTTTAAGTAATTCAGCAAGAAATGGTTCAGGGATTGCAATTAAGTTTGTGCTGTCCAATGCCAACCAAGATACACCTAACTCCTTGAGCTGATTTAGCCAATACTCAGCTTCGTGTTGATGATAATGAAGATTATCGGAAAAATATTGAAGACCTAATTTAGAATTCTCGCTCATGAGAATAATTCACTTTACAGGATTTGTTAGCTTATAGAGATATATGCAAGAAATATACCAAAAAGCTTATCTATCTCAATTTAGATGATGTTATAATTTATATAGAATATTTTGATCTGTATAATATATTGATTGCTTAATTACAAAAATATTCTATAATAATTGTTTTCAACCAGCTACCTGACACCTTGTTTGAGGGATCTATATGGATAGAGCAAAGCATAGACTCGGTTTGGAAAGTAGCGCAGTTAAATTGAACTTCTTTGAAAATTTAATAAGGTTTAGAGAAAGGAAGAAGTTCAAACGTTCCAACCTGATACTTGGTTGGGTATACATTATCCCACTCAATTAGATTTGAAAATAAACCTTCACTAATCACTTGAATAATTTCAACTTTTCCTTACCGCGTTTGGTGTCCCTCAGTTTTATTGCGTTGCTTTGTTTTGGGTTAATGGCGTGTTCCAGCTCTTATTTAGACAACGTGAGTGGAGTTCAAGATTCTTTTCCTATCGCAGCGGTGTTCCGTGAGTATTATGATCAGGTGGGGGGGGAAAATGTCTTGGGCAAACCTATTTCACCACCGGTTCAGGAAGAAAATTTTGTTTATCAATATACCGTAAATGCAGTCTTAGTCAAAGCCACGAATCTAGAACATCAAACCGATGTATTACTTTCACCAGTTGGATTGGACCTTACATTACCTAAATATAAAGCGAAAAGCCCTATATACGAAGGATCTTTTTATGTAAATAACGTTGCGGTTTATGATGAATTTATTTCGCTCTTTCAAAAGCTGGGGGGTGAGTCTCGGGTGGGAAACCCATTAACCTCCCTTCGTTATAACCCTCTGAAGAAACGATATGAGCAACTTTTTGAAAGCGTAGGATTTTATTTTACTGAAGCTGACCCAAAAGGGATGGTTAAGTTATTGGCGTATGGGGTATGGAAATGTCAATCCGCTTGTATCTATCCATATAACAAAGAAGCTGAAGTAACTCAATCGAATGTCATTGATCCGCATTTTATTGCTTTTGTTGATCAGGTAGGTTCCGATTTTACCGGTTTTGCAATAACAGATGCGTTCCAGACAAATGATGGGAAAATCCAACAAGTTTTTGAAAATTTAGCCTTAGAATATATCCCCAATCAAGATCCAGCGGTTGTGCTTATGAATATTCCTACAAGTATTGGAATATTATCTGAACAAATGGTGAATAAAACCTCCCAAGTAGATCAAGTCTTTATCCCAATAAAAGGCGAAAAGGGACATAATATTCCTAGGCAATTTTTGGATTATATCAATTTGCATGGTGGATTGGATGTTATCGGATTACCAATTAATGAAGCTTCTCAGGTTGGAAATCAGACCTTTTGGCAATGTTTTGAAAAGCTGTGCATAGAAAAAGATGGACGATTGGCAGGGGTCTATCAAATCCATCCAAGTGCTTTGGGACTTGAATATTTGTATCTTCATAACCCTAAAGAAGAGAATACACAGGATAAGAATACTCCAACGCTTACAAGCCCACAACCTCGATCCACCTTGATTCCTCCTACCCTTATCCCGCAAGAACATCCTTTTGAGATGAATTTAAGGCAAGCTCATGCTTGGGTGGATGCAAACACACCTCAAGAGATCCGATTAGTTGTGACAAAAAATCATATTCCCATCGAAGGAATTTCACCCTATTTGATTATCATTCGTCCTGATGGAGAACCTATTCGGTTTGCTATGCCAGCAACCGATGCGCAGGGAGTGTCGGTGGGGCAGATTCCAGCTATTACTGCTCCAAATGGCACTTTAATCTCCTATAAAGTTTGTATAAAACCGATTGACTTTGAAGAACAATGTGAACAAGGCGGATATCCGATTTGGGTTCAACCTTGATCTTTTTATTTCTTTTCGGTTAATTCAACGGGTAGGTGCTGCAAATCAATGGTTGCTTCATCGCAAAAGATCATGGCACGCTCGATTACGTTATTCAATTCACGAATGTTGCCAGGCCAATCATGCTTAATCAAAACTTCCATTGCTCTTGAGGTGACATTTTGGATGTTGGTTCCGCGATGCGGGTTGTGCTTGCGAATGAAAAACCCTACTAATTCGGGGATATCCTCTTTATGCTCACGCAGGGGAGGGACTTCAAGATCAACAACTTTTAGGCGGTAATATAAATCGGATCGAAAGGTACCATCCTCGATCATTTTTTTCAAGTTTCGATTTGACGCAGCGATTACCTGGACATCTACTTTTATCTCATTATTTCCACCCAGCCTGCGGAAGGAATGATCATCCAGAGCCCTCAATAATTTGGATTGCGTTTCAACTGCCATAGAGGATATTTCATCCAGGAATACTATTCCACCATCTGCAGTTTCCATTAATCCCAATTTTCGTTTTTCAGCTGTGGTAAATGCTCCTTGTTCATGCCCAAATAATTCCGATTCGAACACGGTTGGGGGTACTGCTCCACAATCTATTGCCATAAAAGGTTTATTCGCTCGCGGGCTCATTTTGTGCATCGCTTTTGCTAATAGAGATTTACCGGTACCTGTCTCGCCAGTAATCAATACTGAAACCGAAGCGGAAGCTGCTCTTTGAGCTTGCTCGAATAACCGACGCACCATGGGAGATTTCCCAATGATATAATCAATGTTCTGGAGTTGAGCTTGGCGATAAAAAGCTAACTCACGACGCAGAGCTACATTATCCGCTGCCCTTTGGAGTGTTTTTTCTAGTTGGTTAAAATTAATCGGTTTTGGCAGAAAATCGGTTGCTCCAGATTTCATAGCTTCAACTGCCATTTCAATGTCTCCATTACTTGTCATAACAATAATAGATGGGCGGATACTCATATTGAGGGTTTCATTCAACAAACTCAAGCCATTTCCATCCGGCAACCAGATATCCAATAAGACAATATCTCCAATGCTTTGTTTTAATTTCAGTCGGGCATCAGTCAGATTTGGTGCTACGATTACTTCATAGCCGCGAGTCTCAATATAAGGCTTGACTGATTCTACAAAATCGAATTCATCTTCAACAATCAACACTGTATATGACACAACCAATCTCCTCTATCAAGGGTTAACTGTTTCACAAGCCGGGATGCGGACATAAAAGACCGTTCCACCCAGAACACTATCGTATTCTATCACCCCAGAGTGGGCTTGGATGATTCTTTGACTGATTAATAGACCTATCCCAGTCCCGTTTTGTTTGGTTGTGAAACTCACTTTCAGAATTTTATCCTTGTATTCATCTGCAATACCTGGACCATTATCTGCGATACTTACTTCAACCATTGGTTTATTTTCTTTGGATAAAATCGAATGAACTTTAACCGCCAGATTGCCTCCTTTATCCCACATGACTTGCATCGAATTATCAATCAGGTTTTCAAACACCCGTTCTAAGGCTCGTTGATTTCCCTTAATATAAGGTAAATCAGGTTGCGTCTCAAAATAAGTTTGAACATTCGTCTGGTTAATTTTAAATTGTTGGCGATCAATGACTTTTTTTACCAGGATTCCCAAATCGATTTTTTCTTTTTCAATTTCATTGATGCGGTTATAACTTAAAATGGTTTCCATCAGATCATTCAACCGGATACAATTTTGTTGTAAGCGTTGGATAATGATTTGGTTCGGATCATCTTGAGCCATTTTCCGGGACATCCATTGCAAATTAGAACTCATATTATTGATTGGATTTCTGACATCGTGAGCGAAAATTGTAGTGAATTCGCCCAGTATTGCACTTTGTTCCATTCGCATAGATTGCTTAATCAGTTTCTCTTGCTCGGTTCGATCTTCTATGATGATCACAGCCCCACTGACTTTTTGGTCGAAAATAATCGGGAAAAAGTTGATATCTGCCAGAAAAGATTGTCCTGACCTCCTAAATAATCGAATCGAATGTAATTGGTCATGGCTGACGCCGTTAATGGCATTCTTGATAAATGGAGAAAGATTTTCTTCACTTATCAAAAATGATTCAATCGGCTGTTGGACGGCTTCTTTTGCAGTGTAACCTAATATTGCCTCGGCAGCCGGATTAAGCTTGAGAATTTGGTGATTCTGGGCAATGATAATGATTCCATCTTTTACATTTTGATGAATATGACGATAGATTAAATTCTCGCGTTCTTGGATGGCTAAATCTTTTTTGAGGTTTCGAATTTGTTGAATATATTGCAGAATTACGGTGATAAATTGGGCAATCAATTGCCATTGTTCAACTGTAAATGGGAATTTCGGAGGTTGTTGGGCAACGAGAACAACCAATCCAATCCGGGCGTCTATATCGCCAAGGGGGAGAACCCCCATCCAATTTTGATTGTTTTGAATGGCATATTGAATTAGCTCCCGGTCAGGTGGTTCAGGATTAGACCAGATCGTGACAGATTGATATTGGATTAAGTAGTCTACTGGTAAGAGCTCTGGAAGGGATGGTTTTTCACCGAAGCGGGCAGAATTGATCAAAGCTGTATCATCTGGCATGGCTGTATATAGCCAGGCTTGCTCACAACCGATTAGTTGGGCGATCAATTCCAAACTTTTCTGAATCGTCTCTACATTTGGAGAGGTTTGGAGAAGGTGAATAATCCATTTTAATAAAGTCCAAAGCCTGCTTAATCCATCAGATTGTCTTACCAGTTCTTGCTGGTTATGGTTAGGAATGAAGGTTAATAGTAAAACTTTGTTTCGTTCTCCAACTTGGCAACATTTTAATTCCCCTTCGATTACGGATTGGTTTTGAAAGCTTAATATGATCGGTATGCCCTCCTGATAGTTTTTCAACCAATCGGGAGGAATGCCCTGGAAAAAATCCTCCAAGGTGTATTGTTCGGTATTTGAAAATGGAATTGCTAATAATTGAATGGCTGCTGTGTTTACCAGGTAAACCTGAAGAGTTATAGGATCAATCAAAAAACATGGCTGGGGGATTAGTTCAAGGAGGTCCTTGTATTTGTTCCAGTCATTAGATTTAAAGAGGGAAGTAATCGGTTTGGTTTGGGATGGCAATTTCATTCCAACCTAAATCATAACCTATTTAAGGCGATTGATAGATCAGTTTTTTAGGTTTTAACTTTTTTCTTCCATGAGAAGGCATAATCCCTTCCATTGAACGATATTTTGCTATTGTCCTTCGAGCCACTTTATACCCCCGTTGCATAAGGAGATCCACAAGCTCCATATCGGTTAATGGTTGTCCTTCTTCTTGGATGATCTTTTGTAGTTCAGTTCGAACTTGAAGGGAACGGTCAAAAAATTTTGAAAGAGGAATGATTTTACCTGAAGGTAATAATGCGGTCTTTCCAGAAACCGAGCGGGAAATGGTTGATTCATGGACTTCGATTTCTCGCGCCAATCTGGCACGCGTAAGCGGTTGCAGATAGGAATCACCGTTTAAGATAAAATCATGTTGGATTGTCACGATTCTTTCCATTAATCTCACAATCGCCTGATTGCGTTGTTGTAAACATTTGACAAAAAGGGTTGCCCGTTCTAAATCAGAATGCCACTGCTCTAGTTTATCTGGGTCAGCATCCTTAATCCCTGAACGAAATAATGGATTCACCTGTAATTTTCCATCAATTGGCGAGATGACTTCCACAACAAGGGGCCCATTCTCATCATTGTTGAGAAGTGAGATGATCACATCGGGACGATAGAACGCTCCTCGATAAGGAGTTGTGGGTTGACGCGCGTCTCCCCAATTTGCTCGAGCAGGGTAAGGATTTAAATTGCTACCCACAAAACGAGCAATCTCTTTGGCTTGGGTTATGGTTACCCCTAATAAATGGCTTAATTCTGGGTACTGTTGATGGGTTAGGAAATCCCATCCTTCCGCAATGGCTTCCTTTGTGTGAGGAGGTATATCATTGGTTTGAGAAAGAATCTCAAGTTGGACTAAGAGGGCTTGTTTCGGAGAGCTTGATCCAACCCCTAATGGATCAGCGGATTGAATGATTTTCTGGACTCGTTCTACCTGACGAGGAGAAACATGGTAGAAAGCTGCAATTTCAATCAATGGGTTACGTAACAAACCATCTTCATCCAGACTCGTCAAGATATGGGCAGCAATTGGTCGGTCTTCGATTTCTAATTCAGAGGAGATTTGTTTAAGAACATACGTGGGTAAGTCTTCAGTCTCATAGGTATAGTCTTCGAAATCATTCTCTAAATCCTCTGATTCGAGCGGATGATTATGAAAATCATTCCGTGCTGATACAAAAACAATTGGATTGGAACTATCAAGATCTTTAGGACGACTACAGATGGGACAATGCGTTGAATCCAAAAGAGGTCTTTGACAATTTGGACAGAAATGACCTTCGACTATATCCATAGCTGGATTTGCAGCCATTTCGGATATAATTTTTTCAGATAATTCGGATATATTTAAGACTAGTAACGACATCGTCGTTGTCAGGTGGGCAGTGGGAATGGGGCGAATATCGACGGATTGGAGTTGTCGAATTAACATCGTAATCTTCCTTATGCTATAAAACGTATTATAAATACGTTGCAATAAATGTGCCATATTAATTTTACGTGAAATATCATTATTAATGGCACTTGACAGTTAAAAACTTTAATTATAAGTTATACTAAGAAATAAGCACCATGCAATCCCGTATCATTATTGAGGCGATCAAATTCTTGGAAATCAACTTTGGTCTTATTCTTATCAACCGATGGGGGACAGGATAATTAAGTGGCTTGGAATAGTTATCACAATTTATCAAAATCATATTTAAACTGAAGGGAGATGTCTTATGTTTCGTTCTTTGTTCATTAGTATATCCAAAGCTGACTGGGCTAGACGGATGATCATGAGTTGGAAATTCGCCTGGCGGGCTGCCCGCCGTTTCGTAGCCGGTGATAAACTGGAAGATGGTATCGAAGCCGCTCAGAATCTCAATCAAAAAAATATTAATACCACACTCGACCTCCTAGGAGAACAAACCGAAACCCTTGAACAAGCGGAAAAAGCAACTCAAAGTATACTTGAGATGTTAGAAGCCATTCAAGCTGCTCAGGTGAGATCTAATGTATCGGTAAAGCTTACTCAGCTTGGTTTGAAATTAGACAAACAGATTTGTGCAGATAATGTCCAGAAGATCCTTGAACTGGCTAAAAAATACAACAATTTCGTCCGGATTGACATGGAAGATGCTGCTTGTGTGGATGACACGATTGGTGTTTTCAAAGAAATGCGGGTAAATAAGGGATATGAAAATGTGGGAATAGTCCTTCAAGCTTACCTCTATAGGACAGTGGATGACTTAGCAAAGTTAATGGAAATTCCCGCCCGGATTCGTTTATGTAAAGGCGCTTATAAAGAACCAGCAGATGTGGCTTTCCCTAAGAAAAAAGATGTGGATGCGAATTATGATCGCGCTGTAAAATTAATGCTAGACAGCGCCTTAAAAGCCGGTGCTCCCACCTTAAGCCCTGATGGTCGCATACCACCGATCCCGTGTATTGCCTCTCATGACGAAAATCGAATTAATTATGCAATCAAGTATGCAAAACAAATTGGTTTGCCCAATGATGCAATCGAGTTTCAAATGCTCTATGGTATTCGTAGAGATATTCAAAGTAAATTAGCCGAACAAGGTTATCACGTCCGGATTTATGTGCCGTTTGGTACAGAATGGTATGCCTACAATATGCGCCGTCTAGCTGAACGTCCGGCGAATTTGTGGTTCTTCCTTTCTAATTTCTTTAAAAAATAGTCACTAGATTTTCCAACTTTGATTCCCCCAAACCAATTAAGCGTTTGGGGGAATTATTGTAATTCCGCTGCAACTAAATAGACCTGTGGTATCATCTTAATGCGGGTCTATGAATACTGGCAAATGGGCAGTCTTTATTTCAATTCATTGAATTTGGAACAATTATGGGTGAAGATAAATCGATCCTGTTCACATTAGTCTATGTAGCTGAAGCACTCACTCTATTTTTTCTAGGATTAGGTGTTGCCCATTATCTGGGTTTTCAAATGGATTGGGAGCATTCTTTTCTTGGGTTGGGATGGATTATCTTGTTGTTGTTAAGTGGGATATTTTTACGAAGCTCCTTCCTTTCTCAATCCTATTCATCTACTGGTAAATCTTCAAAAAACACGCCGGATGATCCAAAAATCTCTCGATCATTTATTCTTGCGATTGCACTTTTGGCATCAGAAGCATCCTTGACAGTTTTATTGATCTCTAAAGCCTTTATAACCCCCCAAACCCTATTTATTATGGTGTGTTGCGTCATCGGCATGCTTCTTTTATCTTTGCCTACAATTAGGAATTATTTAAATGGATTTCAAGAGATCCTTTTTTCATTTATGATGGTCTTCTTCATCCCTTTATTTGGTTTTGAAATCCAGGCTCAAGATGTTCACCGCATGATTTTGATGATAACAGTCCCTTTGTTTTCATTGAGATTATCTGCTACCCTAGCCTATGAACTGGCTACTTATGCCACTGATATAAAACAACTCAACTCCACTTTATTGGTGCGGATCGGTTGGCAGAACGGGATGTTTCTGCATAATATATTGATCTTATTTGGATTTTTATTGATCATTTTAGCGGTAATTTTTGGAATGTCTGTGTCAATCGCATTGCCGGCTATGGGGGGATTAATCTTAGGATTGTATCAAATCTGGGCAATGCGCAAAATCGCCGAAGGTAGAAAACCTATTTGGCGTAGTTTAGTTTTAGGGGATTTTTCCCTATATGTACTGATCGTTTATCTATTAACTTACTCATTTTGGGTAAGATAGTATCGATCGTGAGGTAAGCATGCCAGAATTTTTATCCTTAATTTCACCTGCAAAAGCTCGAGAAAATTTTCTCAAGGTGGTTTCAGAAGCGATCGAATTGAAATCAGAGAAAATCAGTACGGTTGAGTCAGTGGGGAGGGTCGCAGCAAAACCAATAATCGCACCATATTCTCTGCCTACCTTCAATCGTTCAGCTATGGATGGGTATGCGGTGCGAGCAGAGGATACTTATGGAGCTAGTGAAAGCTTGCCTGCCTTTTTAAAAGTTGTCGGTGAAGTAAAGATGGGTGAGACCGCTTCAATTGAAATTTCAAATTTGGAAGCTATGATGATCCACACCGGGGGTATGTTGCCTCAAAATGCTAACGCAGTGGTTATGCTTGAACATACTCAAAGAATCTCACCTGCTGAGATCGAGGTTTATAAATCCGTTTCAGCTTGGGAAAATACTATCCTTCAAGGGGAAGAAATCCTGGTTGGTGAGACGGTTCTGGCAGAAGGACAAAGGATTCGGTCAGTGGAAATGGGCGGTTTGTTGGCTTTAGGTATCACTCAGCTAGAGGTTTTTAGAAAACCGCGGGTAGGAATTTTATCTAGTGGGGATGAAATTGTCTCCCCCGAATCGGAATTAGTGGCAGGCAAGGTCCGCGATGTTAATACCTACACAATCAGCGCGTTGGTGAGATCTTGCGGGGGCGAACCAATTCCTTATGGCATTATTCCCGACGACGAGCTTCAGTTGAGGCAAGCTGTTATTAACCTTAAATCTCAAAGTGATCTAATCTTGATCAGCGCCGGCTCGTCTTTGAGCGCCCGGGATTATACTGCCCGGGTCATTCAGGAGCAAGGTTTACCTGGAATATTGGTTCATGGATTAAATACCCGTCCAGGGAAACCAACGATATTAGCATTATGTGATCAGATTCCGGTCATTGGGTTACCAGGCAATCCCTTAAGTGCTTATGTGATCGCGAGCCATTTTGTGAAACCGGTAATCTATACTTTAGAAGGGATGAATTCTCAACCCATTCCCAATATTCGAATGGCAAAAATTACTGTAAACCTTAACTCCCAAGCTGGTCGAGAGGACTGGGTTCCGACTAAAATAATTCCATCAAACGAGAGGTGGTTGGCTGATCCGATTTTTGGGAAAAGTAATATGATTCACGCTCTAGCACGTGCGGATGGTTTGATCTGGGTTCCAGAGGATCGGACCGGTATATCAGCGGATGAAACAGTGACTGTAGAATTAATCGAGACCTAAAAAGGATTGGATATGGGAGTTTATTTGCGGGATATTCCAGCGATAGAAGCGCAGCGATTATTAGAACTGAAATTAAAAGCTCAAAGCTTATGGGGAGTATTAGGGGTAGAGACCATACCTTTAGACGAAAATGCAACTGGCAGGGTACTCGCCGAGCCGGTCTGGGCGGCGATGAGTTCACCTCATTATCCCTCTGCGGCGATGGATGGATTTGCAGTTCGCTCCACAGATACGGATGGAGCAACGACCACTCGCCCTTTAGAATTAAAAGTGGGAAAAGAAGCTATTTATATTGATACCGGGGATCCAGTCCCTGAATGGGCGGATGCGGTGATTCCAATTGAACAGGTTGAATCACTGACAAGCGACCGAGAAATTAGCCATGATATTCGTCACCCTGCTTTTATTTGTATCCGATCGGCTACTGTACCATGGTTGAACATTCGCCCGATGGGGGAGGATATTGTAGCGTCCCAGCTTGTCCAACCATCCGGACGGTCTTTAAGAGCTTTTGATTTAGGGGCAATTGCAGCTTGTGGAATAAGTCAAATAAAAGTAGCTCGGCGTCCTCGGATTGCCATTATTCCGACCGGAGATGAGTTAGTTCCCATTGGATCCTCTGTAAAAACCGGGGAAATTATCGAATATAACTCTCTAGTGTTAGCTGCCCAAATCCAATCCTATGGGGGTTTAGCGACTCGGTTTCCAATCGTAAGGGATAATTTCGATCAGATTCAACAAGCGGTTAAAGAGGCTGCGATTCATTATGATATGGTGCTGCTGAATGCGGGATCATCAGCCGGGGCAGAAGATTATTCAGCTGCTGTCATACAATCTCTAGGCGAAGTATTTGTCCATGGTGTGGCAGTCCGACCAGGCCATCCCGTGATTATGGGCATGCTAAATACCGGGACGAAATCGGAACGACAGATTCCAATTTTTGGTGTACCTGGTTATCCAGTTTCAGCTGCTTTAACTAATGAAATTTTTATCAAACCCATAATCGAGCGTTGGCTAGGAGTGTATCCGAGCCAACCTCCTCAATTGGAAGCGATTATGACGAAAAAGTTAACATCTCCGGCTGGCGATGATGATTATATTCGCGTGATCGTTGGAAAAGTGGCTGAGCGAGTCTGTGCTGCTCCGCTATCGCGTGGGGCGGGGGTGATCACCTCCCTCACTCAGGCGGATGGGCTGGTATTAGTGCCGCGCGGCAAGCAAGGAGTAGAGGCTGGCGAAAAAGTATTGGTTAATTTGCTTCGCCCTGTAACCGAAATTAATCGGACGATACTGGCGATTGGCTCTCATGATGTCTCGCTCGACATCTTAGCACAATACGTTACTCGATGGAACGGAAGACTGGTCTCAGCCAATGTTGGCAGTTTGGGGGGGTTATTGGCAATCAAAAGAGGTGAGGCGCATTTAGCTGGTTCACACTTATTGGATCCAGAAACCGGGACCTATAATATTTCCTATATCGAACAATATCTGCCGGGAATCGAAATTCTTTTAGTTGGATTTGCTCTTCGAACCCAGGGGTTAATCGTTTTACCTGGAAATCCGCAATGTATCACCGAGATTGAAGACTTGACCCGTCCGGAGGTTAATTTTATCAACCGACAAAGCGGAGCGGGTACAAGGGTACTATTAGATTATGAACTTAAAAAACGCTCTATTGCTCCAAGTTTGATCAAGGGTTATGAAAGACAGGAATTTACCCATCTGGCTGTTGCTGCAGCAGTGGCTTCTAGACGAGCCAGCTGCGGTTTGGGGATTGCTGCTGCAGCACAGGCTTTAGGTTTAGATTTTGTACCGCTCTTTGAGGAAGAATATGATCTTGTTGTCCCTGCTCAGTATTATGATACACCAATATTAAAACCATTTCGTGACGCTCTTTCAGACCAAGAATTTCTAAGCCAAGTGGCAAAATTACAGGGCTACGATTTTTCACCCATCGGAAAGATTCGGGCACAGATTCATGCTTAAGCAAAATCTGAGAAAAGTATTATAAAATATTAAGATAATATAGGTAAAATAAATAAAAATAATCATAAATAGAAAGATAGACTATTTATTTGTGATGCAAATAGGGTTAGAAATGATTTCTTAGATAGGAGATAAAAATGGTCCTGAGCGAAGGTTCACCTGCCCCCGATTTTGAACTTCCAGATGAAAATAGGACAATTCACCGTTTATCCGATTTTGCTGGAAAAACCATCGTACTATACTTTTACCCAAAAGATGATACACCCGGATGTACTGTCGAAGCTTGTAGTTTTCGCGATCAATATACTGACTTCGAGGAAGCAGGAGTGCCTGTCATTGGGATTAGCCCAGACAGCCCCCAACGGCACTTAAAATTCAAAACGAAGCATTCACTGCCTTTCTTGCTTTTATCGGATGAAAAACATCAAGTTTTGGAAAAATACGGAGTTTGGGGAAAAAAGAAAATGATGGGAAAAGAATATGAGGGGGTTTTCCGAACCACATTTCTGATTGGGAAAGATCAGAAAATCATCAAGGTTTTCAAAAATGTCAAACCCGAAGGTCATAGCAAAGAAATATTGAACGCATTAGAGGAGCTAAAGTAGTCATCAGGTACCAATGAATGTTGGTTCAGCAGATCGGAAAATCAAGATAAACCCACTGCAGATAGAGCAGGCATTATTGTTTCTCTTAACAGTATTGATATTCTTCCTGCTCTATCGTTCAAGTTTATCCTTGGTTTTAAAAGGACTGATTGCGCTATTGGTTATCCCAGCTGATCTAGGTTTAGCCTATCTTTTCAAGACCCGCATACCCCAACCGAGATACCAAAGGCAAACCTTATCCGATAATATTATATCTAATCAAGAGGTTAATTTAAAAATCGAGACAATTTTGCGGGTTAGTCAGCAATTTGCAACTGCTCGGGATGAGGAGCAAGTGATCAGTTTGGGATTACAATTATTTATTGATCTTCTGGACGCCAGTGCAGCTTCCTATACCCCTTTTAATGAGAGAGGGCAAACATTGCCCGTTCGTATTTTAGGTGAACTGCCGGATGATATTTCGGGGGATTGGATTGAGTATTTGAGCTCACCATCCGTTCGATCGAAATGCCCCACTTGTCAAAAGACTGAAAGATTAAATTTTAATTGTTCCTTGTTATCTAATTCATCCCACAGTACCGGAGTTTATTGTGTACCGGTTCGAAGAGCAGAACGGGAATTAGGAATATTTCATTTCTTTTTTTCCGATGCTGAGATTGGGAAACCGAAAAATGGGAAGACAGACAAAAAAGTTTCATCTCCTGAGGGATTTCAAACAAAAGGCTTTGAGCAACCGGATTTCAATTTAGAAAATGAGTCAGTGGTTCGATTAATTGCAGAGCAAACCGGCTTGGCTATAGAAGGGTTGCGGTTAAAAACATGCGAAGAGCAAGTAAAGAACCAGGTCGAGAATGTCCATAAACCAATGGATATAGGGAAATTAGTCGAAAACCTGCTCGAATTAGTTTCGCATAGTTTAAATAGCACTGGTGTTTTAATAAAAATTTGGAAAAACAGCCAACTTGATGATGCTCAAATATATCAAATTGGAAGATTTACCGCAAACAGCTTAATCATATTAGATGAATTAATTCAAAAAATGCTTTATTCGGGAGAAATTCTTCAGGACGATCCTCTTTCAAACAATGGTTCAAAAAACCTGGAGCCCGGGGCACTAATCTGTTTACCGATAAAAAGTAACGAAAACCAGCTATGGGGAATTGTGGCTGGTTATACCGAACATATGAATGAGTTTCAAGAGGATCAGTTTGTTATATTGAAAGCATTTTCTGCCCAGTTGGCTTTGATTCTCCAAAATGAGGATAACCTTGCAGAACTTGAGTATCAAGCGATTTTACAAGAAAGGATTCGTTTGGCACGTGAAATCCATGATGGTTTGGCGCAGACTTTAGGGTTTCTAAAAATGAGACTCTCCCAATTGCAGCTATATTTCGAAAAAGGGGAAAAAGATAAAGAACAACAAACGATTCAACAGTTATATCAGACTGTAAGTAACGCCTATATCGAAACTCGCACAACGATTGATCAGCTGAGAGTCTCGATTGAAAATAACAATTTAGAAGATCTATTAAAAGAAACTCTGGAGGAATTTAGGGAATCGAGCAACATAGAAGGGTACCTTTATTTCAAAGGGGTGGACTTGCAAGTTCCAGGCGAAGTAAATGCTCAACTGGTCCGAATTGTTCATGAAGCCCTTTCAAATGTTCGGAAACATTCCCATGCCACTCAAGTGGAAATCGAATGTTTTATAAACGGTGACGAATTATATGTGATAATCAAGGATAATGGAGTTGGTTTTGAACCCCAAGAGTTACAACCCCGATCTGAATATGGGTTAATAGGTATGAAAGAGCGTGCGGAAATTATCGGAGCGGATATTCATATTAACAGTCATCTTGGTGAAGGGACAAGTGTTCAGGTGAGACTTCCAATCACCAAGATTGAACGAAAATAAGACCATGATAAAAATTGTAGTTGTTGATGACCATGCTTTGTTCCGTTCTGGATTAATCAGCCTCCTTAAAGATTTACCAGACCTCCAGATTGTCGGAGAGGCGAGTAATGGAATGGAGGCAATCGAGGTCATCCAACAATCTGAACCAGAGATCATACTACTCGATGTAAATATGCCAGTTCTAGGCGGAGTTGAAGCCGTCAGAGCCATTAAAGCAATCTCAAAAGCTCATATCATCATGTTAACTATTTCCAGATCAGACCAAGATTTAATGGAATCGATCGCCGGTGGCGCGGATGGATATATTTTGAAAAATGCTTCACCAGAGGAATTGTTCAAAGCGATCCAGAATGTCAAGCAAGGGTTAGCAGTATTATCCCCAGAGGTCACTCATCAGGTCATGATGGCGGTAATTTCGGATAAACCCTCCCCAAACGAAATAGGATTGAGCGATCGCGAAAGAGAAGTATTAGGGTGTTTAATGCGAGGGTTATCTACCGTACAAATTGCCCGAGATCTGTTTATTTCGGAAAACACTGTTAAAACCCACATTCGCCATGTCCTTAAAAAATTAGAAGTAACAAATCGCAATGATGCTATCCAAAAGGCACAGGATATAGGATTTATTAATTTACAAAAAAAATAAGATATTCCTTTATTCTTTTGCTTATCCTTCCTAAATGATAAAATTTCAGAAATATGGTTTCTTGTTGATGGGTAAATGGGAAATTCTAAGAAGAAAACATCTAACGCTAAAACCCAGGAGTTAATCTATGAAACATTTATATCCGTTCTTTCGTAATCATGGATCTATTGTGATGTTCCTTATTGCAGCAATTCTATTTATGGGTGCATGTTCAAGCAGTTCCACAACGACTCCTACTTTAGAAAATCCAGTCATGCAATCGAATGGCGCTATCGTTAGTGCGACTGGAGTGGTCTTACCGGCTAAAAGATCAACATTAAGTGTTTCATTGCCAGGGATTATCTCGGAGATCTACGTAGAACGAGGGGATCTCGTGGAAGAGGGCAAGAGCTTATTGAAATTAAAAGGAAAAGAGGAGTTGCAAGCTGCATTAACCCAAGCAAAGATTGAACTTATTTCTGCACAACAAACTTTAGATAAGCTGTATGAAGATCATGATATTGCGTTAGCAGCTGGTTTGGATGCTTATGTCAAAGCAAACAATGCAGTAAAAGAAGCTCAATATCAATTAGACAATTTCACGGTTCCGGTTAATCAACAAGACCTCGATGCAGTTGAAGGGGTTAAGGTCATGAAAGAACGATTAGATAAAGCTAACCAAGCTTTTCAACCTTATCGAAACGAGTCCGAATTTAATGAAACCCGCAAAGATTTGAAAGAAAAACTCGATGAAGCCCAAGCAGACTACAATTCTGCTGTCAAACGTCTAACCTATGAGTTTACGCTTGAAGAAGCCAAAGCTCAATTAGCTAAAGCTGAACGGGATTATCAAAAACTAATCCAAGGACCTGATCCTGACCAGGTTGCTTTAGCGCAAGCTCGATTGGAAAATGCAAAAGCTGCTGTGGCAGCTGCAGAAGAAAAATTAGCGGATTTGGAAGTGAAAGCCCTATTTTCGGGAGTGATCAGTGAAGTCAATGTACATAAAGGCGAGTGGGTGTCGCCAGGGCAACCTGTGATGATTCTGGCAGATTTAGCCCATTTACGGGTGGAGACAACGGATCTCAACGAGATTGATGTTGCCCGAGTAAAGGTGGGCGATTCGGTTAATGTCACCTTCGATGCCCTTCCTGATCTGACAGTGAACGGAAAAGTTACCTTAATTTCTCCTAAATCTTCCGAAGGATCGGGCGTGAATTATACCGTGGTCATCGAAATGGACGAGATTCCTCCCTCATTACGGTGGGGTATGACTGCTTTTGTTGATATTCAAGTTGAAGACTAACATGTTCTCAATGTATTAATAGGGAATTTTCTTTAATTTTAAGGGAGACGCGGGTTATTTTACAATCACCCGCGTACCAAATCCTTTGCGTTCCCAATCACGGCGGTTTTTAATGGGTAATTCATAGATTGGTGTGTTCCAGCGAAAGAGCCATTTTGCATCTTCATTTTTCATATTGACACAGCCATGACTCATTTGGATTCCGAAATTGTTGTGCCAATAAGTTCCATGAAAAGCAACTCCGGTATCCACAAAAAAAGAAGTCCAGGGAACGCCAGGTAATGAAAAACCACTTCCGTCATCTGCATCTGGATTTCCCGAGACGCTTCCCATGTGTTTGTTAGGCATTTTGGAAAATATGTGAAATTCCCCTTTTGGAGTCGCCGTAGGAATCCCGTTCGGGCTGGTTCGCGATGAGGGAATACCAGTCGAAACCCGCGCCCGATAGACTTCCTTACCATATTCAAAAGCGATCATGGTTTGGGTGTGAATATCTACTTCGATTAATTTCTTTTCTGGGGGTATGTCAACTGAAATAGGAGCATATTCTTCATCTTTTATGGGGCGTAAATGAATAGCTGGAACGTAATAAATTAATGTATCCGTCAGCTCGGAGGTTATTTGATACCAGGGCTGTTGATCTGGGCCTTCTACCACATCAGTCACCCAATGAGTGGTTTCATAATAAAGAGGAGCCGATTCCCATCTCGTCCAAGTGTTTTTGTATTCGAAAGCTGGTGTATAAGGCACAGTCACTTCGCATAGCTGTCCGTAATCGGGAACACTTCGTAATGGTTCATTAAGGGTGACTTTTACCCTTTGGATATGAGCTGAATGCAGATAGCCTCCCCAAACCCGATACCAAAGAGGGTTATAAGCTGGACCATTCGGTGAAATTACTTCTTCGTAAATATTGACCAATTGGTCTCGATATCGTTTGCCAATAATTTGACTATCATCACGGGGCAAACTATAAAGGTCTAATTCTTTAATGGCAACTCGACCCAATTGACCATATCCAGTTTCGGGATACTTTGGAAAGATTGGAGAAAAAGCTAATCCACCTAATGCCAGGGCACTAAGTTTAAGGAAACTTCTGCGTGAAATAGACGAATTTGGCATGTGCTCAATTATAATCATTTCCGGAAAATAGTTGCGCAAAGAGAAAATATATGGTATATTAAATTTGCGGACGTCCGGGTGCCCCCCTCACCCGGGCGTCCGCATTTTTATCAACCAGTCAGGCTGTTGAATAGGTTGAGATTTTATCAGGTTTCTGGTTTTATCCTTTGAAAAATTCACCTCCATTGGGTAAAATAGAAATATTACAGGAGACTCATACTATATTTTATTTGGAAAGGATTAACTATGGCTGATACAGTTTATAAAATGACTGAATTAACCGGTACTTCTTCAACCAGTATCGAGGATGCTATCCAAACCACCATTGCCAGAGCCGCGAAAACAGTGCGGCAGATGCGTTGGCTGGAGGTGGTAGAAATCCGTGGGCGGATTGATAAAGACCAGGTGGGTCAATGGCAAGTAAAAATAAATGTTGGTTTTGCATTGGAAGACGAAGATTAAAATTGTTGATTTTGCTTGATTAAGTTGTCCTAATTACTGTATTTCGCTTTGTGAAATACACTATCGTTTGCAAATTAACCGATTTTCCCCGCAAAATCAACGAAGTTATCAAACCAATATCGTTTGTAATTATCCAAAACCCCCGCTATCCCGTGATTCGGTTTAAGCAATAGTTTTGTATTTATTGTAAAACCGTTGTATGAAAAATCTTTGCTTTGCTTTTGTTCGCCAATTTCAAATAGCCTTGAAAAGCCGTCAATTTTTCTATATCCGTCTGCGTGTTCGGTCCCTTTCGGGTCAACGAACAAAATCA
>DHFN01000110.1 GCA_002402275.1 Anaerolineales bacterium UBA4823
ATCAGGAGGAGGAATAGCAGATTATCTTGAACAGGTTGATTTTGACTCAACTCTTGAATTATCCTGTTTAAGCGGATGGTAAGAAGTCGGACTCGATCAACCCAAAGAATAGGATTACTAAGGGTTAATCCGCATAACCAGGTGATAAAAAAAGCCCCATAAGTTAGAAATATCAAGAATTTGATTGGTTTATTAAAATGGGACAAGCCAACAGCAATACCGGTGAGAAAGCCAATAAAAGCTGCAATTGATGAATACTCTAAATGATCTGTCCAATCAGTAACGATTAATCTACGAGCCACAATCCATAGCATAATCCACAGGATGACGATGCCAACCCAATCTTGATTATTCTTCTCCTTATTCTTCGCAGGTAAAGGACTACTAATAATATTTTCCATAATTGATTGATAGACTTTTCAAATTAGATCGTCAAGCAAAGCGACAAAAATCCAAAAAATACTACGATAAAAAATTGAAAACAGCATAAGAATATGGTAAAATTTGTAAGAAATACCAGTAAAGTGGAGGAGCTCTCATGCAAACTGATTGGTTGTATATTGGAATAATGTTGGTGGTCGCTCCAACTTTCGCCATATTAGCTTTAATTATCCCACGAATTTTAGCTCCCCATAAACCCAGCAAACTCAAATCTGAAACTTATGAATGTGGTATCCAAACTGTCGGAGATACGTGGGTACAATTCAAAGCTCAATATTATAACTTTGCCTTAATCTTCTTGATTTTCGATGTTGAAATTGTATTTTTATTCCCTTGGGCAATAGCATACCGTCAATTACCATTATTTGGGGTTATTGAAGGAATTCTTTTTATCCTAATATTGGTTGCGGGATTAATCTATGCCTGGAAAAAGGGGTTATTAGAATGGTCTTAGGACAAAATAAAAAGGCTGATGTTTTTACATCAGCCTTTTAGCGCGCCTATAAAAATTTATTGAAATCAATACGAGGAGAATTTGGATGTCTGATCCAGTAAATTTTGTTGCAAACTGGTTAAAAACCGTCTTTACGAACTGGGGTGTATCTCCTACCTGGACAACTATTATTATCTCTATTATTGGTGTGGTGGTATTAGCGGGTGTTGCACTTGTCATTGATATTTTTCTAGTGTGGGTTGAAAGAAAAGTTGTCGCTCGTTTCCAAGATCGACTAGGACCAAACCGATTGGGTCCATTTGGATTGTTTCAGCCAATTGCCGATGTGATTAAATTATTATTGAAAGAAGACATAACACCAGATAAGGCGGATAAATTTTTATTCAATCTCGCTCCAGTACTCGCTCTTGGTATGGCGATAGCGTTATGGGCAGTTGTACCATTGGCTCCTACAGTTATAGGGAGTGACCTAAATGTAGGAGTTTTGTATATTGTTGCGATAGGTTCCATTAGTACATTAGGAATAATTATTGCGGGTTGGGCATCGAATAATAAATTTGCTTTGGTTGGCGCTTTCAGAATGGTAGCTCAGATGATTTCTTATGAGATTCCAATGGTGATTTCTTTACTCATTCCTGTCATCCTGGCTGGGAGCATGGGTATTAATAGCATAGTGAAAAGCCAACCAGTTTGGTATATTGTTTTAGCTCCAGTTGCAGCACTCATATTTTTGATTTCCTCTCAAGCAGAATTAGGAAGGGCCCCATTTGATATATCCGAGGCAGAATCGGAAATTGTCGCTGGATTTCATATTGAATATACAGGGATGAAATTTGGTTTGTTTTATGCCGGAGAACTTTTGCATGCATTAACTATAGGCGGCTTTTTTTCATGTTTCTTTTTAGGTGGATGGAGAGGCTGGGGAGCTGAAACTTATCCAATTTTAGGAATAGTTTATTTTTTCATTAAAGCATTTTTTATGTATTGGGTAATCATGTGGATTAAATATACTTTTCCACGGATTCGTATCGATCAAATGTTGAATTTGAATTGGAAATTTCTCACGCCACTTGCCTTAGCTGCTCTAATCATGACTGCATTATTAGATAAGATATTCCAAAATGCATCTTCGGTTGTTTATATAATAGTTATGTTAGGTGGCAATCTTGTTCTTCTTTATATCGCATACCTGGTGACAGGGATTTATGCTAGAGTTGAAAGGAAAAAAGTGGCATCCCCAGAGGATAATCGAGTGAATTTTCCGATTAAATCAGGTGCAAATATTGTTGAAACTCAATCTTCAGAAAGGGTACAGGCATGACAGGATTACAAATACTATTTCTGATCATTGCTGCTATTACACTTGGTGGAGCTTTGATGGTGGTTACAACTCGTAACCTAATTCATGCAGCTCTTTGGTTAATCCTTTGTTTATTTGGAATAGCAGTCTTATTTGTTTTATTGGATGCTGGATTTTTTGCGGTTGCTCAAGTGGTAATTTACATTGGAGCCATAGCTATACTGATGATATTTGCTATTATGCTCACCCGAAAAGTGGCAAAAGATAGTGGGTCCCAAACGAATTCAACTTGGCCAATCGCTGGAATTGTTGCTATCGTCTTCTTTGGCGGATTGGTTTTTCTTTTCCAAAATTGGCAACCCATACATACCTTACCGCCAACCCTCCCACAAGGCTATAATTCTATAGAACAACTTGGCATGGCATTGGTTTCACCGGATGGATTTCTAATCCCATTTGAAGTAGCGTCTATCCTTTTGCTAACAGCATTGATCGGAGCGCTAGTTATAGCTTGGGGAAAAAATAAATAGGAGTACGAAAATGATCCCACTTTCCTGGTACTTAATTTTTGCAGCAGCTTTATTTTGCATCGGTCTTTTTGGTGTTTTAGCTCGGAAAAATGCGATAGCCATCTTCATGGGAATTGAATTAATGTTAAATTCGGTGAACATAAACCTAATTGCATTTTGGCGGTATCTTAGTCCAAATTTTATTGCCGGGCAGGTGTTTACAGTGATCGTATTTGCGGTGGCAGCATCTGAAGTTGCAGTAGGTTTGGCATTAATTATTTCCATTTATCGCCGACGTAGCACAATCGTCGCGGAAGATATTAATTTATTGAAATTTTAATAATTTTTAGGAATATATCATCGTGGTGGAGGATAAATGACGACTGAAACGATTATCTGGTTGATACCATTACCTCCGGTATTGGCTTTTTTCTTAATCATCTTATTTACCAATCGGAATAAAGGATTAAGTCATACCATTGCTATTGGAGCTGCATTCCTTTCTTGGTTAGGAAGTATGGTGGTTTTCTGGCGAGCGATCCATAAGCCAGACCTTGGAGAGAATCCATTTGTAAGTGCAATTAATTGGTTGCCAATGGGGAAGACCTGGTTTCCAATTGGTGTACAGGTGGATCCACTTTCCGCAGCCACCTTATTCTTTGTCGCTTGGACAATATTGATGATCTTTGTCTATAGCGTTGGATACCACAACTATGGACAGCCGGTTGGTGATCATGACCGCCCTGGTTTACAACCGCATGGTAAAACAATCACCGATGAAAAAGGGCACCAGCATAGAGTTCCATCTATCGAACCTATGTATTCGCGATTTTTTGCCTTTATTGGTTTATTTGCATTTGGAATGTATCTGTTAGTGTTGAGTGATAACATGCTCACATTATTTGTCGGCTGGGAAATTATGGGGCTGTGTTCTTATCTCTTGATTGGATTTTGGTATGCAAAACCATCAGCCCGGGCAGCGATGATCAAAGCTTTTATCACCACCAGAATTGGTGATGTATTCATGCTGCT
>DHFN01000084.1 GCA_002402275.1 Anaerolineales bacterium UBA4823
CACCAGATTATGAGCATTCAATCCAAGAACTCATTGCTGCCAAAGCCGACCATCCTCTTGTAGGAATAGCCCATATCCGTTTTTTATACCAGCAATATTCAGATCATCTATTCCCAGCTCAAGGTTTGCGTAACACCATAGAACAATATCTTGAGAAATTTCCAAATTGTTTATATCTTAATTATGTCCTAGTTGATTGCCTTATGGAGACAAACCAACCGGAAAAAGCCGTAGCGTTATTGCATAGTCTTGCGGCACGAGATATTTCTGCTCAGGTTGCAAAAAGGGTCTGGCAATTTGATAAATCTTTTTTTACGATCTGGCCCCATACCTTATTCAAACAATTGGAAATCCCTATTCCAGCTAGTGTGGCTGCATATCTAGGTCTAAATCAATTGCCAGTTGGATCAATTCCCCAAACGACCGAACCAGAACTTGAACCACCCTGGATTATTCCCGATCAAACAATCTCATTTGCCTCTTCTGTTCCTCAACCAACCTATGCAACCAAACAATTCATAAGCGAGGAAACAGAAAAACCTAGCCTTACATCTGTGGCAGAAGAGTTTCAAGAATCATTTAACCAGATCAGCCAGCATTTGAAACAACCTCAATTATCCAATTTAGATGGTCGGCAGCCTGTCTATGTAATTTTGACTGCCAATCAGCCTCTACAGACATCTTTTGGGATTGATGTCCAAAAACAAATTGAAAAATCCATGCTCAATTTTCTCCAAGCCATTCAATACCAGCTTGGATGGAGAGGATTGTTATATTATGTTGATGAAGGGAAATCCATTCCTGCTGCAAATAAATCAAGCACTCTCTCCAATGCAAAACCAAGTGATCCTTGTCAAATAAAGCAATGCCTAAATGACCTCGATCATAAATTAGCCAGTCAAGGTGAAATGATCGGCGCATTAATGATCGTTGGCGGTAATGAAATCATTCCATTTCACCGCCTCCCCAATCCAGTCGAAGACGGAGACGATGAAATATTAAGCGATAATCCCTATGGGTCGCGGGATGATAACTATCTGGCATTAGATTGGCCGGTGGGAAGAATCCCAATTCCACCTCAGAATGCTCAATTTTTGATAGATTATTTGGATGAAATTACAAAAGCCCATCAAAGTCTAATCCAAAGTCAAACGAACTGGAAATCTAAAGTGCCATCGTTCCAATGGCTNNTTCAGTTGGCTTTCTTTTCTAGCAGCTTTATTTGATCACCGGAATCCTTTACCAACTAGTTTTGGCTACACCGCAGCTGCCTGGCGTTTTGCCTCTTTTTCAGTATTTCGTGAAATTGGCAATCCCCAAAATATGCTCATTTCACCTCAAAATTCAACCAAAACAAAACCAGCTCAAACAGCCAAACAGCGTTTGGTTCGCCATACAGCATTGCAGAACAAAAAATTAGAGATGGCTGGTCAAACGACCCAAGAACTTAGCCGAACACCTGCTGTTCAACTTCCTCCCGCTCAATCAGGTTATTTCAATCTGCACGGTTTAGCCGATTCAGCAGAATGGTTTGGCCAAAGCGACCCAACTGAAGCTGGCTTTTACAACCCCTCCCAAAGTGAACATCCAGTTGCGCTTCAACCTGGCGATATTCTATTAAATAGCAGCACCGCCTTCAAGGTTGTTTTAAGCGAAGCCTGTTTCGGAGCAAATATTAACAATAAACAAATCGAAGATTCAATCGTTCTATCGTTCCTGGATAAAGGATGCCAGGCTTTTATAGGTTCCACCGCCACTGCTTATGGTTCGAACAGCACACCTCTCATTGCAGCGGATTTTCTGGCGCAAGCTTTTTGGAAGAATATCCGCAATGGAATTCCCGCTGGTGAAGCCCTTCGTCAAGCCAAACTGGCTTTGGTAGCACCCGTTGGAAAAGTGGAACAAACCCTCGATGCCGAGGATCAAAAAACCATTATCTCCTTCACCTTATTAGGTGATCCGCTTGCTCAACTGGGTAGCGATCAATTATCACCAAAAGTAATCCGCCATGCCAAGGCCATCCAGCCTGTGCCGAAGGTAATATGCGATCGGGGAATGCGCTCATGNNCAGCCAGATGAATTATCCCCCCAAGTTGAAACCTCGATCAAGAAACTGGTCGAGAAATACTTGCCCGGCATGGAACAAGCCAACCTCTCGATTTTAAGCAACGGAAGTGAATGTCATGGAAATTGTACAATCTGTAGTTGGAATTGTGAAATAAAAAATTTCGCAAAAAAGCCAACNNAATCAACGGGCTAAATCAAAAGAAGACCTGCTTGTAAATCGTAAAATTGTTATTGTAAAGAAAGAAAACCTCTGGCAAAATCATATCTACACCCAATATGCTCGCATGACCTTGGATTCTAAAGGCAAACTGTTAAAGCTAGCTATCTCTAAATAAGCATCATCCCAGTAATTCTTTCACTTAATAATTGCCAAGGATATTCCCGCCTATTTAACCAAATCAGGTTGTGGTATGATAACGGACAATGAAGAATCAGGGTATTTTCTCACCGTTAAGATGGTTTTCTGTATTTTTCCTCGTTGCAGCAGTGGCTATTGCCAGCCTTCAATTAGTCTCCTATAGCCGGCAGCGTTCAGTATATGCACCCGATCAAATCATAGCCGGTGTTCCAGCTGGCGGGCTTGACCGTGATCAAGCAGCCCAGAGGATCATCGAAGCCTATCATACTCCGGTAGAAATTCATTATGGGAATGCAGTCATCCATCTCGATCCAGCTGTGGTTGATTTCCAGCTTGATCTAGAGGGCATGTTAGCTGCTGCCGATGTTCAGCGTAGCCAGCAGCCTTTTTGGAGTGGATTTTGGGACTTTCTCTGGAACCGCTCCACCACCCCACCTGAGATTCCCTTAAAAGCATCGTTTTCCGAGCAGCGTCTNNACTTATTTACAACAGGAAGTTTCGACTCGTTATGATCAGCCGCCCATCCCTGCCAAACCAATTGTCGGAACAGTAAACTTCGAGCCCGGGCAACCAGGCAGTACATTAGACATCGAAAGCGCCATTCCAATGATTGGAAACGCACTCAATTCCCTTAATAATCGAGTAGTCTTCTTGCCCTTGAAAAATAGTTCCGCTTCAAGACCGGCATTCGAAAATCTGGAAATTTTACTTAAGCAAACCATAGACCTCTCCGGTTTTAATGGTTTGGTTGGATTATTCATGATCGA
>DHFN01000055.1:0-1055 GCA_002402275.1 Anaerolineales bacterium UBA4823
CCGAAGAAAAACCAATCACATATTTGAAATCCGTTTGTACTGAAGCGATAAAAGCACCATATACCACATTCACTAGCGTCAGCAATATGATCCAATTCATATGATATTTAGCACCCTCAGGTAAAAGCATCACTCCAACCCGTAGAGCTGCAAAGGCACCTAATTTCATAAGTACACCGGCATGAAACATCGAAACTGCAGTCGGTGCGGCAACATGACCATCTGGACTCCAGTTATGGAATGGGAAAATGCCTCCTAGCACACCAAATCCTAAAAAGACAAACGGAAACCATAAGATTTGGAACGATTTTGAAAATCCAGCCTGTTCAAGTTTGAGCATGTCAAATGTACCCAAACCCGATGCGAAATACATTGCAAGTGCTCCAACCAACGCCACTACCGAACCAATAAACAAATACAAAGTAAGTTTCATTGCTGCATATTCACGGGTTTCCTTCCATCCCCAAATTGAAATCAGCAAATACATCGGAAAGACAGCAATTTCATAAAAGAAAAACAACATGAATAAATCAAGTGAAACAAAAACACCAAAAACACCGGTTGCTAGAATAAACAAAAAGGTAAAAAATTCCCGTGGTCGATCATCTATACCCCATGAAATTAGAACACCAGTGAACATCACAATTCCGGTTAATAAGATTAAGGGTGCGTTCATTCCATCCAAACCCACTTTATAGGAAATTCCTAAAGCGGGTAACCAAGCAACCGTTTCAACAAATTGATATCCCCCTAAAGCTGTATCGTAAGAAAAATATGCCCAAGCTGATAGAATGAGTGCAACGGTTGCCGCGGCTAATGCAGCCACCCGAATTTCTGCTTTTCTATCTTGTGGTATTAGAAAAATAATTAATCCTGCTACAATTGGCGTAAAAACGATAAAGGATAAGATCGGAAATTGCATTCTTCACCTCGAAACCATAACGTTGACCATCAACTATTACCCATATCTAGAATAATGATTGTACAGCGTGATTAATCACATCGAGAATCCAGGCAGGCCAAACCCCAATCCATAACATCAGGATCATCAGGGG
>DHFN01000055.1:1098-2587 GCA_002402275.1 Anaerolineales bacterium UBA4823
GAGCCCTAGCATTGCGATCGCTGTATAAAGGGTGAAAATTGGCCAGCTTCCTCGGACGACCAGAAATTCTGAGATAAACCCATTTAATCCCGGTAAACCCAGGGATGCCATAGATGTAAAAATTAATATTCCTCCGTAAACTGGTACAAGGGGGAATAAACCTCCATATTCATTAAGGTCGCGGGTATGGGTCCGATCATAAATTACCCCGACTAAGAAGAACATACCAGCAGCAGATAAACCGTGATTAAACATTTGTAATACTGCACCATTTAGAGCTATATCCGCATCGGGTGTATTAATCGCATAGGCTGCTGCAGCAATTCCGAGAACAACGAAGCCCATGTGATTGACAGAGGAATAAGCAACTAATCGTTTGAAATCAGTTTGTCCAAATGAAGCAAAGGCTCCAAAAACAATTGCCATCACCGCTAAAAATGCTAATGCCGGTGCATATTGGTGCGATTCAACTGGGTAAAGCGGTAATACTAAGCGTATGAAACCGAAAGCACCTAATTTCAGTAAAACACCCGCCAGGATCATCGAGCCGGCTGTTGGTGCTTCAGTATGAGCATCTGGTAGCCAGGTATGAAAGGGCCAAACCGGGACTTTGATAGCAAAAGCAATCGTGAATGCCCAAAAAGCAATGGATTTCACTACAGAGATATCCAAACCAAATAAGCTTTTATCCAAAGTTGTCCATTTTTGAAATAGGGTTGGAATGTCAAAAGTTCCCGAGACAACCCCGATCATTTGGATCGCCAGCAATAATCCTAATGAACCCGCCATGGTATAAATCATAAACTTAAAGGACGCATAAGTTCTAGAAGGAATTTTCTTTCCTCCCCAAATTTCCCTTTCTCCTTTTTCACTGCCCCATTGATTGATTAGAAAATACATGGGAACCAATCCAAATTCCCAGAAGACGAAGAAGAGTAGTAAATCTAGAGAGAGAAAAACACCTAACATTCCCATCTCAAGAAGGAAAAAGAGAATCATATAGGATTGAATATTTTGTTTAATATTAAAAGAAGCTAGGAGAGCTAAAGGGATTAACAAGGTTGTTAGTAAAACCATCGTCAATGCTATCCCGTCAACCCCAACATGGTAAGACGAATTAATAGCAGAGTACCAAATTGCTGACTCTTGAAACTGAAATCCACCTGCGCCTTTATCAAACAGAAACCACAAACCAATCGAAAAACCAAATGGTATCAGACTAAGAGCAAATGCTGTCCATTTAATGATTTTTTCCTGATCTTTGGGGATAAGGAGAATGATCAGAGCACTGAGGGCTGGAGTAAATAAGATAAAACTCAAAATATGATTTGCAATAAAATCCATTTTTTGCTCCTAATTGCAAAACCTATCGCAAAATAAGCCGCTGAACGAAATAGAACATTATTCCACTAATAGTAATAAATCCAAAAAGAGCCATCACCATATACTGCTGTATCCTTCCGGTTTGCATCACACGCAATGAACGGCC
>DHFN01000193.1 GCA_002402275.1 Anaerolineales bacterium UBA4823
CCCCTTGTAATTCTGCCACTCGGTTAAGATTGTAATCGTTGGTTAATATTGGAGCACGCAGCTGTCGAGCAAGAATCACTAATTTTTCATCTACTTCGCGAATGCCTTCCACATCTATATCACTAATTTTTACCGGCAACAATGCATTTTTTTGGAGTTGTGCCAATACTTCCATTCCACGCCGGCCGCGTTGACGGCGCAAACCATCCGGTGAGTCGGCGATGTATTGAAGTTCGTTTAATACAAACCGGGGAATAAGCAAGGTTCCCATTAAAAACCCTGTCCGGGCAATATCACCAATTCTGCCATCAATAATTACACTGGTGTCCAGCAGAATTACCCGTGAATTATCGGCTGCAGGACTCTCAGGATTATTCTTACTCGGGATATTAATCCTAAACAAACCAAATATCTCATTTTGGCGCATGATGAAAACCATCACCCCAAAATAACTAAACAGCAAAGCACCCACAAATGGTAATATATTTCCCAATGGTTTAGGTAATAATGAAATAGGAAACGCCAGCATTGCTGCAAGAATTAATCCTGCCAACAATCCCATTAAACCTGCCATTAAAGTTTGCACTGAAACTTTAGCTAAAATGCTCCGAATTGCTTTAATGGGTCGGGTGGTTAGGAATGGCGTCAGAATTAAGCCAACCAATGCTCCTACAAGTCCTAACACAATCCCATAATAAACGGGGGGGTTATTGCTGATATTCGCTAAGATCACACCCCCATACACCCCTAAACCGCCAAATATGAACATGCCAATTAAACGGAAAATGAATTCAATGCTCATAAAACACTCCTTAACAAACCTTATTCCGATGTCTGCTTCTAGCCTAAGGCTGCGCTATTTATTGGCAAAAACGCCAGAATCCTGACCCCTGCTTGATCAGTAAAGCGGTATGATCCATTAATAATAACAGCAATGATTGGAGCGCAGGTGACTGAAGGCAGACAGTCAATAATAATAAACCTGCACTTTGAATAAATCCGAATAAGTGCTAAAAAGATTATAACATATATAAATGCACTATAATATTACCATTCCGTTGGATCAACTCACTCTGGAGTCATTATGACAGTAACTTCTTCCTCCTACGCGCAGATAACCGAAAAAGAATATCAACACCGCATATGGGCATGGACAATGTATGATTGGGCAAATTCCGCCTTTGCTACCACGATCCTTGCTGCAGTCTTACCGATTTACTTCAGCCAGGTTGCTGGGGCGACCCTCCCTAGCGCTGCACGGGCCACAGCCTACTGGAGTTTGGGTTTGAGCATTTCTCTCCTTATTATCGCCATCCTTTCTCCTATTCTTGGCACAATTTCCGACATTATTCGGGGGAAGAAGAAATTTCTAGCTATATTTGCTGGTATCGGGATTCTTGGAACAGCATTGCTGGTATTCGTCGAAAGCGGCGATTGGATGCTCGCCTCCATTTTAGCAATCATTGGACGGATTGGTTTCAATGGCGCAAATACATTCTATGATGCCCTTCTTGCCCATGTAGCTCGTCCTGAAGATCGAGACAAAGTCTCCACCCGCGGCTATGCCATGGGTTACTTGGGTGGAGGTATTTTGCTTGCTATCAATGCCATTATGATCCAATTTTTACCAGGTACCTGGGGACCTCGCTTATCCTTCTTAAGCGTAGCGATCTGGTGGGCTATCTTTTCCATCCCGCTTTTGAAAATCGTTCCTGAACCCTCCTCGGCGGCGTTGAAAGTTGAAGGTGGAATCAAGTTAATTAAAGCAAGCTTTGAGCGGTTATGGAATACTCTCCGCGATATCCGCCAATTTTCTCAATTGTTTAAATTTCTGCTGGCTTTCCTGATCTACAACGATGGCATCGGTACCATCATCGGTGTAGCCGCGATTTATGGGGCTGAACTTGGGTTTGGAAATCTTGAATTAATCCTGGCTCTATTGTTAGTTCAATTTGTCGGCATCCCTTACAGTCTGGTATTCGGGAGATTACCAAACTCGGGCGATAAACGCCGCCCTGTTTATCTAACTTTCATTCTCTTTAATATTATTGCCCTACCCTGCCTTGGCATTCTCGGAGCACGGGTGCTCCCGAGCCAGCTCATTGGGGCACCCCCAGCTCGTATCGAGAGCACTTTATCCGCCAAAGGCGAAGGATTATATACTTCCGAACAAATTAGTTCATCTTTTCAAGGCAATTGGGTAAACGAAACTATTCCCGCCAGTCTGCTGGGGGAAAACCACGATCAAATTTATACCTCCAGTTATGATCCGAATGCAAAGTTTGAGTTTCGTTTTAATGGTCAAAAGATCCGTCTTACCTATAGTAGTGGCCCCGACAAAGGAATTTGGAGTGTCTGGATTGACGGGGCTCCTTATCTTGACCCCGATAATGGACGACCTTTACAAATTGACGCGTATAATTCAACCACTCGCTATGAAATCAGTCAAATCATCACGACTGAAAAAATCACAGAACATACCCTAACCCTAATAAATAATGATGAGAAAAATCCTCGCAGCTCTAATTATGGAATATCCTTAGCGTCCATTGAGATATTGCCAGCCAGCCGGCATAGCAATTTAGGAATGATTTTTGTGGCGATCCTGATAGTCGCATTAATCGGTTTAGCATTCTCCTTCTTGGTGGGCAATGCCCTTTTTGGCAAGCTGGTTCAATTGCTGGATACTAAACGCACCATCCTCCTTTCGTTGACTGTCTATTCGGTCATCGCTATTTGGGGTTACTTCCTAAACTCAACCATCGAATTCTGGTGCCTCGCCTGGATGGTCGCCATCGTTCAAGGTGGCAGCCAAGCTCTCAGCCGGAGCCTCTATGCTGCCCTTTCGCCTGCTTCTAAGAGCGGCGAATTCTTCGGCTTATTTGGTGTAATGGAAAAATTTTCTGCGATGATCGGTCCTTTATTCTTTGCAGCTGCTGGGTCACTTTTTGGTAGCAGCCGCCCTGCAGTGGTATCCCTGATTGTGTTCTTTTTGATTGGCGGGATCATCTTAATTAGTGTCAACGTTCAGGAAGGAAAACGAGTAGCCATCGCAGAAGACAAAGCCACTCTAAATATTAATGGATAGAATCCTAATGGATATCCAATTCATCTAAGTGAAAAGAAATGATCGATTCCCAAAATAAAACGGATCAACATGCAGTTTATGTTCAAAAAATGTTCAATCGGATTGCCCAGCGTTATGATTTAATGAATTTTTTAATGACTGCCGGTCAGGATAGTCATTGGAGAAGGGATGTCATCCAGCTTGCCCACATTCCTGCTGACGGGTTGATTCTAGATATTGGTGCAGGAACCGGCGATCTAAGCCAAGAAGCACTTCATCAACACTCCGGGTGTCAACCTATTGCAGCCGATTTCACACTTGAGATGATGCGGGTTGGGCGCAGAAACACATCAAATCGCATTCTATGGAGTGCTGCTGATGCCACTCATCTTCCTTTCGAAGACCAAATCTTTGATGCGGTCATCTCTGGTTTTTTACTCCGCAATGTCACCGACCTCCCAATGGCACTCAGCGAACAATATCGAGTTCTTAAAACAGGAGGTCGCTTGGTCTGCCTTGACACCACCAAACCAAAGCCCAACCTCTTTACCCCGTTGGTTTCCTTTCATCTCAATACAGCCATTCCTTTATTGGGAAAACTGATCGTGGGGGATGGCGAAGCTTATACCTATTTACCTCAGAGTACTCAGCAATTTTTATATGCGGAAGAATTGGCTGAAAAGTTAAACCAAGCCCATTTCAAACAAGTAGCCTTCAAACGCACCATGTTTGGAACCATCGCTATTCATTGGGGAGTAAAATAAATAAATGGAATCAAAAGATCGAATTGTCGTAGGCATTTCTGGCGCGTCGGGGGTAATTCTGGGAATTCGTCTATTGGAAGTGTTGAAACCTTTGCCTATCGAAACCCATCTGATCCTTACCCCCTCTGCTCGTTTGACCATCCAACAAGAGACGGATTGGCAAATTAAAGATGTCCTATCCTTAGCCGATGTCCATTATGGCTACCGAGATATCAGTGCAGCGGTTGCATCGGGGTCCTTCCCTACCCGTGGAATGGTAGTTATTCCTTGCTCGATGAAATCGCTCTCAGCTATCGCAAACTCTTATGCACAGGATTTATTGACTCGGGCGGCGGATGTGACTCTGAAAGAAGGTCGTCCACTTGTTCTAGTGGTACGCGAAGCCCCTCTTCATGCTGGTCACCTTCGGATAATGACGCTGGCGAGCCAAGCTGGAGCGATTATTTTTCCCCCAGTTCCAGCTTTTTATACTCGCCCCGTTACCGTGGACAACATGATTGATAATATTGTCGGCAGGGTATTAGCTAGACTTGGTATAAATAATGACCTTTACCAGATTTGGAATCCCAACTCGTTATGATCCATGAAATCACTCAAATCCTGCATCTTTCTACTATGACCCTCGCAACGGTGGATACTGATCACCAACCCCATGCAGCCGCGATCTACTTTGCTGCCGATGAAGAAGGTTTTTCGACCGCACTGGATCAATCCTTCAAAACCCAACAAATGCCGGAAAAATCTTTGTCCATTTTTTTCTTCTCCGATCCAACCAGCCAACACAGTCTAGACCTAACAGAAAACCCCCAAGCAGCCATTACAATTTACCCCGAAGTGTTTGACTGGGAACAGATCCAAGGTTTGCAAATGCGCGGGGCTGCCAAAATCCTTCCCGTAGGTCCATTATGGAATTATGGCTGGACACTCTATCAGCATAAATTTCCCTTTGTTTCCTCTTTGAATATGGTGGTGAGTGAAAACACTCTCTACTGCTTTACCCCTCATTGGCTGCGCTGGCTCAATAACCGGGATAAATTAGGATTTAAGAAAGAATGGCAGTTCCAATAAAGCCATCCTTTCCAGAAAAAGCCGCCCGCTGTGGAGAACCCTCTTACGTTTGGCGCTCAGGTCAGGAAAGGCGATTAGGGTTAATTCTCGAAGCTGCCGGAAAACGGGCTTCAGGGGTTATCTTAGAAAACGGGTGTGGGATTGGGATGTATTTGGAAAAGCTGGCAAGCACCGCCAAATTTGCGATTGGATTGGAGTACGACTTTGAACGAGCTCAACAAGCTCATACTCGTTCCACTTCTATTGTGAATGCCGCCGGCGAAAATCTCCCCTTTTCTGACAACCATTTCGATCTCATCCTCAGCCATGAGGTATTGGAGCATGTACAAGACGATCAACAGGCAGTCCAGGAAATCATCCGGGTTTTAAAACCGGGCGGTCGTTTGATCCTTTTCGTCCCGAACCGCGGTTATCCTTTCGAAACTCATGGGATCTATTGGAATGGGAAATACCACTTTGGTAATATCCCCTTCGTAAATTACCTTCCAAGATATTTCCGTGATAAACTAGCCCCTCATGTCCGAATTTACACCAAAAACGATTTGACCAATCTATTTTCGGGATTACCAGTGCAGGTTATAAAAAGGAAAGTTATTTTTGGGGCTTATGATAATATCATCGCTCGCTCACCCGGGTTCGGAAAGTTATTGAGGAGAATCTTACAAAGCTTCGAATCCACCCCATTGCGCATATTTGGGCTCTCCCACTTTTGGGTCATTGAAAAAATAAAATAAGACTTACATTAATCCAGACCCAATTTATTTAAAGATATAAATGCCATCCCGAATTTCCCAAATTCGACCGCATCCCTGGCATTTCAAGGCGTTCTCACTTTCCACGAAAGAAGAACTTCCACATTGTGGGCAGGCAAAAATAACCGATTGGCTTTGAATCGGACTTTCGCCAATGGCTTCAGCTCGTAGAAATACGCTGGGGCTGAGCTGCCACCAGTCACCCGTCCATTGCGCCAACGAATCCATCCCAACTAGCCAACTGGTTGGGATGATCTTTTTCAATAAATTCAACCGAAAATGGGAAACCGTCAATTGCCTTTGGACTTTGAAACCAGTCGTTTCTAACCAATGACAAATTGATTGGGGGTGAAAATCGAAGTTCAACTCTGCAAATTCAATTGGGCTCTCATCAAAGGGATTCCAAGCTTGTTTTCCTAATCCATAACGCAGAATCGCTTTGAGGTTATGTTTATTGGCATATTCCAAAATAAAAAAACCGCCTTGCCTCAATACTCGTCTGGCTTCTTGGATTGCCAAAGGCGCATCTTGAAGATGATGGAGGGTGCGAATCATCGTTGCAGCATCAAAAATACCCGCCCCAAATGGCAAACGATATGCATCTCCCACAACATAAATAAACCGTTGATTTCTGCCTAAACGGGATTGGGCTAATTGCAATTGGGAAAGTGAATAATCTAATAAAACAATTTTTGAATAACCTTGATAACGGGGAGTATTTCGCCCTGCTCCAGCTCCGATCTCGAGTAGGAGATCGCCCTTTTCAGGTAACAGCCGCTTCAGCGCAATTGCTTCTACCTGGTCTTCATACTTTCGTTTACCAGTATCCCAGAAGGTCTGCTGGTAATCTGAGCCTTCGTAATCACAAATTGGGGGTGTGACTCTCGCGGTCAATCGTTGTTGTAACCTCTTCCCAAACCGCGGTATCGAAAACCAGCCTGCTTCATTTCAGCCGGGTCATAGATATTCCGCCCATCAAAAATAATGGCTTGTTTCATAATGCTTTTCAACCGAGCCAGGTCAAGCTGCTTAAACTCGTTCCATTCGGTAATGAGCATTAATGCATCGCACCCTTCGGCAACCTCATAGATTCCCTCGCCCATCTCTACCTCAGGCATTAACCTGTGGGCAATTTCCATCGCCACCGGGTCGTATGCCTTAACTTTAGCGCCTGCTTTGTGTAGTAGGTCTGCGATGAGTAACGAAGGTGCATCACGCATATCATCGGTATTGGGTTTGAAAGAAAGCCCTAGCAGTCCGATTGATTTACCATTGAGATCCCCTACCATTTCCCGCACTCTTTCCACTGCCATAGGGCGCCGGTCATCATTGATTTCCATCACCGCATTTAATAATTGGGGGTGCCGTCCTTTTTCAGCAGCCATATACTCCAAGGCTTTCACATCTTTAGGAAAACAGGAGCCGCCATACCCCAACCCGGCATCCAAAAAGCTTGAACCAATGCGCTTATCGTAGCCCATACCCACGGCAACTTCTTTGACATCTGCTCCAAGAGCTTCACAAATATTCGCGATTTCATTGATAAAAGAAATTTTAGTTGCTAGAAATGCATTGGAGGCATATTTAATCATTTCAGCAGTCCGCAAATCCGTGATCATAATGGGTGCCCGCAGCGGTAGGTGTAATTGGGCGACTTTCTCTGCGGCGTCTAAATCTAAAGATCCTAAGATTGTTCGATAGGGCTGCATGAAGTCACTGATAGCAGAGCCTTCCCGAAGGAATTCCGGGCAGGATACCACAGCGAACTGAATGGGGGTTTTCTGGTTCTTGCGGATGATATCCGCAGTCCAGTCGCCCGTTCCTACCGGGACAGTGGATTTATTCACAATGATTAAGGGGTTGGTCATATTCACCGCAACCATCCGGGCCGATTCTGCCACATAGCGCAAATCTGCCTCGCCATCCACGCCCATCGGAGTTCCCACAGCGATGAATACAAATTCAGTACCAGACAACCCATCCGCATAGGAAGTGGTAAAGGATAATCGTCCAGCTTTTACATTTCGGCTAACCAATTCCTCCAAGCCTGGTTCGTAAATTGGCATCAGCCCATTTTTTAATCCCTCAATTTTTGCTTCATTTATATCTAGGGCGACGACTCGATTTCCTAAATCAGCAAAACAAGCCGCGGTTACCAATCCAACATAGCCCACCCCGATAACGCATATCTGCTTCATGTTATTCTCCATCACTCAAATAATGTCGCGCTGAATATTACCACAATTTTAGCCAGTTAATAACCTCTTAGGAATTTCGGAAGTTGATAAGTATCCTTGATTCAGAATGACTTGTATCCCTTGCAAATTAAACAAAATTAGTCTAAAATATAGAAGATATCGAAAATAATGATAGATTTTGGGAGTATCTAGAATGCAAATAACCCGACAAGCTGATTATGCTGTCCGAGCGGTTTCATATCTTGTCCGCTTAGGAACAGATCGTCGTGCTGCTACAAGTGTTATCGCTCATGAACAGCAAATTCCACCTTCTTTTCTCGCGAAGATTGTTTCACAACTTTCGGTAGCTGGTTTGCTCAATACATCACGCGGGGCGCGCGGTGGTGTATCTTTAGCCCGCCCACCTGAAGATATCACTTTACTGGATGTTGTAGAAGCTATTGATGGCCCCATTATGCTCAATGAATGTATTGGAGAAGGTGGAACTTGTGTTTTTTCGGAAGAATGTCTCATCCGTCCGATCTGGTATGATGCCCAGGTAGAATTAGTGGATAAATTAAACTCCACCACCTTCGCTAAAATCCTGGATGATAATTATCAGGAATAATCTAATTTAAAGATTATCTTAGCACCCCGCTTGATGCGATCTCAATTTATCCAGTTTATCTAGACTTATTGTCGGTTTCTTCAATTTCATTTCGATTAGGATTGTTCCCGAAATTACCCATAGCCACTCAACCTATAAAACCGTCCTTGGAACCCTCTTAAGGACCCCCCCCTGTCCCTCTACGAGAGGGGAATTATTCCCCTTCCGCGAAGAGGTGGTAAGCTGTGCCTGACACGGTAGTTTTAAAAATGAGGATTGCCTGACCCTTAGCGCTCCGGATAGAGGGCTATCCCGATCGTACCCGGGCCAACGTGCACCCCGATCACCGGGCTTAACTCCACCGTAAAACTTTCCAAACAATTTAATTGTTTTTCAGCTTCTTTTAAAAACGTCTGGACGACTTCTGGCGCATTGGCATGAACGACCCCTATATGAACCGCTTTCCCATTCGCAGCTTGGGATGAGAGTTCAAGGATACGTTGGAGGGCTTTGCTCTTTGTCCGCACCCGCTCTAAAGCGTCAATTTTGCCTTCATCATTAAAATAGAGGATGGGCTTAATGTTCAAAGCACTGCCCAAATAGCGAGAAGCCCCATTAATCCTGCCACCGCGATGTAAATATTCGAGCGTATCCACCGCAAAAAACACCCGCAATTTGCTGGAAATTTCCTCGCCGATTTGCTTGACTTCACTCAAGGATTTTCCCTCAGCGATAGACCGGGCAATTGCCAGAATGATTAAGATTTGTCCCATCGAAGTGATATGCGTATCAAGCACCTCGACCGGAACTCTCGTGAATTCTTCAGCCGCTAATTGGGCTGATGAGACCGTTCCGCTGATGCCCGAGGAGATCAGCGGTACGATGATTCCGTCGGCGTGTTCGGCTGCCCTTTCATAAACCTGCAGGAAATCTTGGACTGAAGGCTGGGAAGTGGTTGGCCAGGCTTTGCTGTGGGCTAATTTAGCATAAAATTCAGCTGGGGTGATATCGATTCCATCCCGATAACTTTCCTCCCCCCAATGAATAGTGAGCGGCACAACCTGAATATCATACTGTTTTACCCATTCTACTGGCAAATTGGCAGTACTATCTGTGATTATGGCTATCTTAGACAATTCTTCCTCCTTCGAAAATAACGAAAATATTACAGAACAAAAATTCTCATATAGTGAGCGTTTGAGCCACCTCACGGGCAAACTCACTCAAACGGCGTTGATTTTCTTCATTCATCTGCGCTAAAAACTCTTCATATTTCCCAATTTGACTGAGTAAAACAGAGACAGCCCGCCGATTTGCCTGCTCCACGATCGAAAACACCATACTAATGCCACTTAATGCATTCAAACCGATCTCCTGGGGTAAACCAATCCTTTTCAATCGCTCCAAAATTGTCTTAATCCCAGGAATATCCGATAAGGTTGCCAATAATAAGAGTACCGTCGTAATTAATTCGGTCAGGAAAATAAGCGGAGAGCGCCTTTCCGGCATGCGGCTCAACAGGCTTTCGATTAAATTCTCATAACCGCTTCTGCCGAAATTCTGGATGGTATCCAAAATTTGTTCACTGAGAACCTGCCAATCATTGATTTCTTCTAACTCTTCTCCAGCCTGGTAACCTAATTTTTGAGTCTCTTCGGTTGGTTGAAATAAAACCGGCGGGCGACCGGGGCCATGCTGTTCCGGACTAAACTCATAATCTGCTTTCACATATCCCCGTTCCTCAAGCAAGCGTAACATTTCATAGACAGTAACCTTCCCCCGCCCCATCCTTTTCGCCACTGCAACATAATGCAATGGCTTCCCGGCTTCCTGATATAGTTCGAGAAACTGGTTTAAGAATTGCTGTTGCCGATAGGTTAGTTTTTTCTTCATAAATACCGAAAGTAACGAAAATATTTTAACTTTAATTGTAATGTTTGTCAATGAAAATGGTCGAATTGTTCAATCTCATGACACTCAAATTGAAAACCATTTCCCTTGGCTAATCAAGCGATGGCTGGAGGGTCTTAAGCTTCGAGATTCTCTTCAACAATCCCTCCTCCAGCCATTTCCTAACCGATTCTCAAATAAAACTTTTTAGTTGATCAAACTAAAAAGGTCATTAAATACAAAGGTCCTAACGCATCCAAAGACATAAAAAAGAAAGTCTTTCCTTCATTCCCTTTGTGTCCATTGTGTTTAATCTTTTTCAGTGTGACCTTCTATAGAAATTGAGTTCCTCCAATCTCAGCTATGATCAGCTTAGTTCTTGAGTATCAGGGGCAGAAACAGGCGCCAATCTATGAGCCCGCACCAATACCCAAGACAGCCTTTATAAGTGGACGAGGTGCTGCTTCCAATGGCAGTCTGCCCGACAGTAAAATTAACAGCGTAGTTGGTCGAACTGGAAGACCCCCCAGTGCCACTTAAAGGCACAAACCAATCCAGGCGGTAATTAGTGGACGACATTGCCATTGCCTGAGCGACAAGTAAAAGACTACAGAGGACGGTTATGACCAACACGGTTGTCTTGTATTTGTTCATCACTTTTTCTCCTTTTTGTACCCGCGATTGATTCCGGTCAGTACACCAGGATCATAATAACCCCCCCTAAAGGATTGCCATTCATGTCGGAACGGTAACAATATAGCACAGAATCAGAGACTGAACTGCACGTAGCCATTCTAGTACCACCAGAAGAAACTGCGTTGGTAATCCAATATCGGTCGGAGATTTTAAAGCCAAAGTCTATTTGACATTCCCCTTCATTACTTCCATTTGCAATCGTTATAGTTCCGCCTACATTGTTGAAAGACCGAGTAATAGACGAGCCCGTACTGTCACAATTAACATCTGCAGCAGCTTTAACGAGTCCATCGTTCTCACGGGATTGGGACACGTCTCCTTTAGCCCAAAGAGAGCCATCATTGTTTACAATAAATTCATGTTCACCACCGTCATTCCCAAATCCTTTAAAAAGCGCTCCCGATCCATTATTGCTGGCGATGATCGTAGCATCGCTCCCTTCTGCATGCGCCCAAAGGGCAATACCATCGCTGGTACTAGTGTTCCTCACCCATAGGGCTGTGCCAGATAAGCCTCCAGCAGCCTTGCTCCAAACCTCAAGTCCATGACCGCTGGCTTCTGGATTAGAGATCACCGCTCCCGGTCGCAAGCTGAGAGCATACGGTACCGGATAGATGACTTGGCGAGGAGTCATTTCTGGATCAGTTCCGACTTTGATCCCTAAATAGAGCATCTGTCCATTGAATTGTGGGCTACAATTATCAATATAAGCGTTAAATAACCCATTGGTCACAACAACTGTATTGGTGTCTGAACATAATGCTGTGCCACCGGCAGATCCGTAATATAAACTAAATTGGATGGAATAATTACCATTCAACGGCCTGCCACTTGCATCCGTCAACTTCCCCTGAATCGGAAAGGATGCTGGTGCAATTGAGGGGCTGACAAGCTCCTCATTTATCCCCACCTCTCCGCCAGGCTGGGGTTCTTGAGCCAAACCAGGACGAATTACGCTGACGAACAGCGCCAGCCCCAAAATCACCAGCACCACAACTCCAATCATCCAACTTTTGTGGGGAATATTTTTGCGAAACATAATATTCTTCTCCTTTAACTTAGTCACACAGAAATCTAATCGTTCGATGACGAAAATTTTGTATCATGAGTGGAGCGGTAATCTTGCTAAAAAATAACCCTGTATTGAAATATGATCCGCTCTTTATGGGAATAGCATTTCACTTTTTCTACCAATACCCTTTTCACCTCCTTTCTTGATGAAAATGGATCCAGTAGAATGAATAGCTGAAGCTGGTTTTACCGCCTCTCCCCCAATTTGGTTGATGTTCTTTGTTAACAATTAGAAGCCAGGAATAAATTTCAAAACGGCGAGAAAAAACAGACCTTCAATTTCCTCACTCCATAATAGTTATCCAACCAATCACCTGATTAACCAATAAAACCAATAACCATCCTTATTGTAGCAAAAATTATGCTTAAAATCAATAACTCCTTGACGATGCTGGGGGGTGATGCTATAATTTCACTTCCTGAAGATATAGGGAAAACACATTGCGGGGTGGAGCAGTGGCAGCT
>DHFN01000108.1 GCA_002402275.1 Anaerolineales bacterium UBA4823
TTCAATTCCAAATCAAACAAACCCAAATTAATTTACATGTTGGAGGAGAAACTATGAAAACTCAACTAAAATGGTTCAATTTACTCAGCTTGCTGCTTGTCGCAGCTTTTGTATTAAGCGCTTGCCAACCACAGGCAACCCCTACTACCGTAGCAACCCAAGCACCCGCCACCGAGGCGCCAACCGAAGTAGTAGCCACTGAGGCACCCACCGAGGTTCCCACCCCGACTACGGTACCAGTCACTCGCAAAGGTGGTTGGTTAGACGAGATCGTTTTCTCGGTGGTTGGTCAGGAACAGGCGATCACACAACTAAAAGCCGGTGCTATTGATGTTTTTGCTTCAGGGCTTTCTTCGGCCGAACAACAAGCGATTAAAGACGCTGGTTTAAACTATGCTGCTTCAAATGGTTTATATTATGACCTATTATTCAACCCCTCTGGCCCTGAATTTACTGATGGGCGTCTAAACCCGTTTGCTGATCAGAAAATTCGCGAAGCAATGAACTGGTTGGTTGATCGAAACTATATCAATCAAGAGGTATACGGTGGTGGTAGCTTACCCAAATGGTTTGTCATTCAGACCAATGGCCCAGAGTATACCAATTATGTTGATACTGCCCGGGAACTCGAAGCTAAATACGCGTTCAATTTAGAGAAAGCCAAGGAGGTCATCACGACCGAAATGGAAAGCCTCGGTGCAAAATTAGTGGATGGAAAATGGACTTACCAAGACGAACCAGTTACCTTGATCTTCCTCATCCGACCCGATAGTGATGGAACCCGTAAACCAATCGGGGATTATGTGGCAAACCAACTGGAAAGTGTTGGATTCACGGTTGATCGGCAATATAAGACTTCTAGCGAAGCCAGTCCGATTTGGATTGGGTCTGATCCAGCTGAAGGAAAATGGCATATTTACACTTCGGCATGGAGTTCGACAGTATTAAGTCGAGACGAAAAGGATATGTTCCAGCAAATGTACCTTCCTTCTTCCATCCAGGGCTTATCAGCCTTCATAGCCAATAAACCCAATCCCGAATTCCAAAAATTGGGCGATGATTTGGCAAATGGAAACTTCAAAACCCTTGAAGAACGCGATCAAATGATGCGGAAGGCTTTGGAATTATCCCTGCAAGACTCATTTCAAGTCTGGTTGATTGATGGCAAGAACTACGCTCCCTATTCACCGAAAGTCGAAGTAACCAATGACTTAGCCGCTGGAATTGAGGGAGCTCAGATTTGGCCTTACACAGTGCGTTTTATTGGCGAGGAAGGTGGTCAGGTGAAATGGGCTGAACCGGATCTGTTTACCGAACCCTGGAACCCCATTGCCGGTAGCAACTGGGCTTGGGATCAAGCGGCGGTTCGAGNNGTTCGAGCCACTACCAGTGGCGCAGTGATGTATGATCCCTATACTGGGCTTGTCTGGCCTTTAAGAATTGAAAAAGGTGAGGTTACAGCCCTGGAAGGTTTGCCAGTCAGTAAGTCTCACGATTGGGTGACTCTCGATACTGCCCCAGAAATCAAGGTTCCCGAAGACGTTTGGGTAGATTGGGATGCTAAAACTCAAAAGTTCATCACCGCTAAAGAAAAATCCCCAGAAGGCTTAACAGCCAAGATCAAAACCGTTGTGACTTATCCAAAGGATTTATTCACCACGGTAAAGTGGCATGATGGATCGCCTCTTTCTCTAGCAGATTTTATCATGACGTTTATTCTAAACTTTGATCGCTCAAAGCCAGACAGCGCCATTTATGATGAAGCTGCTGTTCCTTATTTTGAATCCTTCATGTCATCCTTCAAGGGAGTAAAAATCGTCTCGACCGATCCATTGGTGATTGAAAGCTATAGTGATTTTTACTATCAAGATGCAGAATTAAATGTCGCTCCTTCTGCAGCTAACCTATGGCCTAACTATATGCTCGGTGAAGCCCCTTGGGAAGTATACGCAATTGGCGATTTAGCTGAAGCAAACAATGAATTGACTTACTCAGCAGATAAAGCCGATGCCAAGAAAATCGAGCAAACCAGCTTTGTTGGTGGGCCTAGCCTAGAAATTCTAGCTAAATACCTTGATCAGGCAGCTGGGGAAACCTATATCCCATTTGCCGATACTATGGGTCAATATGTGACCGCCGACGAAGCCAAGGCGCGCTATGATAACTTGAAGAAGTGGTACGGTGAGCATGGTCACTTCTGGTTGGGAACTGGTCCATATTATCTGGACAAAGCTTTCTTAACCGAAAAGACCCTCACGTTGAAACACTTTGATGATTATCCTGATTTGGCAGATCGCTGGTCGCAATTTGGCGAACCAAAGATCGCTGACGTTAACATCGAGGGAGATGCTCAGGTGAAAATCAATTCTGAAGCAACCTTCGATGTAATGGTAACCTTCAAAGATCAGCCATATCCTCTGGCGGATGTCAAGATGGTGAAATATTTGCTCTACAATGCCAAGAACGAGGTTGTTACCATTGGACAGGCTGAAGCAGTTGAAGATGGCCATTTTCGCATTGTTTTGCCGGCTGATCTAACTGCCAAACTAGAGGCTGGGGCAAACAAGATTGAGGTGGCTGTGGTGCCAATACCGGTGGCGGTTCCCACTTTTGCCTCAATCGAATTTGTGACTACACCGTAAATTCTATTAATTTTGTCTTTGCAGAGGAGGTAAGGCGTAAACCTTATCTCCTCCCTTATTTCTAATCTACTAAGGAAAAAATAATGGAATCCACCGGACAAGTACAGGTTTCACTTTTTAAGCGTTTTACCAATACCACTTTTTTTCGAGTTCTCCGGTATACGATTCTACGCTTGATCACCCTATTTATCACGGTTGTTATTGGAGTTTTTCTAACCATCCTGATTGCTAATATGGGCGGATATGTTGATCAAATCATGAAAAATGATATCCGCGAGCGGGTGATCATGCAAATGGCAGCCGACCCTAGATCCCACAACCTCAGTCCTGATGTACGTAAAAAACTCATCGAAGAACGAATTAGCCTTGAGGAAAAAAGAATGGGATTAGATCAACCTCTGGTTGTGCGGAGTGCCAATTATTTGCGCAATGCGTTAACTCTTCAGCTTGGGCGGGCGATTAATATGACCAGTGATAGTGGTTCAAAAACGGTCCGCTTGATTTTATTGGAACGCTTACCTGCCACAATCTTGCTGATGGGCACTTCGGAATTGAGCTTGTTTTTTATCAGTATTTTTATTGCCCTCTCATTATCCCGTAAATATGGCAGCTTTTGGGATAAAGTGATCATTGCCCTTTCACCCACTTCCTCTGTTCCTCCCTGGTTTTATGGAATTTTCTTTATCTTGATCTTTGCTGCTATCTTAAAAATTCTCCCCTTTGGCGGAATGGTGGATGTTCCCCCGCCGGAAAATACCTTGGATTATGTGTTGAGCGTGTTAAAACATATGATTTTGCCAGCATCCTCATTAATTATCAGTTCATTATTTTTGAGTATTTATAACTGGCGGACTTTTTTCCTGATCTATTCCAGTGAAGATTATGTCGAAATGGCAAAGGCAAAAGGATTACCTCAAAAAGATATCGAAAGACGTTATATCCTTCGCCCTACTTTGCCAACTATTATTACCAATTTTGCCCTTATGTTAATTGGCATCTGGACTGGGGCAATTATCACCGAAACAGTCTTTCTCTGGCCTGGTTTAGGGCGCACTCTCTATCGGGCGATCGGTTTATTTGATACTCCCGTTATTGTGGGTTCGACCATTATTTACGCCTACTTATTGGCGATCACGGTGTTCTTGCTGGACTTCGTCTACGCGCTGGTTGATCCAAGGGTTAAAGTGGGGGGATAATCAAATATATGAATACGATCAAATCATCCTTCAAGCAAATATTGCAATATCCCTCCGCAATGATTGGGGTTTTTGTTATTCTGATTCTAGTTGGTATAGCGATTTATACAATGATCACTATTCCATACGAGGAAGCCATCCGTAAATGGCGGGGAGGTGAGGAAGTTTGGTATCAGAACCCCCGCTATGCTCCGCCAGCCTGGTATAACCTATTCAGCAAGAAAAAACAACCTATTTCTTTTGCAGTCAGCAGTGCCAATGGGCAAATGCAAAAAGTCGTCAATCATCCGGGTGGAGATGTCTCGACAATAGACATCACCTATTCATTTGACTATTCTTATGATGATTTTCCTCAAGAATTGATCCTTTATTTTAAATCGTCTTATGCTGAAAAACAACCTTTTGTCTCCATTCAATGGATAACACCAGATCAACGCACATTCAAGGTGGCAAACTTCAGCATCAGTCGTCAAACTACATACCGATTTACCCAAGACGAGAAGCTTATCCGTAAATTAAAAGTAGAAAACCCGATGGTCGGTTTATTTAGCGATCCGACACAACCCACCCCCACTCCTCTCAAGGGTACCTATCAGTTAATCATTAATGGGGCTGCTTTTGAAGAAAATGCAGATTTAGATGCAGAATTTGTTTTCCATGGAAAGTTATACGGTTTAGCTGGCACCGATAATAAACGGCGCGATTTAGTGTTACCTCTATTGTGGGGAACTCCAGTGGCTTTGGCATTTGGGTTACTAGCTTCCATTGGCACCTTGGTGTTGACCATGATTTTTGCGGCTGTGGGCACTTGGTATGGCGGCTGGGTAGACGCGCTCATTCAAAGAATCACAGAAGTCAATCTTGTTCTTCCATTCCTTTCGATCTTGATCATGGTTGGTACATTTTATTCCCGTAGTATTTGGGTGATATTAGGGGTTACGATATTATTGAGCATTTTCACTGGCTCGATTAAAAGCTACCGGGCTATTTTCCTGCAAGTTAAGGAATCAGGATACATTGAAGCTGCTCGGGCTTACGGAGCAAGTAACGCGCGGATTATCTTTAATTATCTTATTCCACGTATGATCCCTCTGCTAATCCCCGGATTGGTCTCTTCTATCCCTTCATTTGTTTTTCTGGAAGCATCTCTGGCGATATTAGGGTTAGGAGATCCGGTTTTGCCAACCTGGGGGAAGATTATCAACGATGCTGACGTAGATGGGGCATTATATAAAGGGTATTACTATTGGGTGTTGGAACCGGCTGTCTTGCTGATGATGACCGGCTTAGGCTTCGCAATGCTGGGCTATGCCCTTGATCGAGTTTTTAATCCTAGGTTGAGGGAATTATAATCCTATGGAAAATCATCCCACTCCTCTTTTGCAAATTCATAATTTATTGTTGTACTTTCGCACCACCCACGGCGTCGTTCAAGCAGTAGATCATGTAGATATCGCGTTAGATTACCATCATGCGGTAGTGATCTTAGGTGAATCTGGCTGTGGAAAAAGTTCTCTGGCAAGGGCGATTTTACGCTTGTTACCCCGCAATGTGGCAGAATATAAAGGTGAGGTTATCTTAGAGGGGAATGATGTCATGAAATATGAGGAAGAAGAATTTCGTCAATCGATTCGGTGGGTTGCGATGTCTCTCGTGCCACAGGCTGCGATGAATTCCTTAAATCCAGTGATTAAAGTAGGGGATCAAGTAGCAGAACCATCTATGGTTCATCTCGGAACAAGTAAAGCCGAAGCCTTAGATCAAGCTAAAAGTATGTTTGAGCGAGTGAGTGTTCCAATTGATTTTCTCCAACGTTATCCCTTTGAATTGAGCGGAGGGATGCGGCAAAGAGTGGCGCTTGCGATGGCGCTAGTGACTATGCCCCACTTGATCATTCTGGACGAACCCACATCTGCTCTCGATTTATTAACTCAGGCAAATATTTTCAACACCCTTAAGGTGATTAAACATGAGATGGGCATTAGCTTTATCTTAATCACCCATGACATTGCAACTTCAAGTGAGCTGGCAGATGAAGTGGCGGTGATGTATGCTGGACAGATTGTCGAAGCCAGTGATGCCCCTCACTTTTTCACTGAACCACTGCACCCTTATTCACAAATGCTGATGGCGAGCGTACCACGGTTACGCAGTGATCAAGATCCTATTTTTATTCATGGGCAACCGCCCAGTCTAATCTCGCCTCCCACGGGCTGTCGTTTTGCTGAACGATGTCCCAAAGTATTTGAGCGCTGTAAGCAGGAGCCTCCCGTTGTCCAAAGTAATGGTATTCTGGTGAAATGCTGGTTATATTGTTAATCGAGGAATTAATCGAATGGATAATCCAATCCCAAACTCTGTTATGGATATTCCTTCCGTAAATCCACCCACTGGGGGAGAGGATTCGGAGGTTATTCTCTCTGTAAATGGACTACATGTGTGGTTTGAATTACGCCGCTTTGGTTTTGGGGTAGCTGGCTATGTCCGGGCAGTGGATGATGTCAGTTTTGATCTAAAAAAGGGGGAAGCGATTGCCATTGTAGGAGAAAGCGGGTGTGGAAAATCAAGCTTAATGAAAACTATTCTGGGTTTATATAAACCAACTAAAGGGGATGTAACCTTTGAAGGGAAATCCGTTCAACAATTAAGTGGGCGGGATTTACAATGGTACCGTTCGCAGGTTGGTTATGTTCAGCAAGACCCCTATGGCGCTCTACCTCCTTTTATGAGTGTGGAACGCATTCTCGCTGAACCTTTGATCATCAGTGGAATCCATAATTCGGAGAAACGGCGCGAGCAGATCCGGAAAGTCATGGAGGAAGTAAAGCTCTATCCAGTGGAAGACTTTTTGCCCAAGTTCCCCCACATGTTGAGCGGTGGACAGCAACAACGAGTGGTGATCGCTCGGGCAATGATCCGTAACCCGAAGCTGATTGTAGCGGATGAGCCAGTTTCTATGCTGGATGCATCGGTACGGGTTGAGATATTGCGATTGCTGCGATCTCTGCAGCAGCGTCATAATCTTTCTTTTATCTATATTACTCATGACCTTTCAACTGTGAAATATTTTTCCGAACGCATTTTTGTCATGTATGCTGGTAAACTGGTTGAGAAAGCCAAAATCAATGAGCTAATCCAAAATCCCCTTCACCCCTATACCCAGGCTCTGTTATCTGCGTCTTCTGACCCGGATTACCACAATGCCACCAAATTTCGGGAAGTTCCGGCTGGTGAACCACCTAGTTTAGTCAAACCGCCAGCTGGGTGCCGTTTTCATCCACGCTGTAACCGGGCTATCGCTGACTTATGTGAGGTGGAAGCCCCCCCTGAATTTACTCCTCAACCCACTCACTCCACCCTATGCTGGTTATATCGTTGAAGTAAAGCATGTCACACCCGCTTCGTCTGATTGTGATCGGGTTCATCCTCTCAATAATGGGATGGATTCTACCCTTCTTGATGGTGATTCATATTCTTGAATCCAGCTTTGCTTTGAATTTTTTAGCTTATACTGCTTCGGTTATGGGATTGTTTTTAGGTATCATTGGGGCCGCTCTATACATTCAAACCCATAGAAAATAAAGAGTGTCAGCGATGGTTTCTTGCTCAAAGGAGGCATGATGAAAAAAATTAGTCTGATCACGATCACTTATGCCATTTTCTTTTTGTTCTTGCTGCAATCCATTGGGTCATTAGTAGAATCAATTTATATCCTTGACTTACTTAAAACGTCTCTGGATGAAAAAGCATTAGGCTTGTTATTCTTTTTTGCTCCCGGGCTTTTATTCTTCTTACCCAAGAAAAATTCCAAGGCTTTCATCTGGGTGCTATTTGGACTGCTGTTTTTGGGGCGTGGCTGCCTTCCTTATTTATCCACGCTTGGGCGGATGATTGCCGGCGGAGTAGCTAGTGCAGCTGGGCTTTTGTTATTCCCCTTTCTGTTAACAGCACAAACCGATCCAACCCATGATTCCCAGCGGGGGAAGTCTATTGCAATGGGTTTTGCTCTCGCGTTATTGGGTTTGGTGTTATTCCGCACCCTGGATTACAGCCTCGATTATTCCCTACAATCCGAAGGAAGTTGGATCGGATGGGTACTTGGGATTGTTTTGGGTTTGTCCTTGAGATATTTTTCCTGGCAAGAAGATGAGGTAAATGAAAAACCGCACCCGGGATTAAATCTCACGATGGTGGGAATCTTTATGGCGATATCTTTGGACTTGTTTGCATTTTCTGCACCATCCGTAATGGCACGCTGGACTGAATCGGATTACAGAATGATTGTGATTACGGTGAGCTTGATTACCACATTATGGATGTTAATGGTAATCTATCGTCCCGGTTTACCAGAAAGAATCCCTTCCTGGGGAATTTTTCTTTGGAATAGCTTATTGACTCTGACTCTCACTGGCACACTACTTGTACAGCGAGTGCCTTTCCCGCCCACTCCCACTTCCCCTCCTGTAGTAATGAGTTCCTCCTCTGCTCTGGCGCAAGTTTTACTATTTCTCTCGATTTTACTGTTTCCAGTGATATTCCTCGATTTACAGTTGCTGGTTGATCGCATCCAGCCAAGCCACACCTGCCCCCGTGATTTAACCGCTGGGATGCTCCTGGGCGCTTTTCTATTCATTTTGCTCGTTTTCATGCAGATATTCACCAATGTTTGGGGATATATTGAACCGGTTAGCCCATGGTTCCGCAATAAGTTCTGGTTGCCTTTTCTGGTGATGTCGGCTTTATTGATGTTGATCGTAGGGAGAAGAACTAAACTTCAAAAGCAGGAGGGTAAATTCTATGACATGAGTGAAAAGTTAGGCTGGACCATCTTGCTGGGAGTGCTTTTTCTAGGGTGTGGTGTGGCTGCGTTTCTGACCACGCCGATGCCCTCATTCCTTCCCCCAACTGGTCCCTTAGTCGTGATGACCTATAATATCCAGCAAGGCAATGATGTGTTTGGTGAACGGTCGCTTAAACGTCAGCTTGCATTGATCGAAAAGGTTTCACCGGATATCCTGGCTTTGCAGGAATCGGATTCAGCCCGAGTTTCCCTGAACAATATAGACATTGTGCGCTATTTTGCAGGCAGGCTGGGTTATTATTCTTATTATGGTCCTTCACCAGTGAGTGGTTCCTATGGAACCGCCCTGCTTTCAAAATATCCATTACGAAATACAAGGGTGATTTATTCTTATAGTGACAAAGATGAAATTGGTACATCCGTGGTTGAAATTGTCTTGAATGATACGGTATTTACTATCTATGATGTTCATCCCGATGGAACTGACCTGGCGATGGAGGTTTTTGCCCAAACCCTATTGGAACAGGTTGATAACAAAGAATACGTCATCGCCCTAGGTGATTATAACTTGCGCGATTATGAATACCCTTATCAGCTGATTGCCGAGCGACTGACCAATGTCTGGGAGAGTCTTTATCCTTCTAAAATTAGTCCGGATGGAACGGATATGTCGGGGGAGAATCGCATTGATCATATCTTCATCTCTACGCCCTTGAAAGCGCGCCAGGCCTGGTACATCTTGCCCCCCGACTCCGCCACGGATCATCCAGTCCATTGGGCAGAAATCGATTGGGAGAGATGAATTGCACCTATTCCGTCTGCGCACTTGAGGTTGTCCAAAAAGGAATTAATGTCAGATCGAGCGAAGCGAGATACTTTAGCAATTGTGAAAAAGCCCCTTGCTTCGCTCGGGGTGACAACCTTCTTTTGGGAAAATCTCTCAATTTTTAAATGAAACGATGAGTATCTCAACAATAAAGCACAAGAACTGGTATTGAGAAGACCGATGGCGTGTTGGAGATAGATTTCGATCAATTAGAAATGTGGATGCTTCCTTTTCAACCATTCCAGCAATTTCGGTATTTTCCAGGTGTTGATTACTGAGCTTGCCTCCACCCAGCCGCGCCTTGCCACGGTTACCCCGAAGTGCATCAGGTCCAGGTCACTGGCTGAATGGGCGTCGGTGTTAATGGTCAATAAACCGCCCATCTCCGCAAAGTGACGGGCATTCACGTCGTCCAGATCCAAACGGGCCGGGTGAGCATTGATTTCCAGCGCGACCTGGTTTTCGAGTGCCGCTTTCATAACCGCCTCTAAATCGAGATCAGCACCCTCTCGATTGGGTAACATTCTCCCCGTGGGATGTCCAATGATATCCACATGGGGATTTTGGATAGCTTTTAACATACGTTCTGTGATCTGTTGGCGCGGTTGACGCAAGCTGGTATGGACGGAAGCAGTGACAATATCCAATTCTGCTAGAACCTCGTCTGGAAAATCAAGACTGCCATCTGCCCGGACTTCAACTTCGATCCCTTGCAAAATCACGATTGAATCCCCCAGGCTCTTTTGCGCATGTTGAATCTCCTGCCGTTGCTTTTGCACATCTTGGGCGGTCAAACCACCGGTGATTGCCAAACTGGCAGAATGATCACTGACTACAATTAACTTACGCCCCCTGTCACGGGCTGCTTCAGCTAGTTCCTGAATGGAAAGATGACCATCGCTCCAGGTAGTGTGGGCATGTAATTCACTTTGGATATCCTGCAGCTCAATTAATTTGGGCAATTTTCCTAGCAAAGCCGCCTGGATTTCTCCCCGGTCTTCCCGCAGCTCAGGGGGAATAAAAGGTAATCCCAGAGCCGCATAGACTTCATCTTCTGTGGCGCAAAGGATTTCACTGCCATCCGGTCGGGTGAGGGCATGTTCCGAGAGCGATAGATTTTGTTTCAAGGCTAACTCACGCAATCGGACATTATGCTCTTTGCTCCCCGTGGCATATTGCCAGGCTGTGCCAAATCGTTCTGGGGGATGCACCCAAAGCTGAGCCCGTAAGCCATGAGCATATTCCACACTACTTTTGGTATCTCCCTTGCCCTCCACCCGCACCACCTCACGATCGGAGAGAAAGCGATCCATAATTGCAGTAGAGTCGGTTGCCGCAGCTAATATGTCTATATCTCCAACGGTGATCCGTCCACGGCGCAAACTGCCTGCCATCTCAACCGTGACGACCCCGGGTGCTTGACGCAGAGAAGCAATCAGACGCTGTGCAAAGGGATAAGCCTGTCCAATAGGGATGCGCTCCGATCGGCGTTTGTAGGCTTCAATTCCCGCTAGAATGCGTGCCTCAGATTTTTCTCCCATTCCGGGCAAAGTACGCAATTTTCCAGCCCGGGCTGCTGTTTCTAATTCTGAAATGCTCGTGATACCCAGCTCTTTCCAAAAAAGCCCGATTTTCTTGGGACCTAAATCTGGCACCTGGAGCATTTCTGCTAAACTAACCGGCATTTCTGCAGTGAGTTTCTCCATGAAACCCAGCTTTCCCGTGCTGAAAAGTTCATCTATTTTTTCAGCGATCGCTTTACCGACTCCTGGAATATCGGTAAGTTTCCCTGCCTGCCAGATATCATACGCATCTTGATTCAGCTCTGCCAGGCTTTCAGCTGCTTTTCGGTATGCCAATACTTTGTAGATCACCTCCCCTTTGATTTCAAGTAAATCAGCGATTAAATTAAAGGTATCGGCTAGTTGTTCATTCGAGAAATGTTTTGCAGGCATCCCTTTTTCCTGATTGGATTATACAACCCTTCTTGGCGGTTTAATAAACCTCAAGAGCTCAATTCTTTTGCGCGGTCAGCCATTTGAGTTCGTAGTGTATGAATATCTCCGTCAATGGTAAACAACGCCCCGATATAAATTGCAAAGCACAACAGCCAGGTGCTGGTACAGATGATCAAAATAGCTTGCCCTAAACCCAGGTTGACCGCCAGAGCTCCGGTCAAAACTGGAGCCAGAGCAGCTCCACTGTTTTCAATAAAATATTCGACCGCTTGAGCTGTACTGCGAACCTCCGGCACTGTGATGTCATACACGGTTGCGATCACATTTGCAGAAGAAAAAGGCATAAATAAGGCGGTCAAGATCATCCATATAAAGAAAGTTGATTGGGCTGCGACGGGAGTCTTTAATGCCAAAGCTAGAAAGATTGCCCCCAAAAGCACCCCTGCGGAGGAGATGATAATTCTACCCTTATGAGTGTGGGTGAACAGCCAATCCCCTAAAGCACCCCCGACAAAATAACCGGCTGAGAGAACCAAGATAACCGGTGCCATGGTGGTTAGAACCGTGGAATTATCATAACCGCGTTCCCGCATCAAATAACCGAAGAAGAAGTAGGTAATGACATTCCACGGGAAAACGCCTGCAAAACCCTGTAAAAAGACGAACCACATGGTTTTCTTTTTAAAGATTTCCTTTGCTTCAGTCCAGGAAAACCGGAACTGACCAATTTCAGCCATTCCCTCAAATTCCGGCTCGGCTTTTCCGCGGGGTAGGTCTTTCACGCCAAAGAAAATGATCACAGCGATGATTAAACCCGTGGAACCGGTTAGATAAAATATTTGGCGCCACCCACCAATCAGAGGAGCTACCATTAAAGCTAATATCATTCCCAACAAATAGCCTAAGGGCTGTGCCAGTTGCAAGACGCCATAGATTTTACCGCGCAAAGTTGGTCCAAAATAATCAGCGATCAGGCTATATAAACCCGGATACGAGGAATCGTCAATACCGGTGGAACCGCGGGTGATCAGAAATTGGGTGTAGGTATGTACGATCGCGCTCAGCCAGGTGGTTGCCCCCCAAATAAAAGCCGCTAGGGCGAGCAGTTTGTCTCGTGCAAAACGATCGTATAAATAACCCCAAACCGGGTACAAGATCGTGGCAACGATGAGGGAGCCTGAATTGATCAAACCCCACTTGAAATCATCCAAACCAAAGGTTTCGCTGATGGGTAGTTGCATGGAACCAATCATCAGCTTGTCCGTTTGGTGCAAGAGCATGAAGAGGAAAAAGATAACCACGACAAACCAACGATATCGAGAAGTTTGTTGTTTCATCATTGACCTCGCTTAATAAAGGATATTAACAGTTTAGCTTAAAACGCCAAATGTGTCAAAAATTTTAGGGGGGAGGAATATTTCTAGTTGGAGATAAAAGCTCGATGGAATAATAGTTTAATTAAAAAAAGTCCAATCAACTTTCGCTTCCCCACTTCTGATACAATTATCCAACCTTTTTAACGGATCCTTTGTATATTAAACATGAGCTTATCCAATAAAAATGACATCCTCGCAGAGGATAAAGCCGCCATTCTTCGACTGAAAAATGGAGACATCGGTGGACTGGAAAGCCTGATTATTCGGTACCAGGTTAAAGCGCTCCGAGCGGCTTTCTTAATTGTGCACGATGAGCAGCTGGCAGAAGATATTGTTCAGGATGCTTTCATCCGCATCTACCAGCACATTCGCGGGTTTGATGAAAACCGCCCATTCGAGCCATATTTGATGAGGAGTGTGGTCAATCTGGCGATTAATGCAATCCAGCAACGTTCTCAAACAACCCAGCTAGAGGGAGATGGAGATCAGCAACATTTGGAATATTTACTCTCCCGGGCGTCTTCGGTCGAAAGTCAAATCGAATATTACCAACTCCAGGACGAAATTCGGTCTGCCCTGTTCAAATTACCACCTCGTCAACGGGCTGTGATCATCCAACGATATTACCTTGATATGAGTGAAAGAGAAATGGCTTCCACGCTCGCAGCTGCTCCGGGTACGATCAAGTGGTGGTTGCACATCGCCCGAGAGCGTCTTCGGGTTTTGCTTGGTACCGATAGGAGGGAAGAATGAGTCAATTCGGCCGAAATGAGTTCAAAACGTACCCTAATTCAGATGCCCAGATTCTGGATGCCATCGCGGCTGAACAGATTCCAGCGGACCTCAATCTGGCACCAAAGATCTTAGCGAATATTCATCAGAGAAAAGAAATGAATAAACAATTGAGAATGAGACTCAGCACGACTGTTTTAATGGTTATCCTGGCATTGCTCATTCTAACCACTGTTGCTTATGCGGTCTATCACTTGATGAGCGACCCGGGCTTGCAGTCTGTTCAGGATGCCGGGTTGGTGACAGACCTGGAGGTCACCGCTCAGCCCACTATTTTACCAACCATTCCCTCGGTAAACCCGCCGCAGCTTGCAATTAACCCGGCCTTAAGTCAGTCGTTGGAGGGTGTCACCTTGACCCTGGATTGGATTTACTTGGATGAAGGACGTCTGGCGATGGGAATGCAGTTTAGCGACCTGCCTGAGGGAGCCGTATTGGATGTGCCACAGGTTCTCTTTAGGAATGTCACCCCTGTTCAAGTACAGGGATTTAGTCAGAGTATCCGAAGTGAAGCTCACCAGGCGGTGTATGTTTCCTATCAGGTCATCCATGCCGCGGCGGTTGGCGGAAAGGTAAGCTTGGGTGTGGATGTACCTTTAACTCAGCCTGCTGGTGAAGTACAAACCACCCTGGCGACTTTCCACTTCGATATTGCAGACGTCCCCATTTATAGCGGAACAGCCATCCCGATTCAACAGACCTATGCTGTCAGGCGGAATGGGGTTGAGGTACGGTTAAAATCTGTCCGGGTGATGCCTTCTACGACTGAAGTGGTGGCGTGTTACGATTTTCCTGATCAGAACTCCCCTTTCTGGTACATGCAACGCGCAACCGTTCAAATTGGAAATGGTGCCGAAGAAAGTTACCGTCCTTATCAGTACTTAAGAGAGATAAAAGAGGACCATTGTGTCAAGCTAGGCTTCGCAACCGGTAATGCCAATGGAGAAAAGCAGTTGATCTTCCGGGTCTACCAGCTGGTTGTTCCACTGACTATGCAGGATAGGGTATCCCCGGAACGGATTGCGGCTGCCAACCACGAGCTAGCCAAAGCGGGCATTGAAATTGAGCCCGCTGCTCTAGAACAAACAGAGGGCCCTGGCGGTTGGCGGTTTGTTCGCAAGCCAAGTTGGGGAACTGATCCTTCCCAAGATCCAAGATTATTGGTGTTACAAGCCTTGGAAGAAAAAGTGGATGGACCCTGGGAATTTTTCGTAGATATTCCCACTGAGAATGTGATTCCTGGTCAGATAGCACCTACCCCAACCGTCACCTCATTATTAACGCAGGAACAAAACATCGCCGGAGTGAATATGACCCTGGATTGGGTCTTTGCCGACGCTAAAAGAGTGGCTTTTGGATATACTGTGAGAGGTTTAGCGGATGTTCCTGATGCGCTCTATTTAGGAGGAACCATCGTCGTGAAAGACCAGCAAGGGAATCCCTTGGGGGGTGTTGGGGATGGGCGAAGCGAAGTGCAGTGGATGGAAGGTCAGCCAGGCACTTTATCAGGGAATTGGAGTGTTGTCCTTCGTCAACCGCTCGATCAAAGCGAGGCGGATTTCTCTATTGATGTGACCTTGGATGGGAGTCATGGAGACGATTGGAACTATATTATTGCCGTTCTTCCACAGCCATCCGATTGGACCGGTTTTGCACCAGGAGTAAAACCACCCATTGTGCCAGACCGGTTGATTGGGACATTCCATTTTGATGCCCATACTGTAGTTTATCCGCTCCAAGACATTGAACTGCAACAAACGATCGAAACCAATGGGATCTCCATGCGCCTCGACCGGGCTGAGATTACTCCCTCGTACGCCTTATTTACTTTGTGTTACTTGAAACCTTCCGCCAAAGATTGGATGGTGGGAGGTAAGCCTACTCTGAAAGCTGGTGCATCCGAGGCCCAGATCAACAGCTATACATTATTGGCGGACGCTGACTACGGCGGTTATATTGGAAAATCTCCCCAGCCCACGAATATTCCTGAGATTATTCAAGGTGAAAGGTGTGTTCAAATTGACTTTCTCCTTGGTCATACCGCCCTAACCCAATCGTTGGTATTGACCATCCCGACTCTGGAGCAATCTCTGCCGGAAGTCATTCCGGATGACGAGTTGAAAGCCGCCCAAGAGAAACTAAAATCTGAGGGAATCGAGCTGGATTACAGTGTCAGCCGGTCAGCCTCAGGGGGTGGGGGTGGCGGTCCGATATATAAAAAGCTTCCCGAGGGTATGGATGAACAGGAAGCTTACCAGCGGTTTTTGGAAGCTCTTGGCTGTTTGTATCCAGGTCCTTGGGTGTTTACATTGGATCTCCAGCCATAGCAAAGAAGATTGTCTGGGAATGAATCACAAGATTGCTTGGATGTTTTAGAAAAATACTTTAACCAACTTGAGGGCTTTCTGCTTCCAAGGAACTCGATGGGTAACCCCTTCTTCTTGGCTGAATTGGTCCTTGTTTTCCAAATACCAGCGATAATTGCGTAACATGGCTTGCTGGTTGGAGTATCGCGGTTGAAAACCTAAGATTTGTTGGGCTTTTTCAATTGAGACAAAAGAATCTTTTGACGCGGTCTCATAAATCCAGGGGTAGAGTGGGGATAGATTTAATTTTTCTAAGACTTTCAAAGCCAGAACGACCGGGGCTGTGGGGAAGGGAATGATCTTTTTGCCAAAGCCTGCTTCATCCAAAACAGCTTGATAGTCTTCTTTCATGGTGGTAAACTCTGCTGCACCGATATTGAAGGTGTCATTCACCAGCTCTGGATCGAGCGTCAGGCAGGCATGAATAGCCTGGCAGAGATCTTCAACATCTAAGAATTGATAGCGATTTTTCCCCGAACCAATCATAGGAAAATTTCTCCCTTCGCTTGCCCATTCATAGAAAATGGCAAAAACACCCAGGCGCTCAGGTCCCACAAAGGATTTAGGGCGCAGGATGGGAACACACATCCCCTTCTGCCGATATTCCAGACAGACTTTTTCGGCTTCCACTTTGGCTTCCCCGTAAGGGCCCACCCCAATTAATGGATCACTTTCATAAATCGGGTGATGCTTGGGTACCCCATAGACTGCGGTGGATGAAATTTGAATAAAGCGTTTCACCCCATACTGAACAGCTTGTTCCAAGACATTGCGGGTTCCGACCACATCGGTGGTGTAAATAT
>DHFN01000025.1 GCA_002402275.1 Anaerolineales bacterium UBA4823
GGGATGAAAGAAGAAGTCCTCAAGAGCAATACCCCTTGGTATTGTGTATCATGCTACTATTGTATGGCACGTTGCCCGCAATCGGTGCATATCACGGATATTATGTACACATTAAAGCGAATAGCAATAAAAGAGAATGCTTTTGAGCAATCAAAAGCACCTGATTTCTCAAAAACTTTTATTGATTGGGTTGAGAATTATGGACGGTCTTTTGAACTGGGTTTAATGTCCATCCATCTCCTGAAACATAATCCAACCGGTGTTTTTAGAATCGCCGGAATGGGATTAGGTATGGTTTCTAAAGGTCGGATGGCGTTTTCACCTACCCGTATCAAAGGGATGGATAACCTTAAAGCAATATTGAACAAAGCCAAAGAGCTGGAGGGTGTATCATGAAATATCATTATTATCCTGGTTGTTCTTTGGAAAAGAACGCTGCCTCCTATAATATATCCACCCTGGCAATTGCGAAACCCTTAGGGATGGAATTTGTGGAGGTAGACGATTGGAATTGCTGTGGAGCGACCGAATATATTTCCCTAAACTTAACCGCGGCGTATGCTTTGGTTGCACGTAACTTAGCCCTAGCTTCAAAAAATACTGAATCAAACCAAATTGTCGCACCTTGTAGCGCCTGTTACCTGAACCTGAGAAAATGTGATAGTTATATGACAGAAAGTACTGACTTGGCTGATAAAGTAAATACCGCCTTAGCAGCCGGAGGGCTTTCTTATAAGGGTGGTACTTTAAAAGTGCGCCACCTGCTAGATGTCATCGTCAATGATATCGGTTATGATGCAATTGCAGCCAAGGTTACTAAACCACTCAAGGGTTTACGGATTGCACCTTATTATGGGTGTATGATCGTACGTCCAATATTTAGCGGAGGTAGCTCATTCGATGACACCGAATACCCCAAAACCCTGGATAAATTATTAAAAACTTTGGGTGCAGAAGTGATAGATTTCCCTCTCAAAGCCCATTGCTGTGGTGGACACATGACCCAAATTAGTGAAGCAACTGGATATGAGCTAATTCGACAGTTGGTCAAAGGTGCAACCGATTACAAAGCAGACTTAATGGTCACTCTTTGCCCAATGTGCCAATTAAATCTGGATGCTTTTCAAGGACCGATGAACATGTATTTCAACACGAATTACAAAATGCCCGTTTTGTACTTCACCCAAATGATTGGATTAGCTTTAGGTATAGGGGCAGCTGAATTAGGAATCGGGTCGGAATTAGTAGATGCTCGTCCTGCTCTATCAAAAATTGGGGTTGAAGTCCCTGAACCGGAACCTATCAAGGTAAGGACCCCCAAAGAGGCATTACCCATGCCAAGTCTGCCCGAGGAGAAGTAAACCATGGCTAAAGAACGAATTGGTGTTTATGTGTGTCATTGTGGTACGAATATCGCTGGCACGGTTGATGTAGAAGATGTATCCCGCTGGGCTGGCGAAGTACTCAAAGATCGCGGGGTTGTTATCTCCCGTGATTATAAATTTATGTGCTCAAGTTTAGGACAGGAATTAATCCAGAAAGATATCAAAGAACAAGGATTAACCCGAGTTGTAGTAGCTGCTTGTTCCCCTCATCTCCATGAGGCAACCTTTAGGAACGCTTGCAAGATTGCAGGATTAAATCCATATCTATCCGAATTGGTTTCAATCCGCGAACAAGATTCCTGGGTGCATACCGATAAAGCGGTTGCCACCGAAAAGGCAAAAGCCATTATCTCAGGCGGTGTGGAACGCACAATCTGGCAAACTCCTTTAGACCCCTTGAAAGTGCCCATAAACCCAACGACCATGGTGGTTGGTGGTGGAATTGCGGGGATCCAAGCCGCCCTTGAAATTGCTGACGGTGGATTTCCGGTAGTGATGGTAGAGCGTGAACCCTCAATTGGGGGGCACATGGCTCAATTTGACAAGACCTTCCCCACTTTGGATTGTTCTGCTTGTATTCTTACTCCCAAAATGGTTCAAGTAGGCAGCCATCCAAACATCCAGCTTCTTACTTATGCAGAAGTCACCAATGTAAGTGGTTATGTTGGAAGCTTCCAAGTAACAGTTAAACAAAGAGCTCGCTCCGTAAACGTTGAGGATTGTACTGGCTGTGGAATATGTCAGGAAAAATGCCCTAAAAAAGTGATTGATGAAGTTTTCGAAGCCGGTCTAGGTTATCGCAAAGCGGTTTACACGCCCTTCCCCCAAGCTGTTCCAAAATATCCGGTAATCGATCGGGAAAATTGCACCTATTATATAAAAGGCACCTGTAAAGCTTGTGAAAAATTTTGCCCAACCGGCGCAATAAATTTCGAACAAGAAGATGAATACCTCACGTTCGATGTTGGTCAGATCATCTTAGCTACAGGTTGGGATCTCTTTGATGCCCGAAGAATTCCACAATATGGATATGGCAGATTGGCAAATGTGTTCTCTAACCTTGAATTCGAACGGCTTTCCAATGCTGCTGGACCTACGGGGGGAAAGATTGTGATGCGGGATGGTATCACCGTCCCAAAGACTGTAGGGATCGTTCATTGTGTTGGCAGCCGGGATAAAAACTATAATAATTATTGCTCGGCCATCTGCTGTATGCAGAGCTTAAAATTTGCCCATCTGGTCCATGAACGCACAGGAGCGGAGGTATATAACTTTTACATTGATATGCGAACTGTTTCTAAAGGGTATGACGAATTCTACCAACGGCTGCTTGATGAAGGCACTCATTTTATCCGAGGAAAAGTAGCTGAAATTACCGATGCTGCCCGCGAACCTGGCGAGGAAGGGAAGCTGATCATTCAGGTTGAAAATACTTTAGTGGGTAAACAAATGCGTATTCCGGTGGATATGGTGATCTTGTCCTCCGGGTTAGAACCCCGCCATGACACCAAAGAGGTTGCTCATCTATTTGGAATATCCTGTAGCGCTGATGGTTGGTTACTCGAACGCCATCCAAAGCTTGATCCTGTAGCCACTATGACAGAAGGTATCTTCATCGCTGGTTGTTTACAAGGACCAAAAGATATCCCAACCAGCGTCGCCCAAGGTGCAGCAGCAGCTGCCCGGGTGGTAGGTAAAATCCAACAAAAAGAAATTTCAATGGAGCCCATTAAAGCCAGCATCAATCAAGATAAATGTTCCGGTTGCCGCATCTGTAATAATCTGTGTCCCTTCAATGCCATATCATTTATAGAAGACCGCATGGTTTCCGAAGTAAATCCGGCTTTATGCCAGGGTTGTGGTACCTGTGTGGCAGCATGTCCTGCCGGTGCAATCTCTGGAACAGTCTTTAGCGATCAAGCCATCTTAGCTCAAATTGATGGTCTCCTTTTGAAAAATGTAAAACCACTCGAATTAGTGGCTGGATAGGAGGAGTAATAGAATGTCAGAACAATTTGAACCGATCATCATTGGATTTACCTGTAATTGGTGTAGTTATCGGGCAGCAGATATGGCAGGAACTGCCCGTATCAAGTATGCTCCAAACGTCCGCCTGATTCGTTTGATGTGCTCAGGTAGACTAGATCCGACTTTTATCTTAAAAGCTTTTGCAGATGGTGCAGATGGGGTTTTAGTATCTGGTTGCCACCCAGGGGATTGTCATTATGTGGAACAAAACTATAAAACCATGCGACGGTTTTACTTATTGAGAAAATTGTTAACCCAAATGGGTATAGAACCAGAGCGGATAAAATTACTTTGGGCGTCTGCTGCTGAAGGACAGATATTCGCGGACGAAATCACAAAATTTACAGAAGAGGTGCGAAGACTGGGACCGCTTAATTGGAATCCTGAACAAGGGATTCCAAAAGAAAGCCAGCCTGCAAATCCTATGGAGGTGTCAGCATGACATCCAATGGTAAACCTAAATTTGCAATGTATTGGGCAGCATCATGCGGTGGCTGTGAAATTTCAGTCTTGAATATCCACGAAAAGATTCTCGATGTGGATGCAAATTTTGACGTAGTTTTTTGGCCAGTTGCCATGGATGCTAAATATAAAGACGTAGAAGCAATGGAAGATGGTTCAATTCTTCTCACGCTTTTCAATGGCGCTATCCGCAACGAAGAAAATGAGCACATTGCTAAACTTTTGCGGAAAAAATCTCAAATATTAGTTGCTTTTGGCTCTTGCGCTAATGAGGGCTGTATGCCTGCACTGGCTAATCTGAGCCCTATTGATGAGATTGTCAAAACTGCATTCTCCACTATTTCAACAGATAATCCAAACCATATTCAACCACAGACTTCTTATCAAGCTCCCGAAGGAGAATTGAAAATCCCTAAACTATTTCCAATTGTAAGAACCTTAGATCAAGTAGTAGATGTAGATTACTACATGCCTGGCTGTCCGCCCGAGTCCCATCAAATTGCCGCAGTGATTGATTTAGTCATCCAAGTTTTACAAGGAAAAGCCGAGTTACCTCCCAAAGGGAGTGTTATCGGAGCTGGTCCCTCAACGGTTTGTGATGAGTGTACTCGTAAACGGGGATTAAAAACCATTCACGAGTTCAAGCGCATTCAACATGTTCAAATTGATCCTGAAATATGCTTGCTTGAACAAGGGATATTATGCAGTGGTCCTGCTACCCGGAGTGGATGTAAGGCTCTTTGTCCATCTGCTAACTCGCCTTGCATCGGCTGCTACGGACCAGCTGAGGGCGTGTTGGATTATGGTGCTCGGTTATTGACCGCAGTTGCATCGGTTATTGATAGTAATGACCCCAATGAGATCCAACATATTATCGAAGGCATTCCCGATCCAGTGGGAATGTTTTATCGTTTCAACCTGGCTGGTTCTCTTTTACGAGCCAGTAAACCTGCCTGGGATACAAAGTAGGAGGCATAAGTAAATGGAAAGAATATCAATTGATCCAATTACTCGTTTGGAAGGGCACGGGAAGATAGACATCTTCTTAGATAATGAAGGTAATGTGGCTAACTCTTACTTTCAAATCCCGGAATTACGGGGCTTCGAACGATTTTGTGTCGGTCGTCAAGTTGAAGAAATCCCGATATTGACGAATAGGATTTGTGGGGTTTGTCCCGAAGCTCATCACATGGCTGGCGCCAAGGCAGTTGACGCAGTCTATCATGTTGATCCGCCCCGCACTGCCAAAATGTTACGTGAGTTACTTTACAGTGCTTTTTTTGTCGCTGACCATACCACTCATTTTTATGCTTTAGCCGGACCTGATTTTATCATTGGTCCAGATGCACCCATAGCTGAAAGGAATATCCTTGGAGTAATTCACAAGGTGGGTTTGGAAATTGGTGGCAAGGTCATCCAGGCTAGAAAATATGGTCATAATGTCATTGAGATGATTGGCGGCCGGAAAATCCATCCTTGTACATCAATTCCTGGGGGTTTAACCAAAGGGATTACCGAAGAGCAGCGTCGAGAAATCGAACAGATGGGTCGCTGGGCGGTTGAGTTTGCCCAATTTTCTCTAAAAATATTTGATGACATTGTTTTAAAGAATTCTACTTATCTTGATCTTGTTCTTGGGGATATTTACACCCATCATACTTATTATATCGGTCTGGTTGATGAAAATAACAAAGTGAACTTTTATGATGGCAAAGTAAGCGTGGTTGATCCAGAAGGTAGCCGACTTGGTAAATATGGTCCCAATGAATATACTGATTGGATTGCTGAACACGTCGAACCATGGACCTATCTCAAATTCCCATACTTAAAGAAAGTTGGCTGGAAAGGTTTTGTAGATGGTAAAGATTCCGGGGTTTACATAGCAACTCCACTCTCTCGCTTAAATGCATCGGATGGTATGGCAACCCCTCTTGCTCAAGAGGAATATGAAAAGTTTTTCAAGACCTTGGGTGGCAAACCAGTTCATCAAAGATTGGCTACCCATTGGGCTAGGTTAATTGAATTGCTCTATGCTGCGGAACGTTGGGTTGAATTAGCAACCGATCCGGAAATTACAAGTAATAATTACCGCACAATTCCGACCGAAAAACCAACCGAGGGCATTGGGATCGTCGAAGCACCGCGGGGAACCCTCACACATCATTATTGGACTGACGAGAAAGGCATTTCTACCCAAGTTAATCTCATTGTTGGGACAACCAACAACTATGCTGCCATACAAATGTCAACCAATAAAGCAGCCAGGTCTTTGATCAAAGACGGAAAAGTAAGCGAAGGTATTTTGAATATGGTAGAGATGGCTTTCAGAGCCTATGATCCTTGTTTTGGATGTGCAACCCATTCCTTACCAGGCAATATGCCATTAGAGGTAACCATCCGAGACATAAATGGCAATCCCATTGAAGTATTAAACCAGAATCTCTAACATCAATATGGAGGCTGGAGATGCCAGCCTCCATTATTCTATGATGAATAAGAAAATCACAACAAAGATCATTGGTTTAGGGAATCCCATATTAGGGGACGATGGAGTTGGTCATCGAGTTGCTGATGAGATCGCACGACAATTAGAAAAAAACAATCAATTTATGTCTCAAACGATCCAAGTAGAAAAAGCCAGTTTAGGGGGATTATCCTTAATGGAACTCTTAATCGACTCGGATCGCGCAATAATAATAGACTCAATTGAAACTAATCAAAACCCCGTTGGTACCGTCCGAAATTTTAACCTCGATGAACTTCCGGATCAAATTTATGGGCATACTACATCTTCCCATGACACTACACTTTCCAAGGCAATTCAAGTTGGAAAATTAATTGGAGCCCATCTACCTGAACCAATTTTCATAGTGAGTATCGAAGCCCATAATTTATATGAATTCTCGGAAAGGTTATCCCCGAGTGTAGAACAAGCAATACCTAAAGCTTGTCAATCGGTTTGGCAGTATCTTGAAGAATTGGAGAAGGAATTATGATTTCCCCAGAAACCCTTAAAAGATTTCCTTTTTTTGCATCCCTCAATGAAGAACAGATTAAACAATTAGCCATGATTGGCGAAGAAGTCGAATTTAATAAGGACCAACTCGTTGTTGAAGAATGTCAACCAGCCAATACATTGTATGTTCTAATGGAAGGTTCGGCAGATTTGTATTTTACGGTTCAAGATGATAAAACGAATACAAAAAAACAATTCTTCGTTGGTGAAATTACTTCAGGCGATCCTTTTGGAATCACCGTGTTATTAGAACCCTATCAACATTTTTCAACCGTTCGCTGTACATCTCCTTGCAAAGCGATTGCTTTGGATGGAATAAAATTACGCGAGATGGCAGATGATGATCCTGTCTTAGCTAAGAATATCTTAAAACACATCGCCCTGGCAGCTATGGAAAGGCTGAATAACACCCGCATCCAACTAGCCGCTGCTTGGGCATCATAATAAACGTTCTATTGTGACCTTCGTTCCCTAGGTGTTTAATCTATTTTTTCATTATAGCCATTGATTTTAATGTTTAAACGGGGCTGTCTATGATCCTTAGAGCAGCCCCTTGGGTATTAATTTTTGTTTCTTTACTTATTATAAAACCAATTGTAGGCGTAGTAGCCGGTTCTACCTACACTCTGGATCCGAACGGCAATTTGACCTTTGCCTTGTAAACCAGCAGGTATTTGAACTTTGATTGTTTTTGTGCCACCTTTGCCAGTGTTGAATGTACCAACGATTTTGCCATTAACTCCCAGTGTCCCAATTTTCCCTAATAAAACCTTATATTTATCATTCGCAGGTAAATTGGTAATTTTGAGGGTTACGGTTTTATTCTTAACCACACTCGTTGCATAGATATAGGGATATCCATAATACCCGTCACCATAGGAATACGCCCCACCAGTTCCCGTATACTTTTTATTATTGTAGAACCAGTTATACGCATAGTATCCTGATCCGCTGGTACTTTGTAATCGTATGGCGATTTGATACTGACCTTTGAGAGCTTTTGGAATAGAAAAAGTAACCTTGAATGAACCACCTGCACCACTATTTATAGTGTCCACTACAATCCCATTGACCCCGTGTGTACCAATATAGTTCATCATAACCTTAAAGGTATCATGCGCAGGAAAATTGTAAGTCTTGATTGTAACGGTTTTGTCAGTGGAAACGCTCACAATCGAAAAAGTTGGGTAACCAGAGTATGCCACAGCTGGTTTTACACCAATACCACTAAAAGTAGATCCCAACAATAATCCCACCAATAAGATAGAAGACAAAACAATCATTAAGCTGCGTTTCATTTTTTTTTCTCCTTTTTATAAAAACAGCTAGTTTTATCCACAAATTATCCCATGACCGGCAATCCTTTGCCATTGAGGACAAAATTAATGGATTTGGTTTTTATATATTATCGGCAGAAGGCGCTATAATTTATTATATACACGTTTAATTTACATTAAAATCATGAAAAAAGCAAGCGTTTTAGCAATATCGTTACAGTAATGTAAGGAATTTTAAATTTAGGAGCAAATTTCATGAGTGTTCTTACTCACTTTCAATTATATGATTTACTTAACCGCCAAAAACCATTATGGCTAGTAAAAATAGATTTATCTGATCTGTCATTAATATCCATTGATTTATCCTCCTGTAATTTATCCTATGCAAATTTAAGCCGTTCGGATCTAAATTGGGCAAATTTCTTTCGCTGTAATTTGACTAAAGTTAATTTATCCTTATCGAATCTGTATGAAGCTAATTTAAGCGAGGCAATCTTAGAAGGCGCAAATTTGACTCATTGTAACTTCACCCGGGCTAATCTATCTAAAGCAAATTTAGTTGATGCTAACCTTGTTGAGGCAAATTTATCTCGTGCAATATTAACCAAAGCAACCCTAACCAACGCTAATCTAAACCTAGCCAATTTATCCCGAATAGATTTGAGTAAATCTGATTGTTCAAATTCAAATTTTAGCTTTGCTGACCTCTATAAAGCCAATCTCTTCGAGGCAAATCTTACCAATGCCGATCTCCACGATGCAAACCTAACCGGAGCGGATTTAACCGCAGCAAACCTGACTGGGGCAATTTTAACCAATGCAATCCTAACGAATGCCGATCTTACCGATGCAATACTACCAGAATCAATGATAAAATAAAACATTATTTCAAAAAACAACCCTTTTCCTCTGTGAGCCCTACCTAAAAATTCCAGAAATCGGAGGTAATAAATGAACCAATTCATCGCCGCGATTGATCAAGGAACCACCAGTACTCGGTGTATCCTCTTTGATCACAATGCATCCATTCTAGCAAATGCCCAAAAAGAACATCATCAATTTTATCCTCAAGCTGGGTGGGTAGAACATGACCCTTTGGAAATTTGGGAACGTACCCAGGAGGTCATCCGGGGAATGCAACAAACTAGCAATATCAATACCCGGGATATTGCAGCCATTGGAATCACTAACCAAAGAGAAACCACTCTCCTTTGGAATCCTAAAACTGGAAAACCCTATTACAACGCCATAGTTTGGCAGGATACTCGAACGAAGGCAATTTGCGATGATTTAGAAAAAGAGGGAGGACAAGATCGTTTTCGCAGGCAGGTTGGTCTACCCTTAGCGACTTATTTTTCAGCCCCAAAAATAAAATGGCTTTTGGACAATCAACCACAACTAAGAAATGAAGCCAAAAATGGGAATGTCTTCTTTGGGAACATTGACACCTGGCTGATTTGGTGGTTATCGGGAGGACTTAATGGTGGAATTCATGTTACCGATGTTACCAATGCGAGTCGAACCATGTTGATGAACTTAGAAACTCTGGATTGGGATGAAGAAATTATGCGCATTTTCGACATTCCGCGAAATATCCTTCCCCATATTGTTCCCTCCAGTCCAACGATGCCTTATGCCTTCACAACCAAAGATGGTCCGTTTTCAGCTGAAATTCCTATCGCCGGTGTTCTGGGAGACCAACAAGCTGCGTTAGTTGGACAAACATGTTTCGATATCGGAGAAGCAAAAAACACTTATGGCACAGGATGTTTTATGCTCCTCAATACGGGGCAAAACGTTATTCAGTCCCAAAAAGGTCTGCTTACAACTGTAGCTTATCAGTTTGGGAATCAACCGGTAAATTATGCTTTAGAAGGCTCGGTAGCGATCACTGGCGCGCTGGTACAATGGTTACGGGATAATCTTGGTTTAATCTCCAAATCACAAGAAATTGAAACTCTAGCACGAACCGTGGACGACAATGGGGGAATATACTTCGTGCCAGCCTTTTCCGGTCTGTTTGCCCCTTATTGGCGAGCAGATGCGCGGGGTGTGATCGTTGGTCTTTCCCGTTTTATCAATAAAGGTCATATTGCTCGGGCAGCTCTCGAAGCCACTGCTTTTCAAACCAAAGAAATTTTGGAGGCGATGCAGCTAGATTCAGGAGTAAATCTCAAGTCCTTAAAAGTAGATGGCGGGATGGTGGTCAATGAATTACTAATGCAATTTCAAGCGGATATTTTAGGCGTTCCAGTAATTCGTCCAACGATTACCGAAACGACTGCCTTAGGCGCCGCATTTGCAGCTGGATTATCAGTTCATTTCTGGGATAATTTAGATGAATTACGCAAACACTGGAAAACCGAAAAAATTTGGCTTCCCCAGATGAGTGCGGAAGAACGCTCATGCCAATATACTCATTGGTTGAAAGCTGTCGAACGTAGTTTCAATTGGGTATAAAATCTTTCAGTAATGACCTCGGAAACAAGCCTTAACCCGAATATAAAATGGTTTGTGTTGGTTTCTATCGGAGTCGGAACATTTATGACTGCTCTGGATATCAGCATTATCAATACTATCCTTCCGATTGTAACCAAAGCATTCCAGGCTCCCGTCAATCAAACCGAATGGATCTCCTTGATTTATTTATTACTGGTCAGTGGATTACTCCCTAGTTTCGGCCGATTAGGAGATCTAAAAGGTCACAAGAACATTTATCTGATTGGATTTTCCCTTTTCATTTTGGGATCACTTTTATGTGCTTTATCTCCGGCGATTTATTTTCTGATCTTGTCACGTAGCCTTCAGGCAATTGGGGCTGCAATGCTTTCTTCAAACTCGCCGGCAATCCTCACAAAGAACTTTCCTTCCACCCAACGTGGTCAGGCATTAGGGCTCCAGGCAACCATGACTTATCTAGGGTTAACAGTTGGCCCAATTTTAGGAGGATGGTTAACTGAGCTCTATGGCTGGCGAAGTGTTTTTACTATCAATATTCCAGTAGGAATAATTGCTTTTTTGTTGAGCTTATATTTAATTCCCAATGAAAAACCACATCCCGAAGAAATCAGGTTTGATTATCAGGGTGCAGTTTTTTTCCTTGGAGGTTTTACATCGTTACTACTGGGTTTAAGTATGGCTTCGGAATGGGGTTGGTTGTCCGTTCCAACAATAATTACTTTAGCACTAGCAATTATATTGCTTGGCATTTTTATCTGGACAGAAAAAAGCAGTCAGTCTCCTATGTTAGATTTACACCTCTTCTCCCAACCAGGGATTTCCCATTCCATTTTTGCTGCCGTGCTAAATTATATGTGCGTTTATAGCAACTTATTTCTCATGCCTTTTTATTTACTTCAAGGCCGGGGTTTGGTACCCTCAAAAGCCGGGTTAATTATTTCCATTCAACCTCTAATCATGTCAATCATCGCTCCCGTAAGTGGGTCATTGTCAGATAAAATTGGCACCAAATTACCAGCATTTCTGGGGATGCTTGGATTAGCCGTTGGGACAATCTTGCTATCCACAATCAACGACACCACATCTATCTGGTTAATCCTCACTTATTTGGCAATTTCAGGATTGGGAATTGGCTGTTTTCTTCCTCCAAACAGCAGCGCAATCATGGGTTCTGCTCCGTTAAATCAAACCGGAATCGCAGCTGGGTTACTCGCCACAGCCCGTAACGTAGGCATGGTCTTGGGAATTGGTATCTCAGGTGCAGTATTTACCACAACCTTAACAAAACATCATTCGGCTATTTCCGGGATCTTTTCAGCTGTCCAGGCTGGATTTTTAACAGCCTTTGTAATCTCTATCCTCGGTGTCTTAGTTACTGGCTTTGGGAAAAGCTAATTTTTTAGCCACCATACGCTTTTGATGTTCAGTCTGGTAAAGAGGATCATTGCCCATAGGTAATGGTGATCTCAAAGTGATGACTGTCCCGCCGTAGCCAAGTGAAACCATTTTGATCTGTACTACTATCCCGGAATACATGTGCATCCGTGTGTCAAGCACTACGCAGGGGTAAGGGAGATCGCTGAAATGACCAGCAATATCCCTCACCCTTACGAAGAAGGTGTGGCTGAATTATGGATCAACAGCTATGCAGAAGCCTTTAGCCGTATTGAATCGCTTCAGCTTGCCATCACCTTAGGCAAATCCAACCAGCTTATTGGTGCCATCGGTCTGAGCTTCGATTCACAAAACCGTTCTGCGGAACTTGGCTATTGGATTGGTGTTCCCCACTGGGATGGGCCGTCTCCTAATGAAACCACTGCGCGGTTCAAGCCAGCATACGGTCCAGTAATCGTCAGTGTGGATAAAATGCTCTTATTTATATATTTAACCTCCTTCACAAACCTCTCCCTCTTTCCTGGCAGGAAAGAACGAAGGGATTCAATCAGGTCGGGGGAAGGAGAGGCGCGGTACACAAAGTTCCTGGTCTATTTTCTAGGGCGACGAGTGATTTTTCAGGACGAGAGGAAGGAAGATACGATACTCAAACTCTCCGCACCAGTAGCCCAAGCAGCCCTTATAGTTAGTGCTGGCGGATGAGCCGATAGTTGTCTGCCCTATGGTAAAGTTGACCGCGTACTGAGCCGAGCTGGCTTGTCCCCCTCCCCCACCAGTCAATGGAACGAACCAGTCGAGATGGTAGTGGTCGGAAGACACCGCCTGGGCACTAGCGTTCAGCAGGAGCAAGACCGCTAGGGCTAAGAGTAACGCTATCCGTTTCATAGTGCGTCTCCTTCCTAGTAAGTGGTCTGCACGGTCAAGCGCACCCCGCCGATCGTGACATAGTCGCTATCGTTGTTAAAGAATAAACCAAGCCGAAGCGTGATGATACCCTGGCTCTGCGAGAGGGTGTTCAGTGCGCTGTCTGTTGCTAGATCGTAATTGGTAGCCGTGTTGTCCTGTTGGTTTGTGGTGTCATCAAACAGACTCACGAAGGAATCTGCGTCGGTTTGCTTGTACAGTTCCGTCTCACTAATATAGGCGTTGGCGCCATCCTGGCACTTGTAGTAAACCCTAATCCAAGTCACCCGTACCGGTTGTCCGTAAAGCACGGCGGGAATTGTGATCGGAAGCCGGATGTGCCTGGTACCCACAGTAGCGGATCCGGCATAGAAATTAGTTGATCCCCCCGATGAGGTCCACCTAGTCGAATCATCGCTGGTGTTCTTGACGAACTCAGCGCTGGGGACAAAAACGTACGACGTGTCACCCTTGATCACCGCCCCAGGATACACGGTGATAGCGTAAGGGACCGGATTGATCGGCTGGCGCGGCGTCATCTCTGGGTCATCGCCTACCTTGACGCCCAGGTAAAGTTGCTGACCGGTGATCGCCTGGTTCCAACAGAGCATGTTGATCATAAATAGTCCATTGGACACACTTACCGTACCATCGTAGCTACAAACCGCCGTCCCACCGCTGAGTGCATCGTAAATATTTGCTACAATGGGGTAGTCACCGTTTAGCATATTTCCAGCGGCGTCGGTTAGCCGGCCTTGAATGGGTACATAGCTGAGCGTTGTCACTGCCGGACCGGTTTCCTCTTCCACGCTTGTCCCCCCCGCTCCAGCCTCTTGCCCGACTTCACCTTCCGGCGGCTGCGGCTCCTGTGCAAGACTCAGCCCCGCTGCCAGGGCGATGCCTAACAGCGTAACTAAAATGCTGATAAAAAACAATTGTCGTTTCATTTTTTACCTCCATATTGGGATTGTGGATAAAATAGTCTTGATCTCTCCGCGGATAGTTGTCAGTCACCTTGACTCGTTAAACAGGATAACTCACTGATGTCAATGACTGGTCACAAGTTTGTCGCAGTTTTGTCGCAATTTACCGCTGGATTGTTGACAATGGATTTAAACACGGATATTCCAGGGGCGACTGGGGGTAGGTTTGGATTCCAGCCTTATGATTTTTCCGAAACTAATCCTTTAACCGCCCTTATCCCGGCTTCAAACGATAGCCAATCCCCTCCAATTTTTCGATCTGGATTCCTAGCTCCCCTAGCTTATTGTGAAGGCAACGGATAGCCTCATCAACAGTACCCTCGCCGTAGGCGTCTTCAGCTAATTCCATGATCTCCAAAAGATACATTCGGCCGAAAACCCTGCCCGGGTTGCGCAGCAGCAAACATAACAGGTCGAATTCAAGTGCGGTTAGCTCGACCGGTTTTCCGGCGATAGTCACCTGGCGCTGGCTGGGGTTCAGGGAAAGGTCGTGGTAAGCTAAGCAACGGGTGTGTTTTTTCCGGTCGGCGGAAACGATGCGCCGTACCCGTTCCACACGCCGTAGATGGGCACGTACCCGCGCTTCCAGCTCGCTGATTTTAAAGGGCTTGGTGATGGTCTCATCAGCGATCAAGCCCAGGGTGGTCATCTGGTCACTGTCCGGATCAAGCCTCCAGCTCTGAGAGGTAAACATCAACACCGGGGTGGCTGATATCTGACGCAGGCGGTGCAGCACTTCCCTGCTATCCAATACGGGGATCACCCAATCAAGCAAGATCAAATCGGGCTGATATTGAACGTATAGGTGCAAAGCGGACTGCCCGTCACTGGCATGGAAAACTCGATAGCCATACTTTTCCAGCCCTTGCACGATGAGCTGGGCTAGGGCAGCCTCATCTTCAACCAACAAGATCGTGGTCATCTCAAGAGAAGCATAACCGACGCCTGTCGGAAATCTGCCTCAGGATTGTCGCAGATTTGTCACAGATTTGGAGGCTGGTAGAGTTACCGTAAAGCAACTGCCCTCGCCAAGAGTGCTTTCTACTGTGGCTGTACCCCCCATCGCCTCGGTCAATTCCCTTACCAATGCCAGACCTAACCCGGCACCTCCTCCTGCCTGGCTCTGACCACGATAGAAACGTTCCCAAATGTAGGGAAGATCGGCAGGCGCAATACCTTCGCCGGTATCTTGCACAGCAATGGTTACCGTCTCCGGCTGGCAGTGCAGGCTGACGATCACGATCCCGCCTGGTAGCGTGTGCCGCACTGCGTTGTGTAGCAAGTTCATCAACACCTGTAGCAGACGCTGCTCATCAGCTACAATGAAGATCTCATCCTGGCTAGTCTTCAGCAACAATTCCACTTTTCCTTGTTGCCAAGCTGGGGCAGCAAAAGTCTCTACCGCTCTGCGGGCTAAACTGACTAGGTCTAGCGGTTTAGGGGAAAGCGACAGGTGATCCACTTCGAGACGGGAAAGGGTGAACAGGTCATCGAGCAAAGTTTGTAGGCGATCCAGCTCCTGGGAGATGACTTCCAACCGGTTGATCTGCGACTGCCCAGGTTGGCTACCTTCAAGTGCGGAATCCAGGTGGGCGCGCACGGTCGCCACCGGGGTGCGTAGATCGTGCGAGATAGAAGCCACTAGTTGACGGCGGGATTCGAGCAACGCAGCGATGCGGTCGCGCTCACCTTGTACCGCCCAGATGGTTTGCTTTATATGGCGCCGCTCTAGTTCCCTAACACGGTAACGCCAGGCAGCGGCGACAATTGCGGCTCCCATAAGAGCATACAAGCTATAAGCCCACCACGTTCGCCAGGGTGGGGGGGTGATAGTAACTTTGAGTGCAGTGCCGGATTCGTTCCATACCCCATCGTTATTAGAGCCTTTGACCCGAAAGATATACGTGCCCGCCGGTAGATTAGCGTACGAGGCAAACCGCCGATTACTATCTACGACGATCCAATCCCGGTCGAAACCTTCTAGCATATAAGCGTATTGATTCTTGCTGGGGATGGTGTAATCCAGGGCGGCAAACTCAAATGAAAAAACGTAATCAATGTATGAGAGGGTGATCTCTTCGGTTTCACCAATGGATTTCGTTAGTGGCAAGTCTTCTCCGATGGCAACTGGCTGGTTGAATATCTGGAAACCAGTCAGGATCACCGGTGGTAGGTGGGGATTATCTACAATTTTAGCTGGGTTGAACACATTGAAGCCGTTGACGCCACCGAAGAACAACTCGCCTTTTGGGTTTTGATCGCATGCACCTCGATTGAATTCGTTGCTTTGCAAGCCATCACGCACATCGTAGTTCTTTACATTCGCAGTGCGCGGGTCGAATCTCGTAATCCCCTTACCTGAGCTGATCCATAGGAAACCAGAAGCATCTGCTAAGATACACCCGATGGCATCATTCGCCAATCCATCTTTTTCGGTGAAACTGGTAAAGGTTCCTGTCCCCCGGTCGAAGCGATTTAACCCATCATCGGTGCCGATCCAAAGGACTCCAGCAGAGTCTTCTTGGATTGCCGCAGCAGCATTGGAACTGAGGGAATTTGGATTGGTTGGGTTGTTACGATAATGCACAAAGTCTTGGGTTTGAGGGTCGAAGCGGTCTAACCCCTGGGTAGTGCCAACCCACAGGGTCTTGTTGTGGTCTTCATAGATTGCCAGGATGAAATCGCTGCTCAGACTAGCGAGGTCGTTAGGGTCGTGACGGTAGTGCGTGAAACGCTTGCTCTCCCGGTCAAAGAGGTTCAATCCACCACCCATCGTTCCTACCCAAAACGCGCCGTTCGAATCCTCCAAGATAGCCCAAACTTTGTTATTGCTCAAACTGGCTGGGTCGTCAGGGTCGTTGCAGTAGGTGGTGAAGCTCCCCGTTTCCCGGTCAAGGCGGCTCAATCCACCCTCGTAGCTCCCCACCCATAGCTCACCGCCTGAATCCTCATAAATGACCAGCACTGCTGTGGAGGGCAGGCTGGAAGGGTCCTCAGGGCTCTGTCGGTAATGGATGAACTGCCCGGTCTGGCGGTCAAGCAGGTCTAACCCGCCTTCTGGTCCGCTGGTGCCCACCCACACTCCGCCGGTTGCATCTTCGCGGATAGCCCAGATGGTGTTGCTGCCAAGACTGGTTTGATTCTCTGGATCGTTGCGATAGCGTTCGAAACGGCGCATCTTACGATCCAGCTTGTTCAGCCCAGCTACGGAAGTACCGATCCAAAGCACCCCCGATTCATCTGCGTACAATGCGGTGATGGTGTCAAAGCTCAAACTACCTAGGTCGCGCGGGTCGTTGAAATAATGGACAAACCTTACGCTTTGGCTAGCTTGCTCGCCATTTTGAGTATATTCGTTCAACCCGTTGGAAGTGCCTACCCACAATATACCCGAGGCGTCTTCGAATATAGCGGTGACTTCGTTAGAACTCAGGCTGGAAGAGTTTTTTGGGTCATTCAAGAAACGGGTAAAATCCTGTCGGAAGGGATGGAGCACGTTCAACCCGCCATTGGTGCCCACCCATAGTGTCCCGTTTTGATTAACGAAGAGCGCATTTACTTCATCATTGCTCAAGCTGCCAGCGTCGGAAGGATTATGGCGGTAATGGATAAACCGTCCTGTAACGGGATCGAACTGATTTAACCCTCCTCCCTTAGTGGCAATCCACAACCGGCTCGCTCTATCCTCACTAATAGCACTAACCGTATCACTGCTCAGGCTGGATGGATCATCAGGATTATGCTGAAATTGAAGGAATTTTCCAGTACCCTGGTCGAGCCGATTCAATCCACCACCATCTGTGCCAACCCAGATATTCCCACCTGCACTTATATAAACAGAAGTGACAGTATCATGGCTTAAGCTGGTCGGATCCTCGGGGTCGTGGCGATATTGGGTGAACAATTCAGTGAGGCGGTCGAAGCGGTTTAACCCTCCACCATCCGTACCTATCCATAGGTTACCCGAGGAGTCCTCGGTAATCGCACGGATGGTGTTGGCACTCAGGCTGTGGAGATCGCCTGGATCACGTTTATAGATAGTAAAGGTATAACCATCGTACTTGTTCAGACCATCTTCGGTGCCAAACCACATCAAACCGCGGCTGTCTTGGAATATACAATAGATAGTGATTTGAGACAAACCTTGTTCGATTGAAATTCGTTCGAAAGAAGGAGCGGATTCCTGAGCTAGCACTGGCGAGGTAAGGAAAAATGCCAGGCTAATAATCAAAAAAAATGACCTAATCAATGCTCTATTAGATATCAATCAAGAACCCCTATCTCTGTGTAGACGGTATCCAATGCCCCATACTGTCTCGATAATGTCGCCCATTTCGTTTAATTTCTTACGCAAGCGCAGAATCGTGTTATCCACCGAACGGCTGCCCTCGATATATTGTTCTCCCCAGACAGTTTCCAACAGGTAAGTGCGGCTGAAGGTCCGCCCCGGGTTGCGCAGTAGCAGATATAGCAGATCAAATTCGATAGGCGTCAGATTAACCGCCTGATCCCTCATGGTTGCCTGATGCTGATCAGCGTCCAGAATCAAACTCTGATAAGAGAGACATTGCCTGGGCTGTCCCCGATCAGCGTTAACAATCTGTTGAACACGCTCCACCCGGCGAAGCAGCGCCCGCACCCGGGCGACTAGCTCACGCAGGCTGAAAGGCTTGGTGAGGTAATCGTCTGCGCCGAGTTCAAGGCCAATAACTCGGTCAGCTTCTTCAGAACGGGAGGTGAGCATCAACACCGGGATGGACGAAGTCTGACGCAGGCGGCGTAGTACTTCCAATCCGTCCAACGCAGGGATCATCCAGTCGAGCAGTATCAAATCGGGTTTGACCTGCTCGCACAGGATCAGGGCGGTTAATCCATCGCCGGCGTGATGTACCTGGTAGTGATTATTTTCCAACTCCTGGATAATCACTTGGGCGAGTTTGATCTCATCTTCGACTAAAAGGATCGTTGTCATTATTTATAAGGTAACACATAAATCATGTATATGTCAAATATTTGGTGTATCAAACAACTTTGTTAAGGAAGAAGTGCGGGTGACTCTTTAGCAAGAGAACAAAAAGAGATAAAATGGCTTAGAAGTGACGCGGAAACAATTGAGTGAAAGGGTTGGAAGCGCTGAGATTGAGTAAGGCAATGAAGGTCTAGCCACCATACAGTTTAGTAATTCATTGGTAATAACAAAAGATGATTTGGCAAGGTTGTGAATTAATCAATAATCGTTCAATGAAACATAAGCCAATCGGTAAAAAGTTTCTAACATAGCCTAACATTGCCAATTGAACTTCCAGCGTACTGTGACCTTTTACATGTTTGACCTATGTCCAAGCTATCGGAATAGCCCGCTTACGGTATGCTAAACTAACCATCAATAATTGATGTGTATACTCAATCTTGGTTCCATCCACTATCAACCTTGTCTACTGCAAGTTCTTGGCTTGCTGTTTTAGCCATTCATTTGCAATTGGTTCATACAAACCGTGTACATCACTTGCTGGATTAGACAGCAAACGATTATTCTGTTGAACAGCGTAAAGCAATTTTGCCTCCCCAGGTATCTTCCTCGCTATCCTGCTCATCTAAACCAAACGGCTTTTGTATATTCCTACAATCAACCTAGCCAAGTATGAAATACGAGTTTTTCTTTCCACTTTTTTCAGTTGTCGAATCCACATTTTCCAGGTATTATATAGTTGGTTGATCGGCATAACATTCTCCTTCTTTTGTTTTTACAAACTTCAAAGGTACAATTTTTGTGCCGACCAACATTTTCTTTAAAAATGTATGGTGGCTAGCTAATTTTTTTATTAAAAGGATTGAAATTATGGTTAGGATAATTACTGATACTACATCTGTATTGCCCCAGGAAATTGCCAAGAAATACCGCATTCCGGTCATCCCTCAAATTATTCATTTTGATGATGAGACTTACTTGGAAGGAATAGAAATTGACAATGCCACTTTTTTGAGGAAATTAAAAAGTTCCAAAAATCTCCCAAAAACATCCGCACCTCCTCCTGAATTATTTGCCCAGGAATTTCAAAAAACGACCGATCCCAATGAAGCAATAATTTGTATTCATCCTTCTATAGAAGTGAGCGGTACCATTCGATCGGCTACAATTGCTGCTCGAGATTTTTCCTATTTAGATATCCGCATCATTGATACTAAGGTGGTCGCAAGTCCGCTGGCAACGATGGTAACCCTGGCTGCGCAATGGGCTCAAGAAGGTTTATCAGCGGATGTTATTATAGACAATCTAAATCAATTAATCCAAGACTGCCATTTATATTTTTTGGTGGATACCTTAGAATATATGGCAAAAGGAGGACGGATAGGGAATGCATCTGCATTGCTTGGAAGTGTCTTGCAAATCAAACCGATTCTCATGTTCAAGAATGGACAAGTAGATGTATTTGAAAAAGAAAGAACCCATAAGCGGGCTCTGGAAAGATTAGAGAATATCGTTGTCGAACAGATCCCTAAGAACCGTGAGGCATATCTTTCCTTAATGCATGCAGATATCCCGGATAAAATCAAAGAATTTGCTGATCGTTTATCGGAATCCCTTTCTATCCCATCCATCCCCATATTTGAAATACCTCCAGCAATTATCACCCATGCTGGTCCGGGAGTTCTTGGAGTAGGATTTTTCACTCCGCCTTTTAGCGACAGTAAATGAGTTTAGATTCCTTACTCGAGCGCTGGCAAGCTGACCAGTCAATCCGAGAAAATATTGTATTTTGGGAGAAAACGCCCGCCCGCCCCGCAGTAAAATGCCCTTTTCCTGCTGAAATTTCCCCTTCTTTACAACATGTCCTCAGAAGTCAAGGAATTCCGCAACTCTATCAGCATCAAGCTAACGCTTACAAATTAATAAACAATGGCGAGAACCTTCTGATTACTAGTGGAACAGCAAGCGGAAAATCATTATGTTATAACCTCCCGGTCATTAATGATCTTATTCAGCATCCAAATAATTGTGCATTCTATTTATTTCCGACCAAAGCACTTGCACACGATCAAGCTCTAAAGTTAAAAGAATTATTGCACTTTATCCCGGAATTTAACAGAAAACACCCTCAAGAATCCGATGCGTTAATTGGAATGTACGATGGAGATACCCCTCCAACTCAGCGGCAATTCATTCGCCAAAACGCCCAACTGATTTTCACCAATCCAGATATGCTTCATTTTGGTATTCTTCCCAACCACCCTCAGTGGGATAGGGTCTTATCAAATTTACGTTTCATAATCATTGATGAGATTCATGTTTATCGAGGGGTTTTTGGTTCTCATATCGCCAATGTCATTCGTAGATTAAAAAGGCTAATTGAGTATTATGGGGGGAACGTAAACTTTATTCTGACTTCTGGCACAATCTCCAACCCTTATGCGTTTGCAACAAAACTCATCGAAGAACCTATCACTTTATTGGATGAAGATGCTTCGCCTAAAGGAGAAAAAAACCTCATATTCTATAATCCCCCCATTATCCAGGCAGAATTTGGGCTGCGGGCACATCCTTTTCGGGAAGCAAAAAAATTAATGGATGATCTCCTTAAAAACTGCTCTCAATCAATTGTCTTCTGCACAAGTCATAGATCCGTTGAACGTTTATTAATCGAGCTCCGCCAAGTCTATGATTCAGAGCTAGAGGGGAGTTTTAGTCAAATTCAAGGTTATCGGAGCAGCTACTTACCAGAACATAGGCGGCAGATAGAACAAGATTTAAAATCAAATAAGATAAAAACTGTCGTTGCAACCAACGCTCTTGAACTCGGCATTGATATTGGCGAACTAGAAGCGGTCCTCTTGATTGGTTTTCCGGGTAGTATTGCCTCAACCTGGCAACAAATCAGCCGGGCAGGCAGAAAGAACCAGACTTCTCTAGGTATCCTCATCCTGACATCCGATCCATTAGACCAATACCTTGCCCGAAATCCCCAATACTTTCTCGAAAGCTCCCCTGAACAACCATTGATTAATCCGGATAACCCATTAATCCTTCTCAATCACTTGCGTTGCGCAATGGCAGAATTACCATTTCAAGAGCATGAAAACTTTGGAAAAGCGAACCAACCCTTAGTTGAGGCTTTGTTCACTGCGATTTTGAATTACAAAGAAGCAATCTATGAAACCGGCAGCTATTATTATATTTCCCCAACTGCACCCCAAAATTTCTCCTTGCGTAGCAGCAGTTTCTCGAATATTCAACTCATCGTTGAACATGAAAACTCATTAAACCGAATTGGTTATATTGATCGAAATAGTGCTGACCGATTAGTCCATCCAGGTGCGATCTATCTTCATGAAGGGGAAACCTATCGTGTGATGGAGTTAGACCTTGATAATAACACAGCGAAATTATCACCAACAAATGTCGAATATCTTACTAACCCCCATCAAGAAAGCACGATAGATGACCTTACCGCTTTATCCACGCGACACTTCCGATATTCAGAAGGAGAAAGTTTTCGATTAGGTTACGGAGATGTGACTGTAAACATGCAAGTGACAGGGTACTCAAAAGTGGATTGGGATTCGCATCAGGTTATTGAAAGAATTCCCCTGGCTCTTCCTCCTCAAACGTTAGCCACTAAAGCCTTTTGGATCAGTATCGGGGAACAACTAGTTAATGACCTTCGCTCCCAAGGGCTCTGGTCAGCTGAACCTAACAAATATGGAACAGGGTGGGAACACCAAAAAAACCTTGCCCGAGCGAGAGATGGATACCGTTGCCAAATTTGTGAAGTACCCGAGACAGATCACGCGCATGATGTCCATCATAAGATTCCTTTCCGGCTCTTTGAGGATTCAGAAGAAGCGAATCGGCTCGAGAATCTGATTACTCTTTGTCGAAATTGTCACCAAAAAGTAGAAAGTAACCTACGCATCCAAAGCGGCTTAGCTGGATTAGGGTATGCTTTGAGCCATATTGCACCATTATTTGTGATGTGTGACCGAAATGATCTCGGGCTTCATGTTGACCCAAATTCTAGATGGGAAAACCGATTACCAACCATTTTGATCTATGAGAATATTGCTGGTGGAATAGGATTAAGCCAACGAATCTTTGAAATCGCATTAGAATTATTACACTCGGTTTATCACCATATCGCCCAATGTCCTTGTCCAGATGGCTGCCCTTCTTGTACGGGAGCAGTGAGTGAAAATGGGATTAGCGGAAAAGCCGAAGCGTTGATTTTACTGGAAAAAATAATTAACTATGAACAACCTTTCTGATCAGCTTAAAGCTTTGGGCATTGAAGTCGGCTTGGATTCAATAAAATCTCAACCAATTCAACCGGATTTCCTGGCGAAGGATCTTGGTGGGCAAGTTATTGAAAATTATTCAGGCAACCTGGTTTTAGTCGAAAATCACTATGAGTTAGAAACATTTTTCCCTCAAGAATCTATTTCTCCCATCATCCTAAAATGGGCAAATTCAGCAGTTCAAGAATTGCTAGGCTTTTCTGATTTTACGATAATGGACATTGAAACGACCGGGATGTTAGGAGAGAGTGGGGTTTTAGCATTTCTGGTTGGTTTAGGTACCATCACGGACAATCAATTTACAGTTCAACAATTTCTGATTACAAATCCCGCTCAAGAAATGGCGCAACTTACAACCATCGAAGCGCAATTTGCTAAAGCTAAAGGGATCATTACTTACAATGGAAAGTCGTTTGACCTCCCCATCCTCTCCAATCGCTATCGGTTCCATCGTTCTCCTCCCCCTTTCAAACCGCTTATTCATCTCGATTTGCTGCATCTAGCACGCCGGATTTGGAAAAACCGTCTACCTAATCGGGCTTTACGAAACATTGAAGCCGAAATTTTAGATGTTCAACGGAAGGTTAATGATATTCCTGGTTGGATCATCCCCCAAATTTATCATGAATTTATTCAAACCAAACGACCAGAGCTGCTCCTTCCAGTTCTATATCATAATCAAATGGACGTTTATTCATTAGCAAGATTATTTATTCATCTAAACCAACTTATCGAAAACCCAAATCAAAGTGATTTTGATTATGAACAGGATCAAATCGCATTAGCCCATTTCTACGAAAATTTGGGGTTTTATGAACAAGCAATTCCGCAGTACCAAAAATGCATCCTGGGGTCGAAAAACCTTGAAGATAAAGTACATCTTATGGAAGATTTGGCAATGCTTTATAAAAAGCAGAAAGACTTTTCCTGTTCAATAAATTTATGGGAACAAGCTGCCTCAATGGGAAGCATTATCTCGCATGTTGAATTAGCGAAGTATTATGAGCATATCACTAAAGATTACTCTTTTGCATATTCTTGGACTGAATCCGCTTTGAAGTTGGTTAATTCAAAAAAAGAACCCCCAGAAGAACACATCCGCTGGCAACCTGAGTTACAATATCGTTTAGAGCGTCTAGCACGAATTATCCATTCCCATTTTTTTGTTGGAGGAAAACCATGAGAACCGGATCTTATTTAGAGAGATTATTGGGTGAAAAAGAAAACATTATTTTTACCACTCGGCAACATTGGACAATCCTGGTTGGCAAGATCCTATTAGAAGTTATCATCATACTGGCTGTTTTGGCTGCTTGTATCTGGTCATCTATGACCTATCCAGCATTTGCCATTTTCATTCTACCAATTGGTTTTATTCTAATTATTATCCCGGTCATCACAATGACCCTCGACATTGCTCGTTGGTCTAACTACCAATTTATTGTGACCAATCGGCGAGTCATTCAGATCAGTGGAATTTTTAATAAAAACGTCGTTGACAGTAATCTGGAAAAAGTGAATGACTTAAAACTGACCCAGCCTTATCTTGGAAGGATATTTGATTATGGGGATGTAGAAATTCTGACCGCCAGTGAATTAGGGGTCAACCTTTTTAAAAGGATTGCTCATCCCATTCAATTTAAAACTGCCCTCATTAATGCCAAGGAACACCTGGACCACGAGAATTTTATCATTCCTGAGGATGATTCCCATAAAAGCATTCCCGCTTTGATTACAAATCTCGATCAACTTCGCAAACAAGGTATTCTTACCGATCAAGAATTTGAACAAAAAAAGAACGAGCTTCTATCCCGTCTTTGAAATAGACTATGACTCAACTCATTTATTATGCCGAGTTAACCTGGCTTGAAGTGGCAGATCTTCCGCGGGATTGTCCAATGGTTCTTCCATTAGGGGATGGATATGCTTGGAACAAAGTTTCCGAAGCACTATCCAATCCAACTAAAATGGTGATCTTTCCAACATTCCCTTATGGTTGGAGAGGAAGCTTATTGTATCTTCCCGAGAATGTCTTGACGGGCATTCTCTTGAATCTACTCCAAAGTGTCCGAGATGATGGTTTTACTCAAATCTTTGTACTTACGCCTAGCGGATTAGATTTAAAGTTAGGATGCACCCAAATTGTACAACGGATTAATCAACCTCTCTCGGATTATTTTTCCTTAAATGATTTAGAAAAGGTTGTCTTAATCCCAATTGGACATACTGAACAACATGGTTATCACCTCCCCCTATCTACAGATACTGAAATCATTAACGCTATTGCTCAAGGTGTCATCATCAATTTGCCTGAGAAATCAATCTCCCTGCCAGTTATGCCCTATGGTGTCAGTACCCACCGCGATTCATTTGCTGGGACCCTCAATGCAGGAGGACGCGCTTTCGAAGATTTTACTTTATCTATCCTAGATGCGCTTGTCCAAAAGGGTTTTACTCGTTTTTATTTGATGAGTGGACATGGCGGTAATTGTTCTTTTTTAGTTAATGTTGTTAAATATGCCGGCGAACGATATCCCAATATTTTTTGTGCGACCTCTTATCTTTATCTTAATACTCCCGAGGGTATAAAAGCACTAGAAACCCATCGTCAATCTGCGATAGGTGGAATGGGGCATGCTTGTGAATTAGAAACCTCTTTGATGCTTTGTCTCCGCCCCGAGCTAGTTCACATGGAAAAGGTAGTTGATGAAACCGAGTTCATATCCACCCCTTCCTACTATATGGATTGGATAGAAGGGGGTTCCCTCGTAGCAAATCCACCTTGGACCGATGATACTCAAACCGGCGCGTATGGCGCTGGTAGCTTGGGAACTCGTGAAAAAGGTCAAATTTGGTTAGAATCTGCCATCCGAGAAAAAATTAACCAGGTTCATGAAATCGAAGAACAATATCAACGCAGATTACCTAGGAAGATCAGAGCAGGTAAATATCATAAATAATAAGGATAATACGAGTTAGCACAAGGGTTGCCCCAAGCTAAGTAAATTACTCTTTCAGTCAAATCCATCACCATCGCATTGATGGTCTTTTCTCTATCCAATGGAGAGTCTTCCTGCTCGGTATGATTACAAATTGAATCGGGGAAATTGACATGATCGCGTTGAATAGCTTGGAGCGTTTTGACCGTGTGCATATTGTTCTGGTGGATTAACCGTAAAGCTCGAAAATAACGAACCCGGGTGTCAATTAATTCATCTGGTTCGTATTCTATTGCTTGCATACGCGGATCAAGATAGTGATTGGTATGCACAACTGTCCCATCCATGCCAGGCAAGATTGCAAAACTGCGAGCGGATACTTCAACATTATACAACTCACCACTGTCATGGGCTAACAAATGGTTATAACCAGCGGCGCGATGAGGAATTACCATACAACGGATGGCTTCAGCTGGTGTTTGAGCTCCTAAAACCGCCCGAGAAACAATGACGCGTGGAATACCAATTCGGCTATCGGTTGGGTAGACAGTATCGCAACATTGTGCAATACCCGCTTCGTTCATCCCAATATTCGGCAACAAACCGCCATAAGTCATTGCCAGGAAAGGAGGTTCATCCTCGGTTTCCACATGTACTAGATAAACATCGCTTTCATCTTCCGGTAGCCAATCCTCGTTATGAGCTACCAGAACACTACCATCCGCGGTTAAGGATTGATTGACAGCCAGGCTGGTACATTTCGTTAAGTGCAGCGCATCCATGGTTACTGCTTCCATCGCATTTAAAACCGCTAAATCATCAAATCCAACATTGGCACCTTCTGAGATACCTTCTAACTCTTCAATATATTGGGGGTAACGCTCTTGAGCAAAGGGAATGTATTTGCGGGATTGTATGATTGCCCCTTTCCAAGTTAATTCCAAATCCGTATAAGCACTATCCAACAAGATTCGGGCATTTTCCAAACTATGGTTTACTTGTTCTCGACAAGCTTCCCCAATTTGTTGACCAACTTGCCGATGGGTTCCTTTAACGGTAATTAAAGGCGCTGGATTGGTATGGACTAAGCTTTTTTGTTCAGGCTGCATATTATCCTTCTTTCAGAACTTAATTTCTTCTATATTAATATTAATTTTGCGAATCCAGCATTGATTGTTTTTACAATAGTCAATAAATTTCTCTAAATCAGGGTTGTCGTCTGATTGAGGTGCAATTATCAAACCATTAACCGATCCGGTTCTATGGATGAATTCCAAGTTCTGGATTGAACCAATAATAGGAATTCCATGAATATTCTTGTTGATTTTATTGCGTTCATCACTAATTATACCAATTACATTCAATTTCAATTCAGGATGAACCATCAACCATTGAATCACAAAATCTGCGTCTTTATCTGAACCGTATATCCAGACTTTTTCGAAGTTATTCGAACGCTGTCGGGCTGAGAATACGTCTAATGCTTTATAAGAATAGCGAGTTGCAATTAAACCGAAGAATAAGAATATCCCAAATAACAAATAAGTGACTAAGGATAGATGAATTTTAGGATACAAAAGTGAAATCAGGATCCAAAAGAGCACCGCGCTTATTGCTGAAGCTTTGCCATAATTGAAAATGCTTTCACTGCCCAAGTATCTCCATAAATCTCGATATAATCCATTAAAGTAAAACGAAATATATGCACAGATTAAAGCAAAAGGAAGTGTCGCAAGGTAGCTTTCGAGGCCGGTTAGATTGACTGCTAATTTTTGAACAAATATCGCCAAATAATAGGCAACTGCGATCATCAGGAAATCAAAAACTACTTCTAATAGATTTCGTTGGAGAGCAAATCCAACAATCCAATTTGGTAAAATTGCAACTTTTGTTGATCCTTTTTCTTCTCTAATTTTCAATCCTGCTAAATACGTAGTGAAAATCAATAAAACAATCATAATTACCGGAATAAGCACTAAACTTAAGTCATAATCCAAAGATTCCAGAACCATTGCACTAATTCCGCAGATGAGTGCAATGATGCATAGGACTAAAACCACTTGACGTTCATTTAGTCCAAATTCGATCAAACGATGCGAGGTATGATCTTTTCCGCCTTTAACAGGTGATTCACCCCTAAATAACCTAGTGATCGTCACAAAAGTTGTATCCAGAATGGGGAGCAAAAAGAGCAACGTCGGAACTCCCATCACAGCAAAAATATTGGAGGCTTGTGGTTGACGGGCAATTGCTAATAATGCCAAAGTAAATCCGATAAATTGACTTCCACTATCCCCCATGAAAAGACTAGCTGGAGGAAAATTCCAAATGAGGAAACCGACTATAGCCCCACCCAGAGATAACGAAATGGAAAATAAAACCCAATCTCCATTTTTCCAAAACAAGTAACTTAAAAACCCGCTGGCAATTAATGAAATCCCCCCAGCTAATCCATCCATATTGTCCAGCAGGTTGATCGCATTAGTGATGCCCACTAACCAGATAAATGTCAACAGGATATTCGGTAATTGAGCAATAACGCTATTCCCTAAGCGGGGAGTGAAAAACAAAGTTGTATATCCTTGAGCTATGACTAAGCTGGCGGCTAATATTTGCCCAATTAATTTTGTAGCTGGTGAAATTGGTTTAACATCATCAACTACCCCTAACAAAAATGCCACCAGACTACCGCTTAATAACCCCAAGGGGAAATCCTGCCAATCTTTTCGGATCCCAAAATAGATCACCAGCGTCAAGAGAGTCGCAACAAAAATCCCCACTCCCCCGAATTTAGGGATGGGTGTCACATGCCAACGATCATCTCTTGGTAAATCATAAATCTTATATGCAATCAAAACCCTACGAATAAACCAACAGCCCAAAAAGGAAAAAACCAACCCAGCTAAGAGTAACCAAATATCCATAGTCTTACTGATTGATCTTTTGGAGCAAATCTTCGATTTGTTGTTTTTGGTCTTCCGGACAGGTGGTTAAAGCTCTCTGCGCAAATTCTTTTGCCTGAGCTTTATCCCCTATACCATAATACAATTGAGCTAACAGATTTTCATATTTCCAGGTTTCAGGCCCATTTGGAACATAAGTAAGAATTTGATTGAGTGATTCAATAGCTACCTTAATCTGATCTTGCTCGATAGCGAATTGGGTGAGGTTAAGTAAATAATTTACTTTCAAAGACACATCTTCAGCAAGATTTACCGCTTTTTGATAATTGGTAATGGTATTTACAATTGCATCATTTTTTTCCTGACCGCTCGAACGTCGGGTTAATTTTGCGTAATAGTCAGCGAAAAGGTAAGCAGTCCAATCATAGGTTGGATCTAATTTATAAGCCTGGAATAATTTTTCCAATGCATCTTGACGTGTGTTGTCAGAGGTCATTAATAAAATTGCCCATTCATCCCAAAGCCGCGAACTGTTTGGGCTAAGTGAGATCGCTTTCTCGAAATAGAGGTTGGATTGGTCAAATCTTTTCTGTTTTATTTGCGGATCGCTTGTATAAAGTGACCACATACTATATAAGCGAGCCAGGTTGGCGGTATGGTCTGTGTTCAAGGGGTTAATCTTTTGGGCAGTGAGCAAATCACTTTCAGCTTGATGGAAAAATGCATCTCTTTGTTGGTCTTCGGTAATTGCCTTAGCTTGTTCCAGGTACGCACGTCCTAAAAAGAGATAATAATAATCTTCTCGCGGGGCGATTGTTATTCCATGTTTATAAATTTCAATTGCCACAGGCCAGGTACCTTCTTTGGCAAAAGGTTCGGCAAGTTTGAAGTCAATATCCGCTTTACTGACCTTGATATTGCTTTGGTTTACAATTAACCCCCAACAAAAGATGCCGATAATCAAAACCATTATTGCTAGAATTTTGCCGTTTGCCGATCTATTGGTGAGTTGATTCGAAAAAGTATTGACAATGGCAAAAAAACCAATAAACAAGAAGAACCAAATAGAATAATTGGAGAGTAAATTTTCATAGGCTGTTACCCGTTCCAACACTTCAGTCAGGTTGGTCACTTGAGATGCTGTAATGTTGGAAAGAGCATAAGCGTGGGAAAACCAAAACAAAAATGCGAGGATAAACCCAACCCCTATCATAATCAGCCAATTATTGAGGGATCTAAATCCTGTATCTTTAGGACTATGTTCGGCTAACAGAACTACACTCCCAATAAAACCACTCAGAATAACTAACAATAAAACACCCGAAGAAGAAATAATTTGATCCCCTTTAACTTGAGTGAAGGAATTCCAAACAATCTGGAGGGGTTGGAATCCTAATTGAGTCGAGTTGATAAAATCATATCCTAATACCATTAAGATGATTGCTAGGATAATACCATTTTGTAAACCCGGAGAATATTTTTCCACCCACGTCTTGCGATTAACCGTTGCCAAGTTAGGCTCACTTCTCTTTCGGCGTTTCTTTTCAACTGGGCTGGGTTGCGAATTGATTTCCTCTACCTTCTCGACTTCCGAGGCAGGTCTAACCAGTAAAACCAGCATACCTGCCATCAACCAAAAGTACGTGCGTGTGACAGCAATCGCAATGCCAAAATTAATTTCCACAAGGTGAGCCACAAAAACAGAAATAACTGCAATAAGAATTAAAGCTTCCTGAATAGGTAAGTCATCTTTGGAGGAGAAGTCTTTTTGAATCAGGATTTTATATCCCAAAAACACAAATAACCCAGCAATCATCCCGATTGGAAAGGCTATACCAAAATATTCCACCCCTCTCCAGAAAATCATCACTAAGGATAGCAGGATTCCTAATCCTACCATCAAAGAAATAAACAATTTTTGATCATAGCGATTCTCGATTAATTTCAATCTCTTTAAACCATAATAAAAGATGCTACTAAATAACAATAGATAGACAATGAATCCTAAAATTCCGGTAATAATTAAAGAGTCCCAACTTTCATTATGGGAACGATCTGGAGAGGCATTCCGTTTTTCGACCAAAGTCAGCTGAGGAGGATAAAAACGGTTATAGGCGACATACATACTCTCTGGTCCATATCCAATCAGTGGACGAATGAAATAGAAAACATCACGCTTTCCGTCAGGATATTCCAGAGGTTTTAGATTGGTAAATAATTTGGCAGCCCCTTGCCAGATATAAGTTCGGACGCGGGCATTATTGCTTTCGGGGTCTAATAGTTGACCATATCGGCCAATGGCGGGATTTTCTTTTAGGGATTCGAAGGGACTATTAGGCATATTGAACACTAATAAAAATACCCCTAAAACTAAGGTTCCGGCAATCACCAATGAAGCTGCTGTTTTTTGTTTTCTCCATAGGAACCATAACAAAGTAAAAATTAAAACACTACTCATCCAACCTAAAGCAGGGCCACGACTGCCACTGAAAAAGAGAGCGATAACTTGTAGTATGAGGATAAATAGATAGAAAGTAGATTTTAGAAACACCAAAATAGATAATGTGGGTATCCTAGCCAATTCAGCAAACGAAGAAATGATCCGGCTAAGGGTTAATGGGAACACCATGATTAAATAAGCTGCTACAAAAATGGAATTTCCCATTGTGGAAGCAATCCGTTCGGAAACATCACCGCCCCAGGGAATTGGGTCAATGTGGTACCGTTGAAGTAATCCATACATGGCAACTGGAAAACTCACGACGATCATCACGCTAATTAATCGTTTGATCTGATCAAAACCTTTATAATTAAATACTAAGGACGCAAATAGGATGATATACGAAAATGTTGTATAGGTACCTTGTAACCTTTGATAGGAGCCTAGCCAGCTTGTGATCGGGACAATTGAAAAAATGGAAGAGATCAAATAGCTGACGATCAATATACTGACCGGAAGCATTAATGGAATCGATAAAAAACCCTTAATTGAGGAAGTTCGTCTATTTAATCTATCCCATTGGTCAATGGTTTTCACCAACCAAGCTAAAGCAACTAGCAGAGCAATTGACCTTAATAAGACAATTTTATCGGGTTCAAATATTCGGCTTGAATATACGTTAAAATACAGGGGGGTTGTGATTGCTGCAGCGATCCAGCCCGCTTCGATCAGATTATCACAAAGTCGTGTGATTTTTGATGGCATGGAGATACCTCGCAATAAGATAAATTTATCTTACCACAAGAGTTATGGATTTAATAATTCCTAATCTTGAATTATAGGCAATATTTAAATATGAGTGTTCTTTATTCCAAACCTTTTACAGTTTTTACTCCCACCTACAATCGTGCCTATTGTCTACCCCGATTATTCAAAAGCCTAAAATCACAAACTTATACCGATTTTGAATGGCTGATTGTAGATGATGGATCTGAAGACAATACCAGCCAGGTTGTGGAATCGTTTTATTCGGATTGTAACTTTCCCATTCGCTATCAATTCCAGGCTCACCAACATAAAAAAACCGCACTGAATTTGGGAGTTAGACTAGCCCAAGGGAAATTATTCCTGGCTATTGACAGCGATGATGAACTATTACCAGATGCACTGGCAATCCTCTTTCGTTACTGGGAAGCTATCCCTAACCTAGATCAGGAACAATTGGCGGGAATAACTGGTCTGCGAATTGACGAAGAAAATCAAATTGTTGGAACCAGATTTCCTCAACCAATTATGGATAGCAATTCTCTGGAGATCTTTTATCGTTATAAAGTAAAAGGGGATAAATGTGGCTTTATTAAAACCGAAATATTGAAACAATTTCCCTTTCCCGAAGAAATACCCAATCATGTTCCAGAAGGGGTTGTATACACAAAAATTGCCCGAAAATATCAAACCCGTTATATCAACGAAATCCTCTTAAGATCCTATAAAGGGAGCGATCAAATAACCCATTATAAATATCAGCTTCAGTCATTACAGGAGAATGCTGAAGGACACGCTTATTGGGCAAGCCAAGTGCTAGACCAAGAGATGGATTATTTCTTTGATCGTCCAATTTGGTTTATCAAAATGGCTGCCAATTACACCCGTTTTCATTTACATATAAAAAAGAAAGGATGCTCACTTTATTATCCTCTTCAGACACTTCGGGCAAAAACTTTGGAGATACTGTTCTATCCTTTGGGATGCTTAAGGTTTTTGCTCGATTACAGACGAAAGAACTAGTCAATGGTTAATCCTCAATGAAAATAATTCTGGTAAGTCCATCTTTACGGATGGGGGGTTCAGAAAGAGTGGTTTCATTACTCACCCAAGAGTGGAGCAAAGATCATGATGTGACTTTGGTTTTATTTAATTCCCAAGAAATTGCTTATCCTTATCATGCTAAACTTGTAGATTTAAATTATCCAGCTAAGAAGAGTGTCTTTGGAAAAATTTCGAACTTCTTTAAGCGTATTATTCATTTATGCAAGCTGTTTAATGAAATCGAACCGGATATGATTTTTTCTTTTATGGAAACTGCTAATTTTCCTACCATTCTGGCAGCCCTTTTTTCACGGAATCTTTCTAAAACAAATATCAGTGTCCACAATAACCCAAAATTCTTTTTGAGTTCACATAAAATATTCATCAGCTTGCTCTATCGGCTACCCCCGCGAGTGATCGTCGTTTCTTCTGGAATTAAGAATGCCATAACACCATATTTTGTCCCAGCTCAAAAAATCGTTTGCATTCCAAATCCAATCTCTTTAGAGCAAATTTCCCGAGCTCTGAACCAAAAACAGCCCATAGACCTTGACCTTCCGCCCCAATACATTTTAGCGGTTGGGAGATTACATATTGCCAAAGGCTTCGACCGTTTAATTCAGGCATTTGCAAAAATGAATAACCCGGAAATCCATCTAGTTATTTTGGGATCGGGGGATGAATTAAATAACTTGAAGGATTTAGCTTGTGCTTTAAACGTTTATGATCGAACTCACTTTTTGGGTAATGTTGATAATCCCTTTCAGGTTTATCCGAAAGCAGCTTGCCTGGTATTAAGTTCTAGGTATGAAGGATTTGGACTGGTTCTCCTTGAAGCATTAGCTTGCAATTGTCCAATAATCAGCTATGATTGCGATTATGGTCCCTCTGACTTTATTCAAAATGGATTTAACGGTATTTTAGTGAAAGAAGGGGATATTGAAGCTTTAGCAGAAGCCATAGAAGAACTCATCCAGAATCCGTCATTACGGGCTCGATTAATCGCCCATGGAAATGAAACTGCCCAGCAGTATGATATTCAGAAAATTGCCAATTTATACCTGTCAATACATTCCTGATTATGTCGGATAAATTCATCCCTCCTACTCAAATTGACTGGTTCATCACCCAGATGAAAATCAAAGGGGGTGTCGAGCGATTGGTCTTCAATCTTCTCCCGATTTTAAATGAACAAGGCTGGAAAATACGCTTAATCACCTTAACCAGGGATCAAGATTATTCTATTCAATTGAAGGAGCAAGGCATTGAGGTCGTTTCATTAGACGCACACGCTAAATGGGATATTAAAGCGCTCGCCAAACTTTTCCACCTTTGGAAAACCTCACCCCCGGTCATCCTGCATACCCACCTTTATCATGCTGGAATCGTAGGACGATGGGTGGGACATTTATGTGGGATTCCAATTATTCTCTGCCACCAAGCTGGACCTGAACTCGATCGCTCCCATTTCCGAAGCTATTTGGATTCCCTCTCGAATGGTTTAGTTAATCTTTATCTTGTTAGCTGCCAAGCGGTCGCCAATATTCTTCACCAACGGGAAGGCATCCCTTATAGCAAGATTTCATTAATTCCAAACGGTATTCCCATTCCACCCCAGCCAAAACAATACCTCCATCAAGCACATGACACTCCATTAAAACTTATCACTATCGGAAGGCTAACCCCCGAGAAAAATCAGCGAATATTACTTAGTGTAGTGACAGACTTGATCCAAGCAGGAATTCCGTTTCATCTTGATATTCTCGGTGAAGGTAAGGAAAGAATCAATCTAGAAAAATTAAGCAAAAAGCTAGGTATAGCTGACCATATTTCATTTCAAGGTTACCAAACCAATCCCGCTGAATGGTTGAACAACGCGGATATATTTATCCTTCCTTCAAAATGGGAAGGTGTTTCACTCGCTTTACTGGAGGCAATGGCAATGGCTCTGCCAGTCATCGCTACTAATCGCGGAGGTACAATAGAGGTGATTCAACCTGAGCAGACCGGCATCTTGGTCTCGCCGGATAACCCACAGGAGATCATCCAAGCTGTTCAACGCCTTTACTTGAATCCCCAATACAGACAAACTCTTGGAAACAATGCCAGGAAATTTATCGAAGAAAACTATTCGATCCAATCTACCCTCCAGAAACTCGAAGAGCTTTATCAAGCCCAATTATCGAAATTATCTTGGAAAAAATGACCTCACTTGACAAATACTCGTTGGCTTTAAATAAGATCACTCCAATTAATCAACCTATTCGGATCTTGCACATCATTACCCGAATGATTGTTGGGGGAGCCCAAGAAAATACGATGTATACAGCTGCTTTATTAGATAAGAGTAGATTTCAAGTGGAGGTCATCTGTGGTCCGCAAACTGGCAGCGAAGGTTCTTTGATCGAGGAAGCTCGCAATCTTGGTGTAAAAATTACAATTGTTCCCGAATTGCTCCGGGAGATTAATCCGCTTAAAGACCTGATTGCCTTAATCAAGCTCTATTCAATAATCAAACACAATCAATATGCATTGGTGCACACTCATTCCTCTAAAGCTGGAATATTAGGCCGTATCGCAGCTAAGTTAGCTGGCACGCCAGTTATCCTCCATACAGTCCATGGTTGGAGTTTTCATGATTACATGCCGTTATTCAAGAAAGAAATGTACATCTTTCTGGAAAGGTTAACCGCCCGTTTCTGTCAAAGAATTATTGTTGTTTCTATGGTAGACCAGCAAAAAGGGCTGATCAATAAAATCGGAAAACCAGAACAATATCAATTAATCCGCTCGGCAATTCCATTGGATCAGTTTCAACCCAAAGCAAAATTAAAACCCCAGATTCATCTCCAACTTGGAGTTCCAATTGACGCACCTATTGTAGGAACAGTCAGTCGGCTTTCTCCGCAAAAAAACCCGCTCGAGTGGGTAAAGATTGCTTCCCA
>DHFN01000037.1 GCA_002402275.1 Anaerolineales bacterium UBA4823
AGCAGACCATGCAAGCCTCACCGGCAGAAAGATTGCTGCTGCTGCCTGTGCTGTCGCTTCTGATGCTGGTGGCGGATATTGCACTGGGCGCCTATTTATACCGCAAGAAAGGCTTCAGGATGGCATCCTACTTGACCTTTGCCAGTACACTCATTCTGCCAGTCTCATTTTTTGTGCTGGTTGCCATCCTGGTATTTTAGAAAACACTGGATATCATTCCCAGCGCTTATATTTATCGATTTTCTAATCTTATTTTCCAAACTCTCGCCAGTAGCCTCCGAAAATGGCTGCTTCATCCGGGACAACCGGCTCGATCGGTTTTGAGATCCAGGTGACGTTCAGGTAATGCTTCCAGTGGATGTTCTCCGTTGTGATGTTACCACCCCAGGTGCCGCAGCCCAGGGTCAATGTAAAAGGCATGCCGTTATTGTAGTTGCCGCTGTTGCCGTAGGAGTGCGGCTGGTTAACCATGATGCGGCTGGCTTTTACACGCATGCCCAGCTGCAGGATGCGGTCTTCATTGGATGTGTGGATTCCGCACGAATGCCCGCGGCCATTGATGGCGGTGATTTCCTCCACCATTTTGACTGCCTCATCAAACTGCTCATACTTCCAGATGGTCAGCACCAGCGACAGCTTTTCCTTGCAGAACGGGTCTTCTTTGCCAACTTTTTTACCCGCCACCATCAAGAAGGTTGTGCCCTGCGGGATCTCGATGCCCGCCATGGCAGCCAGCTTTTCGACGGGCTGCGCTACAATGGCGCCATTCAGATGCTCGCCATCCGGCCACATCAGCGCCTGCAGTTTATCGCGCTCAGCGTCACTGCACATATATCCGCCCTGCTTCTTCAGCTCTTCAAGCATGGGCGCGTAGATGGATGACTGGATAACCAGCGAGTTTTCTGAAGAGCAGCTGGTAGCGTTATCAAAAGTCTTGCCCTGGAAGATCTTCTCGGCGGCTTCTGCCAGATTGGCGGTCTCATCCACAATCACCACCGCGTTGCCGGCGCCAACCCCGTAGGCTGGCGTGCCGCTGGAATAGGCGGATTTGACCATCGGCCCGCCACCAGTAGCCACCACCAGGTCCACCGCGGTCATCAATTCTTTTGCCATATCAATGGATGGTTCCTGGATAAGCTGGATCAGATCCTGCGGTGCGCCCACTTTTTTAAGCCCCTCGCGCATGGATTCGCACACCAGTTGCGCTGTCTTTTTTGCTTTGGGGTGCGGAGCGAATATGATGGCGTTGCGCCCTTTCAGAGCAGGCAGGGCTTTGGATGGCAGTGTGGTCTCGCAGTTGGTCACCGGCGTCAGCGCACCAATCACGCCCACCGGCTTGGCGATCTTGATCAGCCCTTTTTCGGCATCCTCCTCGATCACACCCACTGTTTTGACGCCCTGCAGATCGCGCAAAGTACCGAGCGTTTTCTTCTGGTGCTTGAGCAGTTTATGTTCATACACACCCATCTGGGTTTCCTCAATCGCCAGGCGAGCGATCTCTTCTGCGCGCTTGTAGGTTTCCCAGCCCACAGCGGCAACCATCATATCCACCTTTTCCTGCGGCCAGAACTCAATCTGCTGCTGGGCAGCACGCGCCTTGGACATTAATTCATCAATGATAGAAGACATGGTTATGATCCTTTCTATTTATCCGGGTTGGGCAGCATAAAGTCGCGGATGAAGGCCTGCAGGTCATGGTAAGAGGTGATGAAACCGCGCAGCGTGCGCACCGTGGCGCCGTAGGTGTCAAATTTTTCCGGGCTTAGCCCGTCTTCATCGTATGCCTTACGGAATTCCCCGAAATGGGAGTAAAGCGTGTCCACAATTTCTGCCGGCACAGGGTTGTGCATGCGCTCTTTGACCTCGATTTCCGATTGATTAAACAGCAGCTGCCACTCATAGGGAATGGTCAGCACCACATCGCCGCCAATGAACTCCGACCAGTGCAGATGGTGGCGGTAGGCGGCAGCCAGCAGGCGGGTGCGATAACCGCGCGCCTGATAAATGCCGTAGGCTTTTTTCATGACCGCCACGCCGGCCCAATCCATGTAGCCGGGCGTAACCATGACACCTTCCTTTTTAGCAACCACTTTGAGCCAGTCATCCATGCGCCCGACCATGATGGTGCACACCGGCGACATATCATCAACTGGCTTGCCTTCCGCCTCCCGCCGTTTGAGGCCGCGTTCAACAGCTTCAGCCACCGCCAGCGATTGGGGAACCGTGAAGCATACGGTTGCATTGATATTGACACCCTGGTAAGTGGCTTCTTCAATGGCTTTCACGCCGGCCTGCGTGACGGGCGCCTTCACCTGCATATTGGGAGCCAGGGAATGGAAGTGGACGGCCTGTTGGGCAACAGCCTCTGCATTGCGGTAGTTGGCCGGGTTGGTCTGGATGGACAGCCGGCCTTTTTTGCCCTTTTCGCGTTCAAAAACAGGCAGCAGCAGGCTGGCACCCTTCAGCCCGATCTCCTCAAAGATCTTCCAGGTGATCTCCACCTCCGACCACTCCGGATTTTCTCGAATCAGCTGGTTGAGGCGGTCTTTCCACAGGTGCAGTTCCTGTTTGAGTACATTGAACACAATGGTGGGGTTGGACGTAGCGCCCACCGCGCCGTGTTCGATGGCGTAAGTCAGCTCCTCAACCGAACAGGAATCATTCCAGAAATCGGTTTGGGTAGTTGACACCGTTTCATGCAGGGGGCTCTTGTATTTTGTTGACATCGGTTGACATCCTTTCTTTGGCACAAAAATTTTTATAATTTTAAATAATTATAAGAGTTTTGGATAAATAATCAGATAAGTAATTTCTTAATGATTATGTATCTGACTAAATAATATCAAAATTGATAGTCCAGGTTTTTCCAAAATGCGGCAGTATCTTTCAGCGCTGATAAATCATCTGGAAGCGGCAGAATTTCTGATACGATTGGACCAGTATACCCAATTTCATTTAGAACTTTGAGAATAGAAGCGAAATCTAACTGTCCCTGCCCTGGGGCATGCCGGTTGTTATCTGCAAAATGGAGGTAGCCCAGCTGCTCTCCCGCTGGCCGAATAGCTTCTATCATATTTTTCTCTTCGATATTCATGTGAAAGGTATCCAGCAGCAATTTCAGGGATTGCATCGAAAGTTGAGCAATCACCTCTAAACCTTCCTCTGCAGTGTTGATCCAGTTCATCTCATATCGGTTGATGGGTTCTATCAAGATCATTATCCCAAATTTTTTCGCATATTCAGCGCATTGTCCAATTGCTTCAATGCCCAATGTGCGCTGAAGTTTTTTATCTTCCTCAGAACCCGTCAATTTTCCTCGTATCCCGCCAATAATCACCGCGCCTGACGATAATTCAGCGGCAAGTTCGATCATTGACTTTAGATGGTCAATTGCAATATTACGGGATTCATCATTCATATTTGAAAGGCACAGGTTATCAAACAAACAAGCCTGGCCTGTGGCGAGTGCCGTTACTTTGATATTATGGTGATTTAGTAACTTATGTAATTCTTGGGTATTAATATCATTTGTCTTTCGCAGACTCAGTTCAATAAAAGCAATATCGTTTTGAGCCAGCTGGCGTATGCCATTTTCCAATTGCCCTGAAAATAAAAGTGGTCCAAAAGCAGTCTCACGGGGAGACATGGCTATGCCAATTTGAAAATTATCTCTCAAAATTAATATCCTTTATCGTATGAAATAAGAAATATTTAATTTGATAAATATATTAAACAAATAAATGGGTTGTACTAATCTAAACCAAGTAAATACCTTGGATTGTCAACAACCATTTTTCTTATATCTGATTTTTTGAATCCGTTGGCTAATAAAATCCGCACAAAAAGTTTCATTCCTTCGCTTGGGGGAACGTTGATTACTGTTCCTAGGTCTGATGCAATGAAACAATGATCAGGGCTTAATGTTTTGATACATTCCATGAAATATTGAGGATCACAGTTTGGATTATTGTAATTTGGGATATCACCATAAGCGAAAATGCCAACATAGGCACCCATTTTTGTGATCTCAATCATCTGATCCATTGTCATCTTGGTGACATTCCAATTAGGGTGGGTCAACATGATCTTCTTGATGCCCATTTTTATAGCCTCTCGTGTAACTACAAAACGCTGTTTGGTGCTTGCGTGGCAAGGATCAAGAATCATATCATTGGCTTTAACAATTTCCATTATTTTTCTAAGATCAGGAAGAATCTCATCTTTTTCATCCAATAATTCAATCCAATTTGTGCCCGGGTCGCTTATCACCCTGTTATGGTGAGCAGAATCATGGCTTGGCAGCCAAACGGTTTTTCCACCCAATCTAGCGACCATCTCAACGCTATCAGGATTTAAGCCGCCCGAAAAATAATTTAAGACAATGCCACCATAAGCAACAGCAGGTTTTTTCCCAATTTGTTCTGCGTAGTCTTTAACTATCATATTTACAAATGGGACGGTGGCAGCAGTGGGAAAAGTATGAGCTTTGAAATTGCATCCACCCATACCGATGTCCGTGGCCATTTTTGTTACTTGTACCTGATCCCAGCCTGTATCAATTAATGGGTCTGGATATGCATGAACATGCATATCAAAGGCACCATCAAGTACTTCTAAAACGTCATCTTCTGACAAGAGACGTACGCTTTCACCCATAGACTCAATTGTCTCGTATGCTCGATGTGTATCATCCCGCCATTCTTGCTCCATTGATAATTCGAAATATTCTCTTTTACTCATTGTTAATCCTTTTCTAGAAAAAACCGAAAATTGTTGATTCGATTTTTTTATAAAATCTAATCTATTAATTTTCTACCTGGAAAATATCTCTATTTTCCAGGTAGATTTTTTGAATATTTTATTGTCCTATTAAGGTTATTCCAAATCTTTCTTTTGCCACATCGATTACATTTTCAGATGTTACCAACCTGTAATCAACTGATACAAAATCTGGAATTTCTTCTCCGTTTAGATATTTGATCGCATTTTCAACACCAAGACCTGATTGAGCCCAAGGATTTTGATCTAGTGTAGCAAAAATTCTGCCTTGTGCGATAGCCATATATGCATCCTTATTACCGTCAAAACCTACAACTATCATTTCTCCCTCTCTACCGGCAGCAGAAATTGCTTCAATTGCACCTAGAGCAATCTCATCATTTGCACATATTACTGCGTCAATTTCGTCAAATCTTTGGAGAAGATTCTCCATTACACTCATTCCTGTTGATCTCTGAAAATCTGCATTTTGTGACGCTAACACCTCTACGCCAGGAAATTCCTCAACAGCTTTTTGCATTCCTTTAGTCCTGTCAGCACCAGTTTGAGTGCCTGGAGTACCTTCAAGTAGAATTACTTTTCCTTCTCCGTTAATAGCTTCTAAGCCATATTTAGCTACAGTGTACATTGCCTCTACATTGTCATAACCAACAAAAGTGACAACCTCACCACCAAATACTCTTGTATTAGAAGTAACAACAGGAATATTTGCACTATTTGCTGCTTCGACGCCAGGAATTACGCCATTGGAATCTGCTGCAACAAGTACTATTGCATCCACTTGTTTTTGTACCAAATCTTCGATTATACGAATTTGATCTTCAACATTGTAAGGCTTCATTGGCGCTAAAGCTTCAATATTGGCACCATATTGATTGGCCACCACCTCAGCACCATCCTTCATATAAACCCAGAATGGATTAACCATGTCTGGTATAATCAGCGCCAGATTATATGTTTTTCCTTCTTCCACCGGTTCAGCAGATTCTGACTCTGGTGCAGCAGGTGCGATTTCTGGGATTTCTTCTGTAACTGTGGCTGGTGTACCGCATGCACAAAGAAATCCCAGAATAGCAAACGTACTAACAATAAAACTAATTTTCTTTTTCATTTCATCTCCTGTGTGAACTTAATTTTTTTTAATGAGGCAAATCACAATATCTTATACGCACCTCCTTTCTAATTTACCCTTTCTCTAACCAAAATCAGGTTTCTTAATTTCTCGAATGCCCGTTCATTAGCTATTATTACTACAATCAGTAATCCAATAATAAAGGGTTGCCAATATGATGATATACCTAACAAATTCATTGCATTTTTCAAAAGTGTAATTGTTATGGACCCAATAATGGCATTTTCTATCTTACCTTCAGCGCCAAAAAAGGACGTTCCCCCAAGAACAACTGCAGCAATTGCATCCATTTCAAAACCCGTTCCTAAGCTAGCCTCTGCTGAGTTCAAACGTGATAAGTACAACAATCCTCCGATTGATGCAACTAAACCAGATATAGCATAAACAATAGTCTCGATCTTTCTTATCTTAAAACCAGATACCTTAGTAGCATTTCTGTTATTACCTAAATAATAAATAGATTGCCCAAATGTTGAATAATTCAAAAGAAAATAGAAAATTATTAATACCAATACACCAATAATTATCGGCATTGGTATTGCTCCTATAGAACCTGCTCCTATAAATCGAAAAGAATCGTTAAATCCCCAAAAAACATCACCTTTCATAAAAGCTATTGTTAGTCCTCTTATTAATATTTGCATTCCATAAGTAGTCACAAATGCTGGAACTCTAATATGAGAAATGATATATCCATTAATCAAACCTATTAACATGCCTAGAATTATCGCTAAGAAAATCCCAATAACGTTGTTGCCATCATTAATTACTAAACTTCCAGCCATGCATGCAGTAAATCCAATTATTGATCCAATTGATAGATCTATACCCTCTGTTAATATCACTAGAGTTTGCCCAGCAGCCAAAATAAAAAGAATTGAAGATTGTCGCAATATATTAACAAAATTGCTCATTGTTAAAAAACTAGGCTGTAAAATTGCCAAAATAATTAGTAACAATAACGGAAAAATGAATCTTCCAGCTTTAAATAAACCGATAATTTTCACATTTTGCTTTCTAAGGTGAACAAGTCCTTTATCTTTCACCATTATTGCTTATCTCCTAAACGAATTCTAATTAATTTGTATTTAAGGATATTTGGAACAAGTAATGCAAAAATTAAAACTAGACCACTTATTGCCATTTGCCACCATATCGGATAGCCAAGCATTGTCAGACTATTTTTCAAAATGCTTAGTGCAAATACACCAAGTAGTGTATCAACCATGTTGCTCCTCCCCCCTTCTAATGGATTGCCACCAACAACTACTGCTGCGATTGCTTCAAATTCATAACCAATTCCTCCAGTAGGATGACCTAAATTTAAGCGAGCAGTAAATAAAATACCTGCAACTCCTGCTAGTAAACCAGTAATAACAAATGGAAGAGCGTTATATAATTGGACATTTATTCCTGAATATTCGGCCGCTTCCTTATCAGTCCCAATCGCAAATAAGTATGGTCCCAACTTTCCATGTGCCAATAGAACAAATAAAATAATAAAACAAAATATTGAAATTAAAACCACTACGGGAATTGGTCCAATATTTCCACCAATTGTATTTGTAAAATTTTCATTTAAACCTCTGACTGTTGCTCCATCTTTCAAACCTAAGCTTACTCCTTTGGCCATACTCATCATTCCAAATGTCGTTATAAAAGCAGGCACTTTTGCTTTCACGATAAATAACGCATTGATTACTCCACAAATTAATCCAGTGGCTAAACCAACAATTATTGATAAAAATACACTGGATCCTTTTTCCATCGCTAAAGCAGTGATCATAGAACTCAAGCTTAATACTGCACCAGGTGAAAGATCGATTTCACCAAGAGTTATAACCAATGTCATTCCAGATGCAATAAGCAATAGTATTGCACTCTGGTATAAAATTTTAGAAAAATTTGATAGTGTAAGAAAATGAGGGGAAATAAATGATCCTATAATCAATATTAAAATAATAATAAATAAGATCCCTGGCGTTCTGATAATTTTTTTAAACCTCATTATTTGCTCCCAGCATATAATTAAGAATGTTCCTTTCTTGGATATCATTGCCACAACATTCAGCTACTATTTTTCCTTCCTTCATAACATAAACACGATCACATAATGAGATGATTTCTGGCAATTCTGATGAAATCAAAAGGATTCCAGCTCCTGAAATTGTCAATTGATTGATCAATTGATGTATCTCTGACTTCGATTTCACATCAATTCCCCTTGTTGGTTCATCAAAGATAAATATTTTTGATTCACTACAAAGCCATTTTGCCATGACAACTTTTTGTTGATTTCCACCACTTAAAAATCTAACAGGGCGTGATTTTGATTGTGATGAAATTGAAAATTTTTCAATAAATCTTTGGGTGGTTTCCTTTTCTTGTTTTGGAAAAATAAATCCCTTTGGAAACAATCTCTTCAATGAAGCCATTATTATGTTTTTTTGAATGGATAAGCCAAGACATAAACCATGTAAATGTCTATTTTCAGGTATGAAACCCATCCTGTTTTTGATTGATAAAATTGGATTGACTTTTCTTTGGCTTTTTCCATAAACTTCGATATTTCCTGTATCAAAACTTCTAATTCCAAAAATTGCTTCCGCGATTTCAGTTCTACCTGATCCAACAAGTCCAGCAATACCAACTATCTCTCCTTCTTTTAGAAACATATTTACATCATTGAACAATCCCCTTAATGACAAATTATTTATCCTAAGAACTTCATTATTAATCGAAATATTCCTTCGAACAGATTTTTTAATTTTTTGACCGACCATTTTTTGAACTAACAAGTCTATCGTAAATTTTTCTACAGAATCTGAGTCTATTAATAATCCATCCTTCAATACAGTTATATGATCTGCAATTTCAAATATTTCATTTAATCGATGTGATATATAAATTACACTACCTCCATTAGATTTAAATGTTTTTAAAATTGAAAATAAATGATTTGTCTCCTTTGATGTTAAAGAAGAAGTGGTTTCATCAAGAATTAATATCCTTGGTTGAAAAGATAAAGCTCTTGCAAGAGCTACCAATTGTTGCTCTGCAATACCAAGATCTTGAAGTTTTCTATTAGGGTCAATTTTTAATCCAACTTTAGATAAATATATGTTTGCTTCTGACAATAGTCTATTTTTATTAACAATAATATTAAATAAATCTGGTTCATGTGCTAAAAGTAAGTTCTGTGCAACACTTAATGTGGGAATTAAACTTATTTCTTGAAATACCATCCCAATTCCCAATTTTTGTGCACTTCTGGAATTATGAATATCAATTATTTTTCCATCAAGTAAAATATCACCATGATCTTGATTCTGTATGCCTGCAAGAATTTTTGCTAAAGTGGATTTTCCAGCTCCATTTTCTCCTACTAATGCATGAATTTGCATTTCCTTAACATAAAAACTTACATTATCAAGTGCACGAACACCAGGAAAAACTTTAGTAATATTTCTCATTTCTATTACGGTTCGTTTATTGTGCACTTATTACCTCCAAGAGAAAATATTTCTTTATAAACCAAATATGTTATTTGTTTTTTAGAACACTACTCTACATCTCAAAGACAACTTTCAATGCATCCTCATCAAATGATTTATCCACAGCTTCCTGAGCTTGCTGCAGCTTAAAGCGATGAGTGATCAGTTTTTCAAATGGGAAGCGGTCACGGTTGCGCCACATCATATCAAATGCAGCATAGTAACCGTCATGCGGATGGTTGGTGTTGCCGTAAATCAGCACATTTTTCGCAGCGATATGGCGGTGAATATTGAGTGAAANNCACCCGTATCGGCAAAATTGCCGGTTTCAAGGTACATGCCGCCACGCCGCAACATCTCAAGCCCAACGCGGACTACACCCGGTGTGCCAACCGTTTCAACAACCACATCCGCCCCCCGCCCTTCGGTTTCTGCCCTGATAGCTTCCACTAAAGCCTGATCATCCATTTCACTGACATTGAATGTCACATCGGCACCGAACTTTTCAGCCAGTTTCAATTTTTTCGGAAACGTATCCAGGGCAATTATTTTTCCGGCTCCCAGCATGCGCGCTTTGGCAACCATTAACATACCAATAGGACCGGCGCCCTGCACAACAACGCAGTCATCAAAGTGAAATCCCTTGCCCCCGTAAGCTGCGTATTCTTTCCCACGATCGAGCAGTGCGGTCACAACAAATAATTCGGATAAGGCGGCATATTCAACAGGCAGATACTCGGGCACTTTGTAAATCCACGAATTCGGCGGCAAATACATATACTCAGCCCATCCCCCCACTATGTATGGAAAGCGGTCTGAATAGTATGTCATACCAATTCCTTCATGGTTTGCACAATAGGGATACCCATGAATGCTGCGGCAGTACCAGCAGTGACCGCAAATCACATTCGGGCAATTGGTAATGCGGTCGCCTACCTTTAAGGGCTTACCGCTATACTCAATATCCTCCCCTTTACCATTCATCTCTACCACAATGCCGGAATTTTCATGGCCATGAATGGAGGGGAACACCATATCCTGTTCGGTTTCCGTACCTCCATACAATGTTGTCTCTCCTTTAAATGCATGCTTATCCGTTCCGCAAATTCCGGACATCTCCATCTTTACAATCATTGCGCCTGGCTCAAGATGATCTGGGTAAGGCACCTGCTGATATTCCATTTTTCCTGGCGCAACCATGACTGCGGCGCCCACGGTTTTTGGTTCACTTTTTGGCATATTTTTTCCTCAATAATGTTTCCATTTGGCTCAATAAAACACTCATATATCTACGGCGGGTAAGCGATGGTGTAAATATGTCGCCATCCCTCTTCAAACGGCTGCTTCATGACGGCTTCAATTTCTTCGGGCGGCCGCATGGTGATTTTTTCGACCGGGGGTAATTTTCCCGGCGGATACATCACCATGATCTCCGTAATCAATTTTTCCAGGTAATCACACATGGCAGTTATGCCAGGCTTGGCTTTTTCAGGATCAGCCAAAGTAGCCGACCCAACCACTCCCTCAGGTGTGGCTATTGGTTCAATTGTGCAAGCGCCCACGTGCTGCCAAAAGGGTATCGGCAGGTCATAGGCTGAGCCCGATTTGTCAATATGGCCAGGTGGGAAGAGGCTTTCTCCCTGAGTATCAACTGCATCCTCCAGCTTGATGAACTCCGGGAACAAAGCCATGGAGAAGGAGGTCTCACATTCATCTCCATGAACAAACGCCGTGTCAAACGGGCCGCCATGGGCTTTATCTCGGATATGTTCTTTGATCATGAACCACCAGTTGATGTTCACCAGCAACATGGGCAGCTGGTATTTTTTGCCAAACTGGTGCATGGCAACAGGGATCGCGTAATCCTGCCCATGACCGTTGAACAATATCTGTTTTCGAAATCCCGCATTCCACAACCCGGCCATTATGGCGCGCAAGTTGGCAATAAAAGTTTCCTCTGGAACCACTATCGTACCCGGCATACCCAAATGATGGTAGGGGTGAGAACCATACCAAATTGGCTCGGCAACTGTACAGCCGACTTTTTGCGCTACTGCTTCAGCCATACGGGTGACCAAAAAAGTGTCCTCTCCGCTATTGGCATGCGGCCCATGCGCTTCCGTGCTGCCAATCGGCAGAATGATTAGATCAGATTTTTTTAACCGCTGCTCAACTTCTTTTCCGGTCATCGTTTGAAGATAAATACCGGAAGGTCGTTCCATGTGCCCTCCTTCAGGAGGTAGATTCCATTTACCCATTGTTTTTTCCTCGATTATTTAGTAAATTTTGTTCATTTAATTTCTTCACTATCTCAATCAACCTGATGCTGACGTTATGGATGTGTTCTCCCATAAACCATTCTGCCTGCTGACTATCCCTTTTCTGCAGTGCTTCTAAAATTCTTCGGTGTTCTACCAAGGTCTGTTTAATATTTTCAGCAGATCTGACAGATAATTTCCTTTCGCGATACGTGAGGTCATTAATACTGTCCATGAAGGCAATAAACCTTTTATTTTGAATGTGTTTTTGCAGGTATTCGTGAAACTCAATCTCGTTTTCCAGAAATTTATCAATGTTATTTTTCTTGACGGCTTCTTCACTCTCTTTTAATAATTGTTCAATATTTTTGATTTCCTCATCAGATAGCAGTTCAGCTGCTTTTCGTGCAGCACGAGTTTCAATTAATTCCCTGACCTCAAACAGATCGCGAATATCATCTTCGGTAATCTCAACCACAAAATACCCCACTCGGGGTTTTACATCAACCAAGCCTTCGTTTGCCAACCTTAAAAAGGCCTCTCTGATTGGTGTGCGGCTCACTTCAAGTTTTTCCATAAAATCTTCAATGTGTATCTGCTCACCCGGACAAATCTCCAAATTTAATATTTTTTCTTTTAAATATTGATAAGTCCATTCATTCAGGGCTGTTGGTTTTTGGCTGCTTGTCTTTGTGATCATCGGTTCAAAAATATAATATGTGATATATTACATATTACATCAAACAATAATTAATGTCAATACCCTGTGGATTTTTTAAGATTCTAGAGTTGAAATAATTTAAAAACTTATCACTTATAATAAAAATGATACTTGGAGGAAAATGACAAAGGACAATCCACAAATCAATCAACTGCATAAAATTCGCCAAAAATCACGCCTGGGCGGCGGGCAGGAGCGCATTGACAAACAGCACCAAAAAGGGCGTATGACTGCCCGCGAACGCCTGGATGAGCTGCTGGACCCCGGCAGCTTCCAGGAGCTGCTGCCGTTCGTGGTGCAGCGCGCTGATAAGAGCGTTTCCGAAGAAGACGCCTACCTGGGGGACGGCGTTGTGACCGGATACGGCACCATTGACGGGCGCACCGTGTATGTGTACGCCCAGGATTTCACCGTGATGGGCGGTTCACTGGGCGAGATGCAGGGGCAGAAGATCTGCCGTATCATGGATCTGGCAGCGCAGAACGGCTCCCCTATCATCGGTCTGATCGATTCCGGCGGTGCGCGCATCCAGGAAGGCGTCTACA